>NZ_JBFUAI010000014.1:0-137081 GCF_056406355.1 Cellulomonas sp. P1_C4 | reverse complement strand
TTCACCACTTCATTCATTGCTTTGCTACGCGTCCACTGTGCGGTTCCCGAGAGACGAACGGGAACCCGTTTGACAACTCGACAACGTTACGGCGGTCATAGCGAAGGGGAAACGCCCGGTCCCATTCCGAACCCGGAAGCTAAGCCCTTCAGCGCCGATGGTACTGCACTCGCCAGGGTGTGGGAGAGTAGGACGCCGCCGGACATCATTCAGGAGAAGCCACCCCTACGGGGGTGGCTTCTTCTGTTTTTACGGACTATTTATTACGCGCAGCGTCGGGCGTATTGATCAGCAGTTTCACCGCAGTGTCGTCCCCGCTCCGCTTGCCGGCGCGGCCCCACCGTCGCCGTTCGGCGCCCGGAGCAGGGGATGAGACGATGGGGCGGTCGATCGCGACGAGGAGAGCACACAGATGAACAGCGAGAATCCTGCCGGGAGCACACCTGACGACCGTGGTCGGTCGGGTGGGGCGGACCGTGGTCGGCCCGACCGCGGAAACAGCCCGTCCCGGGGCGCGCGTGATTCGCAGGGTCGTGGGAATGCACCGCGTTCCGGCTCTGGCGACCGCGACGGAGGCTCCCGCTCCGGTGACCGCCCGCGCTTCAGCGGTGGATCTCGCGACCAGGGTGGTTCTCGCCCGTCCTACGGCGCGGGTAATGATCGGGGTTCTCGACCGTCTGGCGACCGTCCCTCCTACGGCGACCGTTCCGGTGGTCAGCGCAGCTCCTCCGGGAACCGGCCTTCTGGTGATCGTCCGTCGTACGGGGAACGTTCCGGTGGTGGCGACCGTAGCCGCGGCGACCGTCCGTCGTACGGTGACCGTTCCGGCGGCGGCGAGCGCGGCTCCTACGGCGGCCGGCCCTCGGGTGACCGCCCGTCCTACGGCGACCGCTCCGGTGGTGGCGACCGTAGCCGCGGCGACCGTCCGTCGTACGGTGACCGTTCCGGCGGCGGCGAGCGCGGCTCCTACGGCGGCCGGCCTTCCGGTGACCGCCCGTCCTCCGGCAACCGTCCGGGTGGAGACCGTCCCTCGTACGGCAACCGTCCGGGTGGAGACCGTCCCTCCTACGGCAACCGTCCCTCGGGTGAGCGTCCGTCGTACGGGGACCGTTCCGGTGGCGGCGACCGTGGCCGCGGTGACCGTCCCAGCGGCAGCTCCTACGGCGGCAACCGTCCTTCGGGTGACCGTCCGTCCTACGGCGGCCGTCCCTCGGGTGACCGCCCCTCGTACGGCGAGCGTTCCGGTGGCGGCGACCGTGGGCGCGGCGATCGCCCGTCGTACGGCGATCGTCCGAGCGGTGACCGTTCCTCGTACGGCACTCGGCCTTCAGGTGACCGTCCCTCCTACGGCGACCGTTCCGGCGGAAGCGACCGCAGCCGTGGCGAGCGCCCGTCCTACGGTGATCGTCCGTCGGGCGAGCGCTCCTCGTACGGCAACCGCTCCGGTGGCGACCGTCCGTCGTCCGGTGGCCGGCCCTCGGGTGGTCGACCTTCGTACGGTGACCGTCCGTCCGGCGACCGTCCCGCGTACGGTGACCGTCCGTCCGGTGGTGGCGAGCGCAGCTCCTACGGCAATCGCCCCGGCGGCGGCGACCGCCCGTCGTCCGGTCGGCCTTCGGGTGACCGTCCCTCGTACGGGGATCGTCCCGGCGGGGAGCGCAGCTCCTACGGCAACCGTTCCGGCGGCGACCGTCCGTCGTCCGGTCGGCCTTCGGGTGACCGTCCGTCCTACGGCGACCGCTCCGGCAGCGGCGATCGCAGCCGTGCCGAGCGTCCCGCGTACGGTGACCGTCCCGAGCGCAGCTCGTACGACAACCGCTCCGGCGGCGCCCGTCCCTCGTACGGTGATCGTTCGGGTGGTGGCGCCGGCCGAAGCGAGCGTCCTTCGTCCGGCGACCGTGCTGGCCGCCCGTCGTCGACCGACCGTCCCGCGCGTAGCGGTTCGGGGCGGCCCCCCGCCGGCGGCAACCGCGCCGACCGGCCGGCCACCGGCGATCGTCGGCCCCCTGCCGGTGGCTCCGGCCACGCCGGTGCGCGTGGCGGGTACTCGTCGGGTCCCGACCGTCGGGAGAGCAGCGATGACCGTCGGCTCACGCGTCCGCCGCAGGACGAGCGCGTCGTCGCGCCCGAGATCCCGGATGAGGTCGTGTTCAGTGACCTCGACCGTTCGGTCCGCGGACGTCTGCGCACGCTGAGCAAGGACAACGCCGAGGGCGTCGGGCGACACCTCGTGATGGTGGGGCTGCTGCTCGACACGCAGCCCGAGCTCGCCTACGAGCACGCGCAGGCCGCGGTTCGTCGCGCCGGGCGCGTGGACGTGGTCCGCGAGGCGGCCGGGCTGGCCGCCTACCGCACGGGCCGGTACGCCGAGGCCCTGCGCGAGCTGCGCACGGTGCGGCGGCTGAACGGCTCGTCCGAGCACCTGGCGATCATGGCGGACTGCGAGCGTGGCCTCGGCCGGCCCGAGCGCGCGCTCGCGCTGGCGCAGGAGCCCGAGGCGGAGACTCTCGACGCGGAGACCAAGATCGAGCTCGCGATCGTCGTCAGCGGGGCGCGGCTCGACCTCGGGCAGGCCGAGGCCGCTGTGGCGTCGCTGTCGACCGTCGCCGTTCGCGCGGGGACAGGGCTCGTCGCCGTGCGCGTCGCGCAGGCGCGTGCTGCAGCCCTCGAGGCGGCGGGGCTCTCTGACGAGGCCGCGGCCGAGCTGGCGCCCTACACGCAGGACCAGCTCGACGAGGCCGCCGGGGACGTCGAGATCGAGGACGACGTCGTCGCGTTCGACCTCAGCGAGTTCGACGAGGACGGCGAGTACGACGAGGACGAGTCCGACCAGGCGCCGGAGGCATCGACTGAGGTCGACGAGGACGACGAGTCGGACGAGGACGAGCTGGACGACGCGCCGGAGGCGTCGGTCGAGGTCGTCAAGGTCGACGAGGACGAGCTGGACGATGCGCCGGAGGCGTCGGTCGAGGTCGACGAAGACGAGCTGGACGACGCGCCGGAGGCGTCGGTCGAGGTCGTCGGGGTCGACGAAGACGATGTGGACGACGTGCCGGAGGCTTCGCTCCAGGTCGACGAGCTCGATGAGGACGGGACTGACGACGTGCCGGTCGCCTCGGCTGAGATCGACGACGTCGAGGACGAGTCGGACGAGCCGCAGGGCGCCTCGACCGAGGTCGAGGAGGATCGGGACGAGTCGGACGAGCTTCCGGTTGCCTCGGGCGGGGTGAGCGAAGACGAGTCCGTCGACGATGCGCCGCAGGACGGCGACGAGGCGGAGGGCGGTCGGTGAACGGCGGGCTCATCGGGTCGTCGACCCCGCTCGCCGACCGGTTCGACCTCGCGCTCGTCGACCTCGACGGCGTCGCCTACCGCGGGCACGACCCGATCGATGGCGCTGCCGAGGGGCTGACGTCGGCGCGGGAGCGCGGCATGCGGCTGGTGTTCGTCACCAACAACGCATCGCGGGAGCCGGAGTCGGTCGCTGACCAGCTCACGGACCTCGGGATCGTCACGCACGCGTCGGAAGTCATGACGGCGGCCCAGGCGGCGGCGCAGCTGCTGCGCACCCGGTTGCCGCGTGGGGCGAAGGTGCTCGTGGTCGGGGGTGCGGGACTGGTCACGGCCGTCCGCGCCGCCGGGTACGAGGTCGTGCACTCGGCCGACGACGAGCCCGCCGCCGTGGCGCAGGGCTTCGCGCCCGAGGTCGGGTGGCCGCAGCTGGCGGAGGCGGCGTACGCCGTCGGTCGCGGCGCGTGGCACGTCGCGTCGAACCTCGACCTCAGCCTGCCGACCGCTCGGGGGTTCGCGCCCGGGAACGGGTCGCTCGTCGGCGCCGTGCGTGCGGCGACGGGCGTCGAGCCCGACAGCGCCGGCAAGCCGTCACCGACGATGTACAAGATGGCCGTCGAGCGTGTGGGTGCCCGCGAGACGCTCGTGATCGGCGACCGGCTCGACACCGATCTGGCCGGGGCGCGCGCCGGCGGGTACATCGGCCTGCACGTGCTCACCGGGGTCAGCTCGGCGCGCGACGACGTGCTCGCCATCCCGGGAGAGCGCCCGCACCTCATCGGCGCCGACCTGCGGTCGCTGCTGGTCGCGCACCCCGAGCCTGCGCGAGGCGCGGACGGATGGTGGACGGTGCGGGACGCGTCGGCCCGCGTGGTCGACGGTGCTCTCGAGATCGGTCGCGGGGATCCGTCGTCCGTGGAGGACCACGTGGACGTCATCCGGGCCGCGTGCGCTGCGGCCTGGGCGGCGGTCGACGACGGTGCCGAGATCGATCCCGCCTCCGTGCCTGAGCTGGCGACGGGACCCGCGTCCGCGTGACGTGTGCGGCGGCGCCGTGGCTGCCGTCCGTCAGCGGGATCGTCCGTCGTGCCCGACGTGTTGCCGCGCCGTCGGTCGGACCGTCGTGGTGCCGCAAGGTCGCTCGCGCCGGCCTTGTGTGTGGCGGCCGTGCGGTGTCGCCCGCGGCAGGTAGCGTGGGCGCGGTCCCGGGCGTAGCAGTCCGCCCGGATGCCTGGAGCCGGGCCGTCGGCGCGCGACCTGTCGACGGACGGCCGGCGGGACGACGAACAGTGTGTGGAGGCGGTGCAGTGAGCGGGACCCCGGACGCCGGAGATGCAGCCGTGCGCGAGACCGAGACGCCGGTGACGGCGGACGAGGCGCCCACGACGTCCGACGACGCCGTCGACGAGGCGCTCTCGCGGCTCGCCGGCCTCGAGGACCAGCCGCTGCGTGCGCACGTCGCCGTCTTCGACGCCGTCCACGGCGCCCTGCAGGACCGGCTCGCGGACGCGGAGGGCTGACCCGCGGTGACCACACGCCTCGACACCGAGCTGGTGCGTCGCGGACTGGCGCGCTCGCGTCGGCACGCGGGGGAGCTGATCGCCGCCGGTCGGGTGACCGTCGACGGAGCAGCCGTCTCGCGCAGCGCAGCCCAGGTGACGGACGAGCTGGTCGCGGTCGAGCCCGACGGCGACGATCCGGGCTACGCCTCCCGCGCCGGGCACAAGCTCGCCGGCGCGCTGGACACGCTGGGTGAGGGCGGACCGCTGGTCGCCGGACGGTGGTGCCTCGACGCCGGGGCGAGCACCGGCGGGTTCACGGACGTGCTGCTGCGCCGCGGCGCCGCGCACGTCGTCGCGGTCGACGTCGGTCACGACCAGATGGTCGACGAGCTCCGGGCGGACGCTCGGGTCGACGTCCGCGAGGGCGTCAATGTCCGGTCCCTGAGCCGCGGTGACGTCGATCCCGCGCCCGGGCTGGTCGTCGCCGACCTCTCGTTCATCTCCCTCACGCTGGTGCTGCCCGCGCTGGTCGAGGTCGCCGCGCTCGACGCGGACCTGCTGGTGATGGTCAAGCCGCAGTTCGAGGTGGGCCGGGAGCGGCTCGGCTCGGGCGGCGTGGTGCGCGTGCCCGGGCTCTGGGTCGATGCCGTCGTCGGCGTCGCGCGGGCGGCCGCGGACCTCGGGCTCGCCGTCCTCGACGTCGTGCGCAGCCCGCTGCCCGGACCGAGCGGCAACGTCGAGTTCTTTCTGTGGCTGCGTCGTGCGGACGGCGGTTCGCCCGTCGACGTGCCGGTCGAGCAGATCACCGCGGCCGTGCTCGGGACCGACCGATGACCCGGCGGGCGCTCGTCGTCACCCACCGGGGGCGCGAGGAGGCCGTCACGGCCACCCGCGAGGTCGTGCGGGAGCTCGAGCGCGCCGGCGTCGAGCCCGTGCTCGCGGCCGAGGACGCGGACGCCGCCGACCTGCCGTCGTTCGAGCTGGCGATCGTGCTCGGCGGCGACGGGACGATCCTGCGGGCCGCCGAGCTCACGCGCGGCACGGGTGTGCCCCTGCTCGGAGTGAACCTCGGGCACGTCGGGTTCCTGGCCGAGAGCGAACGCGACGACGTCGGCGAGGCGGTGCGCCGGTTGACCGCCGGCGAGTTCGACGTCGAGGAACGCGGCACGCTGGACGTCCGCGTGATCCGCCCGGACGGCAGCGTCGGCACCGGGTGGGCCCTGAACGAGGCCGCGCTCGAGAAGGTCGACCGTTCGCGCATGCTCGAGGTGCTCCTGGAGGTCGACGGTCGCCCGCTGTCGTCCTTCGGGTGCGACGGGATCGTCGCCGCGACGGCGACGGGGTCGACCGCGCACGCGTTCTCGGCGGGTGGACCCGTCGTGTGGCCCGACGTCGACGGCATGATCCTCGTGCCCATCTCCGCGCACGCGCTGTTCGCCCGGCCGCTGGTGGTCGGTCCCCGCAGCCGGCTCGCGGTCGAGGTGCTCGAGCGCTCGCCCGCGGCCGGCCTGGTCACGCTCGACGGGCGCCGCAAGCTCGAGGTGCCGCTGGGCGCGCGCGTCGAGGTCACCCGCAGCGACGTCCCCGTGCGTCTCGCCCGACTGACGCCGGCACCGTTCACGACGCGGCTGGTCAACAAGTTCGACCTCCCCGTCGACGGGTGGCGCGGCCGGCCCAGCGCGCCGCGTCCGACGTTCCCCGACAGCTCGGAGGCGTCACCGTGATCGACGAGATCCGGATCAAGAACCTCGGGGTCATCGGCACAGCGCACGTGGAGCTCGGACCGGGCCTGACCGTCCTCACGGGGGAGACCGGCGCCGGCAAGACGATGGTGCTGACGGCGCTCAACCTGCTGCTCGGCGGCAAGGCGGACCCCGCGACCGTTCGCGTCGGCTCCTCGTCGGCGGCGGTCGAGGGCCGGGTCGTCCTGGCGACCGGCGCGCCCGCGCTCGACCGGGCCCTGGAGGCCGGCGCGGAGCTGGACGACGACGGATCGCTGGTGCTGCTGCGGACGGTCGGCGCGTCCACCGACGGTACGGCGGGGCGCTCGCGCGCCTACGTCGGCGGTCGTTCGGTGCCGCAGGGCCTGCTCGCGGAGCTGGCGGACGAGCTGGTCACGGTGCACGGACAGGCGGACCAGGCGCGGCTGCGCTCGCCGGCGGTGCAGCGGGAGGCGCTCGACGAGTTCGTCGGGGTCGAGCACGGCGAGCTGCTCGGCCGCTACCGGACGGCGTGGGCGAACCGTGCCCGAGTCGACGCGGAGCTGACGGACCTGGTCGACCGCGCGCGCGACCGGACCCGCGAGGCGGAGCTGCTGCGGCTCGGGCTGGCGGAGGTCGAGCGGGTGGACCCCCAGCCCGACGAGGACGTCACGCTGGCCGAGGAGGTCGACAGGCTCTCGCACGCCGAGGACCTTCGGACGGCCGCGGCAGGCGCCCACGCCGCGCTCGTCGGGAGCGACGACGGGACAGACGACGCGGCGGCGGTCGGGGCCATCGAGCAGGCGCGGCGCCTCCTCGAGCACGAGGGCGGTCACGACCCCGCCCTCGCCGCGCTCGCGACCCGCGTGGCCGAGGCCGGGTACCTGCTGGCCGACGCGTCGACCGACCTGGCCGCGTACCTCGAGGACCTGCAGGCCGACCCGCTGCGGCTCGACGCCGCGCAGCGCCGCCGCGCCGAGCTGGGCAGCCTCACGCGCAGCYACGGCTCGACCGTCGCGGAGGTGCTCGCGTGGGCGGACACCGCCGGGAGGCGCCTGCTCGACCTGGACGGCGGCGACGAGCGGATCGAGGCCCTGCGCGCGGAGCTGACCCGGCTCGACGACGAGCTCGGCACGCTCGGGCAGCAGCTGTCGGCCGGCCGGCGTGAGGGCGCGCAGCGGCTGTCGGCCGTCGTGTCCGACGAGCTGTCCGGGCTGGCGATGGGCGGAGCCGAGCTCCGGGTCGTCGTCGAGCCCGCGGACGAGCCAGGCCCGCACGGCGCGGACCGGGTCGAGATGCTGCTGGCCTCCCACGCCGGTGCGCCCGCGCGCCCGCTGGGCAAGGGCGCGTCCGGGGGCGAGCTGTCCCGCGTGATGCTCGCGATCGAGGTGGCGCTCGCGACGGCGCCCGGTGCCACGCGACCCGGGACGTTCGTCTTCGACGAGGTCGACGCGGGCGTCGGCGGTCGGGCGGCGATCGAGGTCGGACGCCGCCTGTCGGCCCTGGCGCAGGGGAGCCAGGTGCTCGTGGTGACCCACCTCGCGCAGGTCGCGGCGTTCGCGGACCGGCACCTGGTGGTGACGAAGTCGACCGCCGACGGGGTCGACGTGGTCACCGAGTCGGACGTGCGCTTGGTCACGAACGAGGAGCGCGTACGCGAGCTGGCCCGCATGCTGTCCGGTCAGGAGGACTCCGACGCCGCTCGGACGCATGCCGCAGAGCTGCTCGAGCTCTCGGCCGTGGGACGATGAGCGGCGATGAGAGCCTCCCTACGCAAACGCACCGCCCTGCCCGAAGCCGGCGTCGTCGCCGGCCCGGCGCGTGTCGACCCCCGGACCAAGGGGCTGACCAAGCGGCTGCGCCCCGGTGACGTTGCCGTCATCGACCACCTGGACCTCGATCGTGTCTCGGCCGAGGCCCTCGTCGCGTGCCAGCCGGCAGCGGTGCTCAACTCGGCCCGGTCCACGTCGGGCCGCTACCCGAACCTCGGCCCCGAGATCCTGGTCGCGGCGGGCATCCCGCTGATCGACGACCTCGGCGCCGACGTCATGGCGATCACCGAGGGCCACCGGCTGCGAGTCGTCGACGGCGCCGTCTACGAGGGCGACACGCTCGTCGCCGAGGGGGTGCTCCAGACCCCCGCGACCGTCGAGGCCGCCATGGAGGAGGCCCGCGCCGGCCTCTCCGTGCAGCTGGAGTCGTTCGCCGCCAACACCATGGACTACCTGCGCCGGGAGCGTGACCTGCTCCTCGACGGTGTGGGCGTGCCCGACATCGCGACCGAGATCGACGGCCGCCAGGTCCTCATCGTGGTCCGCGGGTACCACTACAAGGAAGACCTCGTCACGCTGCGTCCGTACATCCGCGAGTACCGCCCGGTGCTCATCGGCGTCGACGGCGGCGCGGACGCGATCCTCGACGCGGGCTGGAAGCCTGACCTCATCGTCGGCGACATGGACTCCGTCTCGGACCGCGCCCTCACCTGCGGCGCCGAGGTCGTCGTCCACGCGTACCGCGACGGACGCGCACCGGGCCTCGCACGCGTCGAGCAGCTGGACGTCAAGCACGTCGTGTTCCCGGCCACCGGCACCAGCGAGGACGTCGCGATGCTGCTCGCCGACGACAAGGGCGCCGAGCTCATCGTCGCCGTCGGCACGCACGCCACGCTCGTGGAGTTCCTCGACAAGGGACGGTCCGGCATGGCGAGCACGTTCCTCACGCGCCTGCGGGTGGGCAGCAAGCTGGTCGACGCCAAGGGCGTGTCGCGGCTCTACCGCAACCGGATCTCCAACGTGCAGCTCACGCTGCTCGTCCTCGCCGGCCTGCTGGCGCTCGGCGTCGCGCTCGCCTCGACCGCCGCCGGTCAGACGCTCATCGGTCTGCTCGGCGCCCGCATCGACGACATGACCTCGTGGGTGAGCGGACTCTTCGGATGACCGCCGCCCGACCCTTGCACCTGGTCCCGGCCCCCGCCGGCGACGTACCCGACGGAGACCTCGCACCGTGATCGACTTCCGCTACCACATCGTCTCGCTCATCTCGGTCTTCCTCGCGCTCGCCGTCGGCATCGCGCTGGGGGCTGGCCCGCTCAAGGAGACGATCGGTGACACCCTCACCGGTCAGGTCGAGCAGCTGCGCGGGGAGAAGGACGCGCTCCGCGCCGAGCTCGACACGACGTCGGGCTCCCTCCAGGACGCCGAGACGTACATCGACGCCGCCGGTCCCCAGCTGCTCGACGGGTCGCTCCGCGACCGTCGGATCGCCGTGATCACCCTCGGCGAGGTCGACGAGTCCACCCGGACCGCGATCGACACGCGGCTCACCCAGTCGGGCGCGTCGGTCACGGCGCACGTCACCCTCACCGACACCTGGTCCGACCCGGACGCGCGCACCTTCCGCCAGGCGCTCGTCGGGCAGCTCCTCACGTACCTGGACCCGGTGCCGGCCGACGACGCCGGCGTCGAGGGAGAGCTCGCCTCGGCCCTGGTGCAGGGCCTGGTCACCCCGGACCCGACC
This sequence comes from Cellulomonas sp. P1_C4, assembly GCF_056406355.1. NCBI lineage: Bacteria > Bacillati > Actinomycetota > Actinomycetes > Micrococcales > Cellulomonadaceae > Cellulomonas > Cellulomonas sp. P1_C4. The sequence continues at coordinate 127,072 of NZ_JBFUAI010000014.1, read as the reverse complement.
AACCCCGACGCGCTGTCCGACGATGCGTCCGTGCTCCTGGAGCTCCTCTCGTCGAGCGAGAGCGACAGCCCGCTGGTCACGGTGGCCGACCCGGTCACGGTCCCCGCCGACGCGATCGTCGTGGTCGGGGTCCCGCTGACGATTCCCGACGAGAACGCGACCCCCGAGCCGGAGCCGTCCGACTCGGTCGTGGCATCCCAGCTCGCCGTGGTCACGGCGGCGCAGGAGCTGTCGTCCGGCGCGGTGCTGGCCGACGGGCCGCGCGGCAAGGGCAGCCTCACGGACGCCGTGCTCGCCGACCAGGACCTCGCGTCGTCCGTCACCACGGTCTCCGGCGTCGAGCTGGTCACGGGTCAGGTGAACGTGCCGCTCGCGCTGGCCGGCCGCATCGCGGGCACCAACGGGCACTACGGCTTCGGCGACGGCGAGACGCCGATCCCGGCCGCCGTCGTGCTGCCGGCCGTCGACCGCACGGCCCGCGCCCTCGAGGGCGCGGACGCGGGCGGGACCGAGGGATGACGGTCGGGCTGCTGCGGCGCGCCCTCGCCGGGACCGTCGCCGGAACGGTGACGGCCGTCGTGCGCGGCGCGCTGGACAGCCAGGCGCCCGGCGGCCAGGCCCGCTGGGTACGGACGAACCACCGCGGCGAGCCGATCAGCCTGCTCGAGGGTCCCGCGGTCGCCGCCGGTCTGCTCGCCGGCGGGCTCGTCGGCGCTCCGTCGTCGCGTGGCGCCGTGGCCCTCACGGTGGCGACGGCGTCCGGCGCGGCGTTCGGGCTGGTCGACGACCTCGGCGAGGACACGACGTCGCGGCGCAAGGGGCTGCGCGGTCACCTGGGCGCCCTGGCCCGCGGCGAGCTGACGACGGGTGGCCTCAAGGTGCTCGGCATCGGCGCCGGCGCGCTCGTCGCAGCCGCCGTGGCCACACCGACCCACCGAGCCGACGGCAGCCGCCGGTCGGGACTCGGCTGGGTGGCCGACGTCACCGCGTCCGGCGCGCTCGTCGCGGCGAGCGCCAACCTGCTGAACCTGCTCGACCTGCGTCCGGGTCGCGCGCTCAAGGCGGCCACACTCGTCGCCGCCCCGCTGGCCCTGGGACCCGGTGGTGGTGCCGGGGGAGCGGCCTCGGTGCTCGGGGTGGTCGGGGCCGCGCTGGACCAGGACCTGGCCGAGGCCGACATGCTCGGCGACGGCGGGGCCAACGCGCTCGGCGCCACGCTCGGCACCGCCGTCGTGCTCAGCGCCCCGCGGTCCGTGCGGCTCGCCGTGCTGGCGGTCGTCCTCGGGCTCACCGTGGCCAGCGAGAAGGTCAGCTTCACGCGCGTGATCGAGCGCACCCCCGTGCTGCGCGAGGTGGACGCCTGGGGTCGGCGACCCGTCGGGACCCCGGTGGACAGGTCCGCGTGAGCCCCGCAGCGCGGCGCACCCTCGCCGGGCTCGGCGGCGCCGCCGCGATGATCGCGGCGGTCACCGTGCTCAGTCGCGTTCTCGGGTTCGCGCGCTACCTGGTCCAGGCGCACGCGTTCCAGGCGGGGAGCATCGGCGGCGTCTACAACACGGCCAACACGCTGCCGAACGTGCTCTTCGAGGTCGCCGCCGGTGGCGCCCTCGCGGGCGCGCTGGTCCCGGTGCTCGCCCTGCCGGTGTCCCGCGCGCTGCGCAAGGACGTCGACGCGATCACGTCGGCCACGTTCGGCTGGACCCTCCTGGTGCTGGTCCCGATGGGCGCTGCTCTCGCGGCCTGCAGCGGGCTGATCGCCTCGGCGTGGCCCGGGCAGCTCGGCGACGCCGAGCGCGACCTGCTGCAGTACTTCATCGCCGTCTTCGCGGTCCAGGTACCGATGTACGGCGTCGCGGTGCTGCTCTATGCGGTGCTCCAGGCGCACAAGCGGTTCTTCTGGCCGGCCTTCGCGCCCGTCCTGTCGTCGCTCGTCGTCATCGCCACCTACCTCGTCTACGCGGCGCTGGCCGACGGCGAGCTCGACGACCCGGCGGCGGTCACCAGCGGGGCGCTCGCCGTCCTGGGGTGGGGGACCACGCTCGGGGTCGCCGCGATGTGCTTCCCGATGTTCGTGCCGGTCCACCGCCTCGGCGTCCGGATCCGGCCGACCCTGCGGTTCCCGGTGGGCGTCGGCCGTCGCCTGGCCGTTCTCGCGTTCGCGGGGGTCGGCTCCCTGGTCGCGCAGCAGCTCTCCGTGCTGGTGAGCCTCGTCGTCGCCAGCGCCTGGGGGAACGTCGGCACCTGGTCGGTCTTCCTCTGGTCGCAGCAGGTGTACCTGCTGCCCTACGCGGTCCTCGTCGTCCCGCTGGCCACCTCGACGTTCCCCCGGCTCGCGGCCCGCGCCGCGGCCGGTGAGCACGAGGGGTTCGCGCGCATGGCTTCGGGGACCACCCGTGCGGTGCTGGCGGCGGCGGCGCTGGGCAGCGCGGCCCTGGTCGCGGCGGCACCGGCAGTCACGGACATCTTCGTGGGGATCGCCGACGGCGGGGCGGGCATGCGCGCCATGAGCACGACGATCACGTGGTTGATGCCCGGCCTGCTCGGCTTCGCGCTCATGTTCCACGCGTCGCGCGCGCTGTACGCCCTCGAGCGCGGGCGGTCGGCGATCGCCGCCAACGTCGCCGGTTGGGGCACGGTCGCGGTGGCGACCCCCGTGATCGCCGCCGCGCTCGCCCCGGCCCGGCACGACCCGGACGCGACGTTGCTCGCGCTCGCCCAGGCCAGCTCGCTCGGCATGCTGGTCGGCGGGACCGTGGCGGTCGTCCTGCTGCGGCGCGCCGCCGGCCGGCCCGCCACCGCCGGTCTGGTGCGCGCCGCGGTCATCCTCGTGGTCGGCGCAGGCCTCGGCGCCCTCGCGGGCCGCTGGGTGGTGGACGCGGTCGCCCAGGTGGCAGGCCACGGCCTCCTCACGTCGATCGGTGCGGMGGCCGGCGGCGGGATCATCGCTGCCCTCGTCGTCGCGGGAGCCGTGCTCGCCGGGGATCGCGGGACGCTGCGGGACTTCCGCAGCCTCGAGGCGCAGCCGCGGCCGCTCGTCGACGTCCGGGTCACTGACCCCGCCAACCCGAACGCGCCGCTGTCCTGAACTCCGACGTGTCGGGACTCACCCCGCTCGGCACCCCGGCAAAGGGCGTTCGTCAGGTAGGTTGGAATCCCGTGACAGAGCGCGCGCATCGACTCTCCGGGCGGTCGGAATCCACGACCCGGCACATCTTCGTCACCGGGGGTGTCGCCTCCTCCCTCGGCAAGGGTCTGACGGCGAGCAGCCTCGGCCGACTCCTTCGCTCCCGTGGCCTCAAGGTCACGATGCAGAAGCTCGACCCGTACCTCAACGTGGACCCGGGCACCATGAACCCGTTCCAGCACGGCGAGGTCTTCGTCACCGAGGACGGCGCCGAGACCGACCTCGACGTCGGCCACTACGAGCGGTTCCTCGACGTGAACCTGGTCGGGTCCGCCAACGTGACCACGGGCCAGGTCTACTCGCAGGTCATCGCCAAGGAGCGTCGCGGCGAGTACCTCGGTGACACCGTGCAGGTCATCCCGCACATCACCGACGAGATCAAGACGCGCATGCGGCAGCAGGCGCAGTCCGACATCGACGTCATCATCACGGAGATCGGCGGCACGGTCGGCGACATCGAGTCGCTGCCGTTCCTCGAGGCGGCCCGCCAGGTGCGGCACGACCTCGGCCGCGACAACGTCTTCTTCCTGCACGTCTCCCTGGTGCCGTACATCGGCCCGTCGGGCGAGCTGAAGACGAAGCCGACCCAGCACTCCGTTGCCGCGCTGCGCAGCATCGGCATCCAGCCTGACGCGATCGTCCTGCGCGCGGACCGCGATGTCCCCGAGGCCACGAAGCGCAAGATCGCGCTCATGTGCGACGTGGACGTCGAGGGCGTCGTCACCGCCAAGGACGCCCCGAGCATCTACGACATCCCGCGCGTCCTGCACTCCGAGGGCCTCGACGCGTTCGTCGTCCAGCGCCTGAGCCTCCCGTTCCGCGACGTCGAGTGGAAGGGCTGGGACGAGCTGCTGCACCGCGTGCACCAGCCCGCCCACCGGGTCGAGGTCGCGCTCGTCGGCAAGTACATCGACCTGCCCGACGCGTACCTGTCCGTCACCGAGGCGCTGCGCGCCGGTGGCTTCCACCACGACACCAAGGTCGTCATCCGCTGGGTCACGTCCGACGACTGCCAGACGCCTGAGGGCGCCCGGCTCGCGCTCGAGGGCGTCGACGCGGTGCTGGTGCCCGGCGGGTTCGGCGTCCGGGGCATCGAGGGCAAGCTCGGCGCGCTGCGCTGGGCCCGCGAGAACCTCATCCCGACGCTCGGCATCTGCCTCGGCCTGCAGTGCATGGTCATCGAGTACTCGCGCACGGTCCTCGGCCTGGACGGCGCGTCGTCGTCCGAGTTCGACGCCGACCCGGCACACCCGGTGATCGCGACCATGGCCGAGCAGCTCGCGATCGTCGGTGGCGAGGGCGACCTGGGCGGCACCATGCGCCTGGGCGCCTACGAGGCCGTCCTGACACCCGGGTCCGTCGTCGCCGACGCGTACGGCGCCACGCGCGTCTCGGAGCGGCACCGCCACCGCTACGAGGTGAACAACGCCTACCGCGACAAGCTCGAGGACGCCGGCCTCGTGATCTCCGGGGTCTCGCCCGACACCTCGCTGGTCGAGTTCGTCGAGCTGCCCAAGGACGTGCACCCGTACTACGTGTCCACGCAGGCGCACCCCGAGTTCAAGTCGCGCCCGACCCGGGCGCACCCGCTGTTCGCCGGGCTCGTCGAGGCAGCTCTCGCCCAGCGCGGCGACGAGTCCTGATGGGGGAGCCGCTCGCTGACCGGTCGGCGGCGCGGCCCGTCCTGACGCACGAGGTCATCCACGCGGGGAAGATCTTCGACCTGGTTGGCGACGTGGTCGATCTCGGGGAGACGCAGGTGCTGCGCGAGTACGTCGCGCACCCGGGCGCCGTCGCCGTGATCGCCCTCGACGACGACGACCGCGTGCTGCTGCTGTCGCAGTACCGGCACCCGGTCCGGTCGGTGCTCTGGGAACCGCCCGCCGGTCTCCTGGACGTGGCCGGCGAGGACCTTCTCGTCGCGGCCGCCCGGGAGCTGGCCGAGGAGGCCGACCTCCGGGCCGGCTCGTGGTGGCGACTGGTCGAGTTCTGCACGAGTCCCGGCGGTTCGGACGAGCGGATCGTCGTCTTCCTGGCCCGCGACCTGTCGGCGGTCGCCGACGCCGACCTCTACGCCCGCGCCGACGAGGAGGCTGACATGGTGCCGCGTTGGGTGCCGCTCGACGAGGCCGTCGCAGCTGCCCTGGACGGTCGGCTGCACAGCCCGACCGCCGTCACTGGCGTGCTCGCCGCCGCCGCCGCGCGTGCGAGCGGCTGGTCGTCCCTCGTTCCGGTCACCCTGCCCAGCCTCGGCTGACGGCAGGCGACCTCGGCTGACGCCGACGGCGCGCGACCCTCCTCGCGCGCCGTCGGCTCAGCGGCTCGTCGACCGCCGGTACTGCATGTTGGCGAGCGGCACGAAGACGGCGATGAAGATCGCCGTCCAGATCAGCGTGTAGAGCTCCGCGTGCTGCAGGGGCCACGCGGTCGGCGGCGGGACCTCCGGCGGGATGTTGCCGAAGAGCTCGCGCGACGCCTGGGTCACCGCGGACACCGGGTTCCACTCGGCGAACGTCTGCAGCGGAGCCGGGAGCGTCTCCAGGGGCACGAACGTGTTGGCGACGAACGTGAGCGGGAAGATCACGATGAACGTCGCGTTGTTGAACACCTCCGGGCTCGGGACCAGCATCCCGAGCCACGCCATGATCCACGAGATGGCGTAGGCGAAGACGATGAGCAGCAGGTAGCCGAGCGCCGCCTCCGGGACCGAGCTGTGGATGCCCCAGCCGACCAGGAGCCCGGTCAGCGACATCACGATCAGCACGAGCACGTTGTTGGCGACGTCGGAGATCGTCCTGCCCGTCAGCACCGCCGACGGGGCCATCGGCAGCGACCGGAACCGGTCGATGATCCCCTTCTTCAGGTCGTCCGCCAGGCCCGCGCCCGTGATGGTGGCGCCGAAGATCACGGTCTGGGCGAAGATCCCGGCCATGAGGAACTCGCGGTACGCGTCGGGGTCGGCGCCGCCCGGCACGGCGATCGCCCCGCCGAACACGTAGGCGAACAGCAGGACGAACATGATGGGCGACAGCGTGGTGAAGACCAGCAGGTCCGGGACGCGCTTGATCTTGATGATGTTGCGCTTGGCGACGACGTAGGAGTCGGAGAAGACGGTCGGGGCGGCCATCAGACACCCCCTTCGGAGTACTCGTCGGCGGCCGCGTGACGGCCGGGTCTCGCGACCTCGGGAACGGGCGGCGGGGGAGGCTCGGACGCGGAGGGCTCGCCCGCTCTGTCCTCCCCGTCCTCCTCGGCGGACCGCCCGGTCAGGGACAGGAAGACGTCGTCCAGCGTCGGTCGGCGCAGCCCGACGTCGTCGATCCCGATCCCCGCGCCGTCGAGGACCCGCAGCGCCTCCGTGAGCACCTGCGCGCCGCCGCTGATCGGCATGAGCAAGGTCCGTCGGCCCTCGTCCAGGCCCGCCTTGCCGACGCCCAGCGGCTCGAGGAGGTCCCGGGCGTCCAGCAGCCGCGCCGGGTCCCGGACAGTGAGCTCGAGCCGCTCACCGCCGACCTGCATCTTGAGCTGGTCCGCGGTGCCCTGCGCGATGATCTTCCCGTGGTCGATCACCACGATGTCGTCCGCCAGCAGGTCGGCCTCCTCGAGGTACTGCGTGGTCAGCAGGAGCGTCGTCCCGCCGGCGACGAGGTTCTGGATCACCTCCCACATCTCGGTGCGACCGCGGGGGTCCAGGCCGGTGGTCGGCTCGTCGAGGAAGATGATCGGCGGGTCGGCGACGAGCGCACCCGCCAGGTCGAGCCGGCGGCGCATGCCGCCCGAGTAGGTCTTGGACGGACGGTCCGCGGCGTCCTCGAGCCGGAACGCGGCCAGCAGCTCGCGGGCCCGCTCGCGCGACCGCTTCACGCCCAGGTGGTAGAGCCGCCCGATCATGTCGAGGTTCTCGAAGCCCGTGAGGTACTCGTCGACCGCCGCGTACTGGCCGGAGAGGCCGATCCGGCGCCGGACGTCCCGCGGCTTGGCGAGGACGTCGACGCCGGCCACCGTCGCGGACCCGCTGTCGGGCTTCAGGAGCGTGGTGAGGATGCGGACGATCGTGGTCTTGCCGGCGCCGTTGGGGCCGAGCAGCCCGAGCACCGAGCCGGACGGCACGGTGAGATCGACCCCGTCGAGGGCCGTGACGCTCTTGTAGTGCTTGACGAGTCCCTGCGCAGTGATCGCGTCAGCCATGGTTCGAGGCTAGGAGAGACCACTGACATCGGGACAGGGCAAACCCGTGCAGGCCGGGTCAGAGCTGGTCAGCCGACGGTCGACACCTGGTCGTTCGCGGGCACGGAAGAGCGCGTGCGCAGGCTGCCGACGAAGAACGTCACCGTCGACGCCAGCAGCGCGGCGCCGAGCATGTGGAGGTTGACCAGCCCGATCGGCAGGCCGGTGAACAGCTGCACGTAGCCGATGAGGCCCTGGCCCAGCGTGACCCCGAGCAGGACCAGCGCCGTGGTCCAGGGCCGCCCGGACACGCCCCGGCGGCGCAGCAGCACCAGCACCGCGACGAGGACGGCGACGAAGGCCMAGACGGACGCGGCATGCAGCTTCGCCATGAGCCACGGGTCGACGCCGAACCGGTAGCCCACCTCGTCGTCACCGGAGTGCGGCCCGGCCCCCGTCACGACGACCCCGAGGGCGAGCACCACGGCCGTCAGCGCCACGAGCACGTGGACGAGGGAGCGGGTGGTGCGGTCGACCAGGGGGACGGCCGGCCCATCGCCCTCGCACGTCCGGACGACGAGCCACGTCGAGAACGCGACGAGGGCCATCGAGATGAGCAGGTGGCTGCCGACGATCGCGGGGTTCAGGTCGACGAGCACCGTGATGCCGCCGATGACGGCCTGCAGGAGGACGCCGACGACGGGCACGACGCCGAGCCGGCGGTACGACCACGGGCGGCGACGGTCGCCCGTCACCAGCAGGGCCACCGCCAGGGCGACGACGACGAGCACGAAGCTGACGGTCCGGTTGCCGAACTCGATGAAGGGGTGCAGCGACGTCGCGTCGTGGAGCTGCGGTGTGAACTGCCCGGGCTCGCACTGGGGCCACGTCGAGCAGCCGAGGCCCGAGCCGGTGAGACGCACGGCGCCACCGGTGACGATGATCGCGATCTGCCCGACGAGGTTGGCGACGACGGCCGTCCAGGTCCATCGGTCGCGGATCCGGTCGAGGGTCGACGAGGGGGCGTCGAGGGCAGGCGTCGAGCTCACGTCGACCAGCCTACGGTCCGGTCCCGGTGCTCCCGGCCGCCCGGCGGGCGAGGCTCGTCACAGCGGGATGTCGAGCGCCCCGCCGGCGGCGAGCAGCGTCAGGACGAGGCCGAGGACGACCGCGAAGGCGCTGGGCACGAACACGTGGGGGAGCCAGGCGGTGTGCCGACGCATCCGCCGGATCTCCTCGCTCGTCATCTCGCGCGGCTGCGCGGCGAGGGCTGCGGCCGGGTCCGACCGGCCGACGGCGGTCCACGCCGCGTCGATCCGCGGTGCCGAGACGGGCGCCCCGTTCAGCTGCAGCTCCGTCCACGATGCCGACCACGCCTCGATCTGTCGCATCCGGGGGTAGTAGCGGACCTGGTGCCGCTTGGTCATCGCCTCGATGAGCCAGAACGCGGCGCCCGTGGCGGCGGCCAGGGCGAACAGCGCGTAGTGCTCCTGCTGGAAGCCGAGGCCGAGGCCGGCGAGGCTCAGCGTGACCGACCAGCTCTTCACGGTCAGGAGCCGACCGTCGAACTCGGAGACGATCCGCACGAGCGCGGCGTACTCGGCGGCGAGGGCCGTCTGGAACGTGCCGTCCTGCGCGGGCTCCATCGGCCCACGGTAGCGGTCAGTGCCAGCGGAACAGGCGGCTCGCGCCCCAGCCCAGGGCCGCGGCCCAGGCGACGAGCACCACCACGGACCAGGGCGGCAGCACGCCGTGCATGAGCGTCTCCCGCATGGCCTCGCCGAGCGCTCCCGACGGCAGCAGCAGCGCGATGTGCGCCATCGGCCCCGGCAGCTGGCTCGCCGGGATGATGACCCCGCCCGCGACGGCGAGGACGAGCAGGAGCAGGTTGGCGACGGCCAGCACGGCCTCCGCGCGCAGGGTCCCGGCGACGAGGAGGGCGAGCGCGGTGAAGGCCGCGGTGCCGAGGACGATCGCCACGACGGCCAGGAGCAGCCCGGCCGGGTCCGGGTGCCAGCCGAGCAGCAGCGCGGTCGCGCCGATGATCACGACCTGCACGATCTCGACCACCAGCACGCCCAGCACCTTGCCGGCGAGCAGCCCGCCGCGGCCGAGCGGGGTCGTCGCCAGGAGCCGGAGCACGCCGTTGCGGCGGTCGAACGACGAGGCGATGGCCTGCGAGGTGAAGGACGTCGTCATCACCGCCAGGGCGAGGACGCCCGGGGTCAGGAAGTCGATCCGGCTGGCGCCGCCGGTGTCCAGGTCGATCGAGGTGGCCTTGGTCAGCCCGAGGAGCACGAGGACCGGGACGATCACCGTGACGAGCAGCTGCTCGCCGTTGCGCAGGATGGCGCGCGCCTCGAACGAGGTCTGGGCGGCGACGCGCTGCAGGGTGGGCGCCGCCAGGCGCGGAGGGTGCTGTGCCGGTAGGCGCGGAGGGTGCTGTGCGGCGGCGGCGCTCATCGCAGGTTCCGTCCGGTGAGGTCGAGGAAGACGTCCTCGAGCGTGCGGCGGCCGACGGACAGCTGCGTGACGAGGACGTCCCGCTCCGCGAGCCAGCCGGTGAGGGTGGCCACCGCCCGCGGGTCGACGGCGCCGGTCACCGTGTAGGAGCCGGCGCGCGGCTCGGTGACGACGAAGCCGGGGCCCAGCGCGGCGCCGAGGTCCAGGCCGCCGGTCGCCTCGAGGCGCAGGGACTGGTCGTCGGCGGACGCGACGAGCGACGGGACGGAGCCCTGCGCGATCACGCGGCCGTGGTCGACGACGACGACCTGGTCGGCGAGGTCCTCGGCCTCGTCCATGAGGTGCGTGGTGAGCAGCACCGCGACGCCCTCGTCGCGAAGCTCCCGCACGAGGTCCCACACGGCGTGCCGGGACTGTGGATCCATCCCGGCGCTCGGCTCGTCGAGGAAGACGACCTCGGGCCGGCCGACGATCGCGGCGGCGAGGGCGAGGCGCTGGCGCTGGCCGCCTGAGAGTCGGCGGACGGTGGTCCGGGCGAAGGAGCCGAGGCCGAGGCGCTCGGTCAGCTCGCCGAGGTCGCGCGGCTCCGCGTACATCTTGGCGACGTGGGCGAGCATCTCGTGCGAGCGGACGCCGGTGGGCAGGCCGCCGTCCTGCAGCATGACGCCGACCCGCGGCCGCAGGTCGCGCGCCTGCGTGAGAGGGTCCTGGCCGAGCACGCGGACGGAGCCCTCGTCGGGCTCCCGCAGGCCCTCGCAGCACTCGACCGTGGTGGTCTTGCCCGCACCGTTGGGGCCGAGCACCGCGGTCACCTGACCGTGGTGGGCGACGAGGTCGAGCCCGTCGACGACGGCACGTCCGCCGTAGCGCTTGACGAGCCCGGAGATCTCGAGCGCGGGGGTGTCGGGCACGAGAGGGAAGTCTAGGGCGCCCGCCGTGCTCCGCCGGTGCGCCCGGGTGTGAGCGACGCGACCCTCAGCGAAGGGTCTCCTTGCTTGCAGGGATCGATATTGGCAACAAGGATGTTGTCAATATCGCGGGGTGTCGTCTGCCCCCGCTTTCTGACGAGACCGACGGAGGTGTGGCATGAGCGCGACGCTGCCCTCGGTCGACCACGTCGTGGCCGACAGCTCCGAGTCCGACGCCGGCACGCGCCAGCGGGTGCTCCAGATCGTCGCGAGCGCCGGACCGGTGTCTGCCGCCGAGCTCGCGTCCCAGCTCGACCTGGCGCCCGCCGGCATCCGTCGGCACCTGGGGGTCCTCGAGGCCACCGACCAGATCGCCGTGCACGACGGCGCCCGCGGCCCGCAGGGGCGCGGTCGGCCCGCCCGCCGCTACGTCGTCACCAGCCGCGGCCAGGCCGCCCTGTCGCACCGCTACTCCGAGATCGCGGCGCAGGCGCTGCGCTTCCTTGCCGAGACCGCCGGTCCCGAGGCGGTCGAGGGCTTCGCCGAGCGGCGGGTCCGCGACCTGGAGGAGCGGCACGCCGCCGCGGTCCTCGCGGCCGGCGACGACGTCGCCGCCCGCGTCCGGGTGCTCGCCGACGGCCTGGCCGCCGACGGGTACGCCGCGTCCGCCCGCCCTGCCCCCGGCGGTGCCGCCATGCAGCTGTGCCAGGGGCACTGCCCCGTGCAGGACGTCGCCCACGAGTTCCCCCAGCTCTGCGAGGCCGAGGCACGGGCGTTCTCCCGCCTGCTCGGCGTGCACGTGCAGCGCCTCTCGACGCTGGCCGGAGGCGGCCACGTCTGCACCACGAACATCCCGATCACACACCCCCACACGAACGCCCCTGCCCACCCCGTGCCCTCCGTGGAAGGACATTCAGCATGAGTGCACAGACCGACAGCACTGCGGCGGCGACGCCGCAGGCGACGACACCGCTGACCCAGGACGAGGCCATCGCCTCCATCGGGAACTACAACTACGGCTGGCACGACGCCGATACCGCGGGCGCGGTTGCCACTCGTGGCTTGTCCGAGGCCAAGGTCCGGGAGATCTCCGCGCTCAAGAACGAGCCCGAGTGGATGCTCAAGACGCGCCTGAAGTCGCTGCGCCTGTTCGACAAGAAGCCCATGCCCTGGTGGGGCTCGGACCTGTCGGGCATCGACTTCGACAACATCAAGTACTTCGTGCGCTCCACGGAGAAGCAGGCCACCAGCTGGGAGGACCTGCCCGACGACATCAAGAGCACGTACGACCGCCTGGGCATCCCGGAGGCCGAGAAGCAGCGTCTCGTCGCCGGCGTCGCCGCGCAGTACGAGTCCGAGGTCGTCTACCACCAGATCCAGGAGTCGCTCGAGGAGCAGGGCGTCATCTTCCTCGACACCGACACCGCGCTGCGCGAGCACCCGGAGATCTTCGAGCAGTACTTCGGCTCGGTCATCCCGCCCGGGGACAACAAGTTCGCCTCGCTCAACACGGCCGTGTGGTCGGGTGGCTCGTTCGTCTACGTGCCGCCGGGCGTGCACGTCGAGATCCCGCTGCAGGCCTACTTCCGGATCAACACCGAGAACATGGGCCAGTTCGAGCGGACGCTGATCATCGCCGACGAGGGTTCGTACGTGCACTACGTCGAGGGCTGCACCGCGCCGGTGTACTCGAGCGACTCGCTGCACTCCGCCGTCGTCGAGATCATCGTCAAGAAGAACGCGCGCGTCCGGTACACGACCATCCAGAACTGGTCGAACAACGTGTACAACCTCGTCACCAAGCGGGCGACCGCCGCCGAGGGCGCGACCATGGAGTGGGTCGACGGCAACATCGGCTCCAAGGTGACCATGAAGTACCCGGCCATCTACCTGCTGGGCGAGCACGCGCGCGGCGAGACGCTGTCGATCGCGTTCGCCGGCGCGGGCCAGCACCAGGACGCCGGCGCCAAGATGGTGCACGCCGCGCCGCACACGTCCAGCTCGATCGTCTCCAAGTCGGTCGCGCGCGGCGGTGGCCGCACGTCCTACCGCGGGCTGGTCCAGGTGCTCGAGGGCGCCCACCACTCCGCGTCCAACGTGCTCTGCGACGCCCTGCTGGTCGACCAGATCTCCCGCTCCGACACCTATCCGTACGTCGACGTCCGCGAGGACGACGTATCGATGGGCCACGAGGCGACCGTGTCGCGCGTGAGCGAGGACCAGCTGTTCTACCTGATGTCCCGAGGCATGCCCGAGACCGAGGCCATGGCCATGATCGTGCGCGGGTTCGTCGAGCCCATCGCCCGTGAGCTGCCTATGGAGTACGCCCTCGAGCTGAACCGCCTCATCGAGCTGCAGATGGAAGGGGCCGTCGGCTGATGACGACCACCACAGAGCCCACCTCCGGCTCTCTGTCGACCGACCACTCGAAGGCGGTCGCCGACGGGAGCCACACCCACGGCGTCGGGCCGGCGCCCGAGGCGTCCCGCGCCTCGCGGCCCACGTCGTTCGACGTCGCCGACTTCCCGGTGCCCAACGGCCGCGAGGAGGAGTGGCGCTTCGCGCCGGTCTCCCGCCTGGCGCCGCTGTTCGCGGCCGACACCGACGGGGTCCTGGACGGCCACGGCGTGCTCACGACCGTCGTCGAGGCACCCGAGGTCACCGTCGAGATCGTCGAGCGCGACGACGCTCGGCTCGGGAAGGCCGGCAAGCCCGGCGACCGCGCCGCCGCCGTGGCCTGGGCCTCGTTCCCGCGGGCGACCATCGTCACGATCCCGCAGGAGGCCGTCGCCTCCGAGGTGACGTCGATCCGCATCGAGGGCGTCGAGGGTGCCGGCACGCACGAGGCCGCGCTCGAGCCCAGCGCCACGCACCTGCTGGTGCACGCGAAGCCCATGTCGCAGGCCGTCGTCGTCATCGACCACGTCGGTCACGCCGCGCTCACCGAGACGGTCGAGATCGTCGCCGAGGAGGGCGCCCACCTCACGGTCGTCACCGTGCACGACTGGGCCGAGGGCTCCGTGCACGCCTCGTCGCACCGCCTGCGGATCGGCCGCGACGCCACCGTCAAGCACATCGCGGTGACGCTCGGCGGCGACGTCGTGCGCATCACGCCGGACGCCGAGTTCGTCGGCGAGGGCGCCAACGTCAAGATGCTGGGGCTGTACTTCGCGGACGCGGGCCAGCACCAGGAGCAGCGCCTCTTCGTCGACCACGCGGTGCCCAACTGCATCTCGCGCGTCGCCTACAAGGGCGCGCTGCAGGGCGAGGGCGCGCACACGGTGTGGGTCGGCGACGTCCTCATCCGTGCCGAGGCCGAGGGCACCGACACGTACGAGCTCAACCGCAACCTCGTGCTCTCCGACGGCGCGCGCGCCGACTCGGTGCCCAACCTCGAGATCGAGACGGGTCTCATCGAGGGCGCCGGCCACGCGAGCGCGACCGGCCGGTTCGACGACGAGCAGCTCTTCTACCTGCGCGCCCGCGGAATCCCCGAGCCCGACGCGCGTCGGCTCGTGGTGCGCGGCTTCTTCGCCGAGCTCATCCACGAGATCGGCGTCCCGTCGGTCGAGGAGCGGCTCATCCTGTCGATCGAGGCCGAGCTGGAGAAGTCGATGAGCGTGCTCGGCGCCACGCCGACGCTCGAGGGTTCCGAGGTGGGCCTGACGACGGAGGGCGCATGACCGCGCAGCTCGCCTGCTACGACGAGGACGTGCCCGTCGAGGGCACGTTCCGCGTCGAGCTGGAGGCCGAGCACGGCACCGTCGAGGTCGCGCTGGTGCGCGACGAGGACGGCGAGCTGCACGCCATCAGCGACATCTGCTCCCACGGCGCCGTCTCGTTGTCGGACGGCGAGGTGGAGGGTTGCACGATCGAGTGCTGGCTCCACGGCTCGCGGTTCGACCTGCGCACCGGCAAGCCCACGGGCCCGCCCGCCGTCCAGCCCGTCCCTGTCTACCCCGTGACCGTCGACGGCCAGCGCGTGCTGGTCGACGTCGACGCCCCGCTCTGAAGAAGTCTGGAAGGAACAGCATGTCCACCCTGGAGATCCGCGACCTGCACGTCAGCGTCGAGACCAAGGAAGGCCCGAAGCAGATCCTGCGCGGCGTCGACCTGACCGTCGCGAGCGGCGAGACGCACGCCATCATGGGCCCGAACGGCTCCGGCAAGTCCACGCTCGCGTACTCGCTGGCCGGCCACCCGAAGTACCACGTCACCAGCGGCACCGTGACCCTCGACGGCGAGGACGTCCTCGCGCTCTCGGTCGACGCCCGCGCCCGTGCGGGTCTGTTCCTCGCCATGCAGTACCCGGTCGAGGTCCCCGGCGTCAGCGTGAGCAACTTCCTGCGCACCGCGAAGACCGCGATCGACGGGCAGGCCCCGCCGCTGCGCACGTGGGTCAAGGACGTCCGCAAGGCGATGGACGACCTGCGCATGGACCCGGCCTTCGCCGAGCGCTCCGTCAACGAGGGCTTCTCGGGCGGCGAGAAGAAGCGCCACGAGATCCTGCAGATGGAGCTCCTCAAGCCGAAGTTCGCGATCCTCGACGAGACCGACTCCGGCCTCGACGTCGACGCGCTGCGCGTCGTGTCCGAGGGCGTCAACCGCGTCAAGGAGAACCCGGACGTCGGCGTCCTGCTGATCACGCACTACACGCGGATCCTGCGCTACATCACGCCCGACTTCGTGCACGTCTTCGTCGACGGCAAGGTTGCCGAGGAGGGTGGCCCGGAGCTGGCCGACCGCCTCGAGAACGAGGGCTACGACCGCTTCCTGTCGACAGCCACGGTTCTCTGAGCACCTGATGACCAGCCTCCTCCACGACGCAGCCCGGACGCTCGACGCGTCCGAGCTCGCGGCCGTGCGCGCGGACTTCCCGCTGCTCGCGCGGACGCTGCGCGGCGGGCGCCCCCTGGTGTACCTCGACTCGGGGGCCACCTCGCAGAAGCCCGAGGTCGTCCTCGACGCCGAGCAGGACTTCTACGTCCAGCGCAACGCCGCCGTGCACCGCGGGGCGCACCAGCTCGCCGAGGAGGCGACCGAGGCGTTCGAGGACGCGCGGGACCGGGTCGCCTCGTTCGTCGGGGTGTCGCCGGGGTCGCTGGTCTGGACGTCCAACGCGACGGCCGGGCTCAACCTCGTGGCGTACGCGATGTCGAACGCGTCGCTCGGGCGCGGGGGAGCGGCGGCACGGCAGTTCGCGCTCGGTCCCGGCGACGAGATCGTGGTCACCGAGGCGGAGCACCACGCGAACCTCGTGCCGTGGCAGGAGCTCGCGTTCCGCACGGGAGCGACGCTGAAGTGGCTCGGGGTCGACGACGACGGCCGCATCCGGCTGGACGACCTCGACACGGTGGTCACCGACCGCACCAAGGTGCTCGCGTTCACGCACGCGTCGAACGTGACGGGCGCGATCACGCCGGTCGCACCGTTCGTCGCGCGGGCCCGCTCCGTGGGGGCGCTGACGGTGCTGGACGCCTGCCAGTCGGTCCCGCACCTGCCCGTCGACCTCACGGCCCTCGGCGTCGACTTCGCCGCGTTCTCGGGGCACAAGATGCTCGGTCCCACGGGCGTCGGCGCGCTGTACGGGCGGCGCGAGCTGCTCGAGGCCATGCCGCCCGTGACCACCGGCGGCTCGATGGTCGAGGTGGTCACCATGGAGTCGACCACCTACGCGCCGCCGCCGCAGCGGTTCGAGGCGGGCACGCAGATGGTGTCCCAGGCCGTGGGCATGGGCGCCGCGGCGTCGTACCTGGCCGAGCTGGGCATGGACGCGGTCGCCGCGCACGAGGCGCACCTGGCCGGGCTGCTGCTCGACGCCGTCGCGTCCGTGTCGGGCGTGCGGGTCATCGGGCCCACAGACACGCGCGATCGCCTCGCGACCGTCTCGTTCGTCGTCGACGGCGTGCACGCGCACGACGTGGGCCAGGTGCTCGACGACGCCGGCGTGGCCGTGCGGGTGGGCCACCACTGCGCGCAGCCCCTGCACCGGCGGTTCGGCGTAGCGTCGACGTCGCGGGCGAGCGCCGCGGTCTACACGACCGACGAGGAGATCGAGGTCTTCCGGGAAGCACTGACGGGGGTCCGGGCGTTCTTCGGTCTGGAGGTGTCATGAGCACGGGATCGATGGAGCAGCTGTACCAGCAGGTCATCCTCGACCACGCGAAGTTCCCGCACGGCAAGGGACTGGGCGCGGCGGGGGACCTGCACCTGCACACGGGCGAGTCGCACCAGGTGAACCCGACGTGCGGTGACGAGGTGACGTTGCAGGTGGACCTCTCCGACGACGGCGTCGTGCGGGACGTGCGCTGGGACGGGCAGGGCTGCAGCATCTCGCAGGCCTCCGTCTCGGTGCTGCACGACCTGGTGGTCGGCAACGACCTGGCCACCGTCGACCAGATCGGCGGCACGTTCCGCGCGCTCATGCAGACGCGCGGCGCGGGGCTCGACGACGAGGCCGAGGACTCCCTCGGCGACGCCACCGCCTTCACCGGCGTGGCCAAGTACCCCGCGCGGATCAAGTGCGCCCTGCTCGGCTGGGCGGCGCTGACCGACGCACTCATCAAGACCGGCGCACGGGAGAACTCATGAGCACGGACACGCCCGCACCCGTCACGGTGGCCGACGTCGAGGAGGCCATGCGCGACGTCATCGACCCCGAGCTGGGCATCAACGTGGTCGACCTCGGGCTGGTCTACGGCCTGACGATCGACCAGACCAACACGGCGGTCATCGACATGACGCTCACGTCGGCGGCCTGCCCGCTGACCGACGTCATCGAGGACCAGTCGGCGCAGGCCCTCGACGGCCTGGTCGACGGCTTCCGCATCAACTGGGTGTGGATGCCGCCGTGGGGCCCCGAGAAGATCACGCCCGACGGGCGCGAGCAGATGCGGGCCCTGGGCTTCAACATCTGACCACGAAGGCCTCCGGGATYCCGGAGGCCTTCGTCGTTCTTCAGGAGCTGTCAGAGCTGGTCGGTGGCGAACGTGTCGCAGGCCTGGAACGTGCGCTGCTGGTAGCCCGTGGTGAACCAGCGCTCGCGCTGCTCGCTCGAGCCGTGCGTCCACGAGTCGGAGTTCACGCTGCCGCCGGACTGCTTCTGGATGTTGTCGTCCCCGACCGCCGCCGCCGCGCCGAGCGCGTTCTGCAGCTGCTCCGGCGTGATCGGGTCGAGGTAGGCGACGCCGGTGTCCGGGTCGATGGTGTTGGCGGCCGTGCCGGCCCACATGCCCGCGTAGCAGTCGGCCTGGAGCTCGGTGCGGACCGAGTCGGAGTCGGCGCCGGTGCCCTGGCGGTCGGCCTTGTCCATGACGCCCGTGATCTGCTGGATGTGGTGGCCGTACTCGTGCGCGGTGACGTACTCCTCGGCCAGGGGCCCGTCCTCGCCGCCGAGCTGGCTGAGCTGGTCGTAGAAGCTGACGTCGAGGTAGATCGTCGCGTCGGGCGGGCAGTAGAACGGGCCGGTGGCGCTCGTCGCGTCGCCGCAGCCGGTGCTGATGGAGTCGGTGAACGCGACGGCGTCCGGCTGGCTGAACTGGCCGCCGGCCGCGGTGACCGTGGCGGCCCAATAGGTGTCGAGCGAGTCCAGCGTCGCGCTCAGCCGGCAGGTGCGGTCCGTGTTGGCCTGCTCCGCCGTGCACTCGCCGACGGTGCCCTCGGGCTGGGGTGCTCCGCCGCCGCCGGCGACCCCCGTCAGATCGACCTGGCCGTTGGAGAACAGGTAGACGAGCAGCACGATGATGCCGACGGCGCCGCCGCCGCCCGCGGCGATCTTGCCGCCGTTGCCGCCGGTTCGTACGCGTCCGCCGCCGAAGCTGCCACCCTCCTGGAACGTCACCGAGGCAACGTAGCCGCGTCATGCCGTCCGCGCCCGTCGAGAGCGGGTGATCAATCCTCGCCGAGCCCCCGCGCGGCCAGGGCGTCGCCGGTCGCGCGGGCGTGCGCGACCATCCGCACCGCGGCGGGCACGAGGATCGCGCGCGGCTCCCGGTCGAGGCCGCGCGCCCGGGCGGCGTCCCGCGTCTCCAGCGACATCCGGGCGAGCACCGGCACGGTCCGCAGGAACAGGCCGACCACCAGCGCGAACGTCTCGGGTGCGAGGCCCACGTGCCGCAACGGGCGCGCCAGCCGCGCGACGACGTCCAGGAGGCTGTCGGCACGGGTGGTCGCGGTGACGACGGCGGCCATGAGCACGAGGGCGACGAGGTCGACCGCGACCTCCACGGCGGTCGCCCAGCCGCGCGCCCACCACTGGTACGCGCCGACGAGCCCGGCGGTGACGACGGCCGGGACCAGGCCGCGGGTGGTCCGGTGCCAGGGGATGCGCGCGACCAGCTGGGCCAGCAGGGCGACGCCCAGGGCGAGCACCGCCGACAAGGGACCGTGGAACGCCACGACAGCAACGGCGAAGACGGTGAGGAACGCGAGCTTGAGGCCGGCCGGCGCACGATGGATCACGGTCGTGCCCGGGTGGTAGAGCCCGAGCGGCCCGGCCCACGGGGGCCGGATCGGGCCGGTCACGACCGGATCTCCATGAGCGCCCGGTACGACGCGACGGCCGATGCCGGGTCCCCGTCGAACACCACGGCGCCGTCATCCACGACGAGCACGCGGTCGGCGCGCAGCGCGGCGTCGAGGTCGTGCGTCACGACGATCACCTGCTGCTCGAGGTCCGCCAGCAGCCCGTCGACGACGCCGCGCCAGCGCAGGTCCAGCAGGGTCGTGGGCTCGTCGCACACCAGGACGGCGGGCTCCGTGGCCAGCACGGACGCGAGCGCGAGCAGCTGCCGCTGCCCCCCGGACAGCGCGTGCACGGGGACCTCGGCCCGGTCGGCCAGCCCGAACCGGTCGAGCGCCGCGCGCGCGGCGACGTCCCGCTCGGCCGCGGTCATCGACAGGCGGCGCAGGGACAGGGCGACGTCCTCGACCGGCGTCGGCATGACGAGCTGCGCGTCGGGGTCGGTGAACATGAAGGCCACCCGGCGACGCACCGCGGCCCCGTCCCGAGCGGTGTCCAGGCCGTCCACCCGGACGGTCCCCGACGACGGCAGGACGAGGCCGTTGAGCAGGCGCGCGAGCGTCGACTTGCCTGAGCCGTTCGCCCCGATGATCGCGATGCGGTGCTCGGCGAGCGCCAGCGTCACCGGCCCGAGCAGACGGACGACGCGGTCGGCGCCGCCCGCCGGGTCGGGGCTGTAGGCGGTGACGAGGACGTCGTCGAGGGCGATCACGCGAGCGTCAGCGGCGGGTGCGCAGCATGTCGGGGAACGCCTTGAAGACGGCCAGGGCGACGGCCGCGGCGGCGAGGTTCTTGAGCACGTCGCCGGGCCAGTAGACGAGGTCGATGGCGAGGGCCTCGCGGAAGCTGAGGCCCAGGCGGGCCATGAGGCCGACGATGCCCGCGGGGTGGATGGTCAGGAAGCTCGCGGCCAGACCGGCCAGCACGAGGACCGGGTACCGCCATCCGGAGGTGACGCGCAGCGCGATGCCGCCGAAGACGCCGGCGAGCGCGGCGGCGAACGGGAACGCGAGCAGGTAGCCCACGGACGGCTTGCTCAGCACGACGACACCGCCGGTGCCCTCGGCGAAGATCGGCAGCCCCGCCAGGCCGAGCGCGAGGTACAGCAGCACCGCGAGGGTGCCGCGGCGCCAGCCGAGCACCAGGCCGGCCAGGATGACCCCGAACGTCTGCAGCGTGATGGGTACGCCCGACGGGGTGGGGATGCCGGGCAGGATCGCGCACACGGCGATGAACGCGGCGAACGTGGCGATGAGCGCGACGTCGGTGGCCACCGACGCACGCGCGACCGGAGCCGGAAGAGCAGAGGCGGATGCGGCGGCGGTCTCGTTGCCAGGTGCGCTGGTCATGGATACCCCTCGATGGTCGTGGCGGGCGCGGCGATCCCGCTCGTACGGGGCGCCGTCGGGACCCTGCGGCCGGTCGCCACGCTAGCCGGTCGTAGACTTGCTGGCGTTTGTGCCCGCGGCCAACGCCAGCGCGGCGAACTCGGAGGAAACCGTCAAGTGATCACTGCCCAGGCTGTCGAGCTGCGCATCGGCGCACGAGTGCTGCTCGAGGAGTCGTCGTTCCGCATCGCGGCCGGCGACCGGATCGGTCTGGTCGGTCGCAACGGCGCCGGCAAGACCACGCTCACCAAGACGCTGGCGGGCGAGACGCAGCCCACCGGCGGCCAGATCGTCCGCGGCGGCGAGGTGGGCTATCTCCCGCAGGACCCCCGCACCGGCGATCTCGAGCAGCTCGCGATGGACCGGGTGCTCTCGGCTCGCGGCCTCGACGAGGTCGTCCGCGCCATGCGCGCCACCGAGGTCGCGATGGCCAGCGAGGACGACGCGGTCCGCGAGAAGGCGATGGACCGGTACTCCCGGCTCGACTCGCGCTTCAACGCCGCCGGCGGGTACGCCGCCGAGAGCGAGGCCCACCGGATCGCGTCGAACCTGGGGCTCGACGAGCGGGTGCTCGGCCAGACCATCGGCACGCTCTCCGGTGGCCAGCGCCGCCGCGTCGAGCTGGCCCGCATCCTGTTCTCGGGCGTCGAGACGCTGCTGCTCGACGAGCCGACCAACCACCTCGACGCCGACTCGATCATGTGGCTGCGCGACTACCTGAAGTCCTACTCGGGTGGCCTCATCGTCATCTCGCACGACGCCGACCTGCTGCGGGCCGTGGTGAACAAGGTGTTCCACCTGGACGCCAACCGCTCGCAGCTGGACCAGTACGCGCTCGGCTGGGACGCGTACCTGCAGCAGCGCGAGACCGACGAGAAGCGCCGCCGGCGCGAGCGGGCCAACGCCGAGAAGAAGGCCTCCGCCCTCATGGCGCAGGCCGACAAGATGCGCGCCAAGGCCACCAAGACGGTCGCCGCGCAGAACATGGCGCGCCGCGCCGAGCGCCTGCTGTCCGGGCTCGAGGACGTCCGCGCGTCGGACAAGGTCGCGCGCCTGCGGTTCCCCGAGCCGGCCGCGTGCGGCAAGACGCCGCTCACCGCCTCCGGGCTCTCCAAGACGTACGGGTCGCAGGAGGTCTTCACCGACGTCGACCTGGCGATCGACCGGGGGAGCAAGGTCGTCGTGCTCGGGCTCAACGGCGCCGGCAAGACGACCCTGCTGCGCATCCTCGGCGGCGTCGAGCGGTCCGACACCGGCGAGGTCCGCCCGGGTCACGGGCTCAAGCTCGGCTACTACGCGCAGGAGCACGAGACGCTCGACATGGACCGCACGGTCGTCGAGAACCTCAAGTCGTCGGCGCCCGACCTCACCGAGACCCAGGTCCGCTCGGTCCTGGGCTCGTTCCTGTTCTCGGGCGACGACGCCGACAAACCCGCCCGCGTGCTGTCCGGCGGCGAGAAGACCCGCCTCGCGCTCGCGTCCCTCGTCGTCTCCAGCGCGAACGTCCTGCTGCTCGACGAGCCCACGAACAACCTCGACCCGGCGTCGCGCGAGGAGATCCTCGCGGCGCTGCGCGGCTACGCCGGGGCCGTGGTCCTGGTGTCCCACGACGAGGGCGCCGTCGCGGCGCTGGACCCCGAGCGGGTGCTCCTGCTGCCCGACGGCGACGAGGACCTGTGGAGCCCGGCCTACCTCGACCTCATCGCGCTGGCCTGATCTGCCAGACCCCTGGATGACGCCCCGGCCGCGTGGACCGGGGCGTCATCCGTCGGCTCAGACGACGCCGTAGGTGGCCAGCCAGTCGCGGACGACGGCGATGTCGACCCGCTGGTAGCCGCCGAGGTACCGGCAGTTCGCGGTCAACCCGTAGCTGGTGACGGCGACGATCGTGCCGTTCAGGAACACCGGGCCGCCCGAGTCCCCGAAGCACGTGCCGCCGGTGCCGCGGGGGTCCTTGTCGTTCCCGTTCGTCTGCAGGATCTGCGGGGTGAGCTTCTGGCCCGGCATGTCGACGTACCGGCGGATCAGCGGGTAGCTCATCGGCTGCGGCTTCTGCGGGCCCGAGTCCGGCTTGCGGACCTCGGTGCCGTACCCGACGGCCGTGAACAGCGTCTTGTTCAGCACCGGCTGCGCGAACCCGTCGAGGTAGTTGAGGGTCGAGAGCTTCGCGGGCGTGATGCTCGTGACCGGCCGGTCGAGCACGATGACGCCGACGTCGTTCCAGTTGTCGAGGTCGGTGAAGTCGGAGTAGTCGGGGTGCGTGTACGCCGTCCCCGAGAGATAGCCGGCCGCCTCGATCTCGGCCTGCGTGTAGCCGGCGGCCGGGTTGGCGGCGACCGGGAACGGGGTCGGCGGCTTCTCGGCGATGACGGAGTCGAACGTGACCAGCGTCTTGCCGAGCGTCCCGTCGGTGCAGTGCGCGGCGGTGATCAGCACCGTCGGGGAGACGAGCGTCGCGCTGCACCGGAAACGGCCGTCAGCGCTGTAGAAGAGGATCAGTCCGACGTTCGGGTGGGTGTTCCCGTCGGGGGTCCCTCCGGTGCTGGCGAGGGCGGGTGCCGCGCCGAGGGCGGTCAGCCCCAGCGCCATGGCGAGGGCGACGACGAGCTTGATGAGTCTGGGTCGCATGCGTGCTTCCTCCTGGTTGGTGTGTGACGCACACCACACCACGAAGATCCCGGGCGCGCGAGGCGAGCGAGGGTCAGTGCGCGCGGTCCTCGCGCACCGCCGCCTCGGCGAGCTGGGCGTCGATGAGCGCGTCMTCGGCGTCCTCGTCGCGGCCCCCGCGGCGGCGCGGGGCGTCCGGAGCACCCGGCGTCGGGCGGGGCCGCGGGGTGTCGCGCGTCGGCCACAGCTCGACGCCCGACGGGGAGACCTGGACCGGGGCGGGTTCCGGTGCCCGCCCCTCGGCGTCGCGGAACGCGCGCTCGTCCTGCAGCTCGCGGCGGGCACCCAGGCTGAACGCGATCAGGCCGCCGAGGGCGAACGTCCACCACTGGAACGCGTAGGACAGGTGCGAGCCCGGGTCCGTGCTGGGGGGCGGCAGCGCGCCGGGCACGGGGGAGACCGACKGGTCTTCCGCGGTCATCGCCCCGTAGACGTCGTAGGTCTCGCCCTCGACACCGCCGGCGGCCAGCACCTGCTCGGCAGAGATGGCCTGCACCTGGCCCGGCGGCGCGGTGCGCGTCGACGCCGGCTCGTCCTGGCGCAAGCGGGCCGTGAGCGTGACGGACCCCTCCGGCGGCGCGGGCGCGGCGACGTCGACGCTCGCGTCAGCACCCGGGTCCACCCAGCCGCGGTCGACGACGAGCACCGTGCCCGCCTGGGTGGGGGTGGTGGCGGTGCCCGCCGAGGCGTCCTCGACGACGAAGGGGACGAGCACGTGGTACGCCGGGGCGCCGTCGACCGGGCGGTTCCGCAGCAGCACGGTCGCGTCCGGCTCGTACCGGCCGACCACCGTCACGCGCCGCCAGACGTCGTCGTCGGTGAGCGGGGTGTCCGTGGTCGGCAGCACCGTGTCCAGGGGGACCGGGTCCGCGGACCAGTTCGTCTCCACCACGTCGATCGCCGCGTCGCGCCAGACGTGCCGGTTCCACTGCCACCGGCCGAGGAACGTGCAGGCGACCGCGACGACGATGCCGAGCAGCACCAGTCCGGTCGCGCGACGGGCCGCGGGGCTCATGATCCGGTGGCGGGCTCGAGCTCCGCCGCGGGGACGACGTCGCGCAGGAAGCCACGCGTGTCGAGGAACTGGCTGAGGTGCTCGCGGTGGTCGTCGCACGCGAGCCACACCTTGCGCCGGTCCGGGGTGTGCAGCTTCGGGTTGTTCCAGAGCAGACCCCAGGTCGCCTCCGCCCGGCAGCCGCGGCTGCTGCACACCAGCTCGTCCACGGCGTCCGGGACGGGGCCGAACAGGCTCACGCGCGACCGTCCGGCTGCTCGTCCGAGGGGCCGAGCCCGCGGGGCGCGCCGGTGCCCGGACCGATCTCGCGCGACGTCATGAACGTCCCGTCGGTGTCGCGGCGCTCGCGGCCGGCGTTCGCGAACAGCACGGCCGAGTAGGGCAGGACGACGGCGGCGACGATGAGGATGAGCGACGCCCACAGCGGGATGTGGCCCCACGAGAAGACGGCACCGGCGAAGCAGACGACGCGGATGCCCATCTGCACCAGGTAGCGCTTCTGCCGGCGGGCCAGGTCGTCGGCCAGCGCCTCGGGCGCGGAGGTGATGCTGTGGACCTCACCCGGGGGGACTGCCGGGTGACGGCGGTTGCTGCTCACTACCTGATCGTAGTCCGGCGGCGCTGAGACGGTGCTGAGGAGAGGTGTTGTGTGGGTCCCACAACACCGCGCGACGAACATGGGCGCGGACCCTGCCGTGACGTGCGGCGGACGTCGGATAGCGTCGTGTCTCGTGCCAGAGACTTCCGACAACACGACCACCGCCCCCGCGCCGCGCAGCGTCCTCGTGACCGGGGCCAACCGTGGCATCGGCCGGGCGATCGCCGAGCGGTTCGTGGCGAACGGCGACAAGGTCGCCACGATCTACCGCGCGGGCGAGCTGCCCGCCGGCGTCCTCGGGGTCGTCGGTGACGTCCGCGACACCGCCAGCGTCGACGCGGCGTTCGCCGAGATCGAGGCCGCGCAGGGACCGGTCGAGGTGCTCGTCGCCAACGCGGGCGTCACGCGCGACCAGCTGCTGATGCGGATGACGGATGAGGAGTTCTCCGAGGTCCTCGACGTCAACCTCACCGGCGCCTTCCGCTGCGCGCGCCGCGCGAGCAAGGGCATGATCCGGCTGCGCCGCGGTCGGATCATCTTCATCTCCTCGGTGGTCGGCCTGTACGGCTCGGCCGGGCAGGTCAACTACGCGGCGTCGAAGTCCGCGCTCGTCGGGATGGCCCGCTCGATCACCCGGGAGCTCGGCGGCCGGGCGATCACCGCGAACGTCGTCGCGCCGGGGTTCATCGACACCGACATGACGCGCGCCCTGCCCGAGGACAAGCAGAAGTCGTACCGCGACGCCATCCCGCTCGGCCGGTTCGCCGAGCCCGACGAGGTGGCCGGAGTCGTGGAGTTCGTGGCCTCGCCGGCGGCGGGCTACATCTCCGGCGCGGTCATCCCGGTCGACGGCGGCCTCGGCATGGGCCACTGACACACTCATTCTTTCTGCACGGCGACACACAGAACGGAACACTCATGGGTCTGCTCGACGGCAAGAAGCTCCTGGTCACCGGTGTCCTCACGGACGGCTCGATCGCCTTCCACGTGGCGCGCCTCGCGCAGCAGGAGGGCGCCGAGGTGCTGCTCACCTCGTTCGGCCGCCAGTTCCGGCTGACGCAGGCGATCGCGCGCCGCCTGCCCAAGGAGGCGCAGGTCCTCCAGCTCGACGTCACCGACGCCGACGACCTCGCGGCGCTCGAGGGCCGCGTGCGTGAGGCGGGCTTCGACGCGCTCGACGGCGTCGTGCACTCGATCGGGTTCGCGCCGCAGTCCGTCATGGGCGGCAACTTCCTGGCCGGCGAGTGGGACGACGTCGCGACCGCGCTGCAGGTCAGCGCGTACTCGCTCAAGTCGCTCGCCGTCGCGACGCAGCCGCTGCTCAGCTCGGGCGGCGCCATCGTGGGCCTCACGTTCGACGCGCGCTACGCCTGGCCGGTCTACGACTGGATGGGCGTGGCCAAGGCGGCGTTCGAGTCGACCTCGCGCTACCTGGCACGCGACCTCGGCCCGCACGGCATCCGCATCAACCTGGTGTCGGCCGGACCGATCCGCACGACGGCCGCCAAGTCGATCCCGGGCTTCGAGGCGATGGAGGGCGGCTGGCCCGAGCGCGCGCCGCTCGGCTGGGACGCGTTCAACCCGGAGCCGACGGCCCGCGCGGTCGCCGCGCTGCTGTCCGACTGGTTCCCCGCGACCACGGGCGAGATCGTGCACGTCGACGGCGGCTACCACGCGATGGGTCTGTGAGTCGTCGCGCGGCGGCCGCGGGAATGGGACGCTGAGCCGGTGACGTCCGACACCGGCCCCCGGCGCCTGCTCCTGCTCCGCCACGCGAAGGCCGAGCACCCGGACCTCATCGCCGACATCCAGCGCCCGCTGTCGCTCGTGGGTCGCAAGCAGTCGGCGAAGGTCGGCGCGGCGCTCGCGGCCGACGACCTCGTGCCCGACCTCGTGCTCTGCTCGGCGAGCGTGCGGACGCGGCAGACGTGGGAGCTCGCCCGCGGGACGCTCGGCGCGGATCCCGAGGTGCGGTTCCTCGAGGACCTCTACTACGCCGGGTCGAGCGCCGTGCTCGAGCTCGTCCGGGCCGTCCCCGCGAACGTGCGCACGGTGCTCGTGGTCGGCCACGAGCCGACGATGTCGCAAGCGGCTGTCCTCCTGGCCGGCGCGGACTCCGACCCGACCACCCTCGCGCGGGTGCGCGTCGGTGTGCCCACCGCGAGCTGGTCGTTGCTCGAGGTGGACGGCTGGGACGGGCTCGGGCGGGCCTCGGCGAACCTGCGCCGGCTCGCCATCCCGGAGTGAGCTCAGTACAGGTCGCGTAGCGCCCGGCTGCGTCCGGCGTCGGTGGTGAGGTCGGTGCTCGCACTGAGCAGGTCGACTCCACCGACCAGCGGCCGCCGCGCGAGCTCCCGCACCTCGGGGTCGGTGACGGCGCCGACGAGCAGCCGGGCGACCGCGCCGCCGTCGACCACGGCGAACGGCCGCCCGTGGAACGCGGTCGTGGCCTCGGGCACGGCGGGGGTGAGCCCGAGGGTGTTGTGCCGACGCACCAGCTCGACGAGGACCCCGCCGAGCCGCTCCTGACGCTCCCGCCATCCGTCGGCCGCCAGCGCGGCCGCCATGGCTGCCCGGAGCATCGTGGTGGAGTCGATCCGCGCCAGCGCCGTGCCCAGCCACTTGTCGTACGGCGCGTACCGGCGCTCCTGCAGCAGCGCCAGGAGCGCGGCCGTGCGGCACACGCGCGCGGTGATCATCCGGGACCCGAGGTCGTCGCCGACCATGCCCGCGCGCGGCGCGAGGTGCTCGTCCTGGCCGATCGCCGACCACGCCGCGGCCTGCTGGTAGAGCCACACGTCGCGGGGGTAGTAGCGCAGCCGCGCGCGGACGGCCTCCAGGCCGAGGTCGTCGTGGAACACCGCGCCGGCGGTCAGCGAGAGCAGACGCTGCTGCGGGACGACGAGCCAGTCCGCGGCCGACGTCGGGTCGACGGGACCGAGCACGCGCACGAGCAGCGAGTCGAGCGTGTGGAGCTCGATCCGATGGTCTACCGGGCCGACCGCTGCGGCGTCGCCGGGACCGCGTGTGCCGTCCGCAGCGGGCGCGGCGGCGCGCGTCGTCCAGCCGGCGACCTCKGGCGGCAGGCGCCGGCGCAGCTCCTCGTGCAGGTCGTCGCCGTGCGCGGCGCGGTCCGGCTCCGACAGGAGCAGCTGGAGCCGCGGCCCCCAGTCGTGGTCGGTGGAGGTCGCGTCGTCGTACCCGAGCACGTCCGAGCCGGGGCCGACCAGCGCGGCGGTGTGCGCGAGCCCCCGGACGACCAGCACCGGTCGGACCTCGGCGTAGAGCAGCCGTGCCAGGTCGATGCCCGGCACGAACGTGGTCACCGTGCGAACACCGGCAGGTCGAGCACCGCGTCGAGCCGGTCGCGCACGACGGCGTCCGCGGCGGCGCACACCAGGGGCTTGGCGTTGAACGCGATGCCGAAGCCGGCCGCCGCGAGCATGTCGAGGTCGTTGGCGCCGTCGCCGATCGCGATGGTGCGGTCCATCGGGATGCCGACCGTCGCGGCGTACTCGCGCAGGGTGTCCGCCTTCGCGGCGCGGTCCACCACGGCTCCGCTCACCCGGCCCGTGAGGCGCCCGTCGACCACCTCGAGGGCGTTCGCCCTGGTCAGGATGATGCCGACGGTGGCCGCGAGCGGGCGGACGATCTCGATGAACCCGCCGGACACGAGCCCGACGGGCCAACCCCGCGCGTCCATCTCGGCGACCAGCTCCCGGGCGCCGGGGGAGAGCTCGACCGCGGCGAGCACGTCGGCCAGCACCGACACCGGCAGGCCCGCCAGCGTGGCCACCCGCTCGTGCAGGGACGCGACGAAGTCGATCTCGCCGCGCATGGCGCGCTCGGTGATCTCGGTGACCAGCTCCTCGGTGCCTGCGTGGGCCGCGAGCATCTCCACGACCTCACCGGTGATGAAGGTCGAGTCGACGTCCATGACGACGAGGCGGGGCTGGGGGACGCTCACGGAACCGCAGGGTAGTGCCGGGCACGGGGTGGGCGCGCTGGCGGCTCAGCCCTCGATGATCGTTCCCTTCGGGACGACGGTGATGCCCGACTCCGTCACGGTGAAGCCGCGCGCGCGGTCGTGGTCGTGGTCGAGCCCGATGCGGACGCGCTCCGGGACGACCACGTTCTTGTCGATGATCGCCCGGTGGACCTGGGCGTAGCGGTTCACGTGGACGTCGTCCATGAGCACCGAGTCCGTGACCTGCGCCCACGAGTGCAGCCGCACGCCCGGCGACAGCACCGACCCGGACACCGTCGCGCCGGAGACCAGCACGCCCGGCGAGACGACGGAGTCCACCGCGTGACCGAGCCTGCCCGCGCCGGCGTGGATGAACTTGGCGGGAGCCAGGCTCGTGTAGCCGCTGTAGAGCGGCCACTCGTCGTTGTACAGGTTGAACACCGGCTCGATGGAGATGAGGTCGATGTTGGCCTCGTAGAACGCGTCGATCGTCCCGACGTCCCGCCAGTAGTCGCGGTCGCGAGGCGTGGAGCCCGGCACGTCGTTGCGCAGGAAGTCGTAGACGCCCGCGGTGCCGCGCTCGACGAAGTACGGGGCGATGTCGCCGCCCATGTCGTGACGGGAGTTCACGTTCTCGGCGTCGGCGGTCACCGCGGCGACGAGGGCGTCCGCGTTGGCGACGTAGTTGCCCATCGACGCGAGGATCTCGCCGGGGGAGTCGGCCAGGCCCACCGGGTCGGTCGGCTTCTCGAGGAACGCCTTGATGAGCGTCGGGTCCGCGGGGTCGACCTCGATGACGCCGAACTGGTCGGCCTCCTCGATCGGCTGGCGGATCGCGGCGACGGTGAACTCGGCGCCGGACGTGATGTGGGCGTCGACCATCTGGGAGAAGTCCATGCGGTACACGTGGTCGGCGCCGACCACGACGACGATGTCGGGGCGCTCGTCCTCGATGATGTTGAGGCACTGGTAGATGGCGTCGGCGCTGCCGAGGTACCAGTGCTTGCCCACCCGCTGTTGCGCGGGGACGGCGGCGACGTAGTTGCCCAGCAGGGGCGACATGCGCCACGTCTTGGACACGTGCCGGTCGAGGCTGTGGGACTTGTACTGCGTCAGCACGATGACGTGCAGGTACCGCGAGTTGATGACGTTCGACAAGGCGAAGTCGACGAGCCGGTACAACCCCCCGAAGGGCACCGCCGGCTTGGCACGGTCGGCGGTGAGGGGCATGAGGCGTTTACCTTCCCCACCTGCGAGGACGATAGCGAGGACGCGCGGCGCTGCCATGGGTACGACCCTAGGCCCCAGGCGCGGTCCCAGCGAGGCCTGCGCGCGCTCACGCGCTAGCGTGTCGATGGGAGAACCGGTCGTCGGGGCCGGAGGCGAGGGGATGGTTCGCGTGCGTGTCGACCTGTTGACCCGGGAGTATCCGCCGTTCATCTACGGCGGTGCGGGCGTCCATGTCGCGGGGCTCTCCCGCGTCCTCGAGCGCACCATCGACGTGCGCGTGCACTGCTTCGACGGCCCGCGGGAGGACCCGCGGGTCACCGGGTACTCCGTGCCGACGGAGCTCGCCACGGCCAACGCCGCACTGCAGACGTTCGGCATCGACCTCGAGATGGCCGACGCCGTCGGGAAGGTCGGTGCCGACGGCGTCGCGTCCGACCTGGTGCACTCCCACACCTGGTACGCCAACCTCGGCGGGCACCTGGCCGGGCTGCTGCACGGCCTGCCGCACGTGGTCAGCGCCCACAGCCTCGAGCCCTTGCGGCCGTGGAAGGCCGAGCAGCTGGGCGGCGGCTACGCGCTGTCGGGCTGGGCGGAGAAGACGGCCTACGAGGGCGCCGCCGCCGTCATCGCGGTCAGCGGCGGCATGCGCGACGACATCCTGCGGGCGTACCCGAAGGTCGACCCGGACCTGGTCAAGGTCGTCCACAACGGCATCGACCTCGACCAGTGGCAGCGGCCCACCGACGACGCGGCGGTCGCCAAGGCGGACGCCACTGTGCGCGCGCTGGGCATCGACCCGTCGCGGCCGGCCGTGGTCTTCGTCGGCCGGATCACCCGCCAGAAGGGCCTGCCCTACTTCCTGCGCGCGGCCGAGCTGCTGCCCCCGGACGTCCAGGTGGTGCTCTGCGCCGGCGCACCGGACACCCCGGCGATCATGGCCGAGGTCACGGGCCTGGTCGACTCGCTGCGCACCAAGCGGTCCGGCGTGGTCTGGATCGAGCAGATGCTGCCGCGGGACGAGCTCATCGCGGTCCTCATGCACGGCACCGTGTTCGCGTGCCCGTCGATCTACGAGCCCCTCGGCATCGTGAACCTGGAGGCCATGGCGGTCGGCCTGCCGGTGGTCGGGACGGCCACCGGCGGAATCCCGGAGGTCATCGACGACGGCGTCACCGGCCGGCTCGTGCCGATCGACCAGCTGCAGGACGGCACCGGCACCCCGGTGGACCCGGAGCGGTTCGTCGCGGACCTGGCTGCGGCCTTCAACGACGTGCTCGACCACACCGCGCGGACCGCGGAGTGGGGGATCGCGTCGCGGCGGCGGGTCGAGGACCACTTCACGTGGGAGGCGATCGCCGACCGCACGCTGGAGGTGTACCGGGCGGCGCTGGCCTAAGGGGTCAGCTGCGACGAGGCCGCCGCCATCGCGCGGCGGGCCATCCGGTCGACGTCCCGCAGGGCCGTCGAGCGCTGGTCGGCCTGCCACAGGTTGACCGCCGCGCCGTCGTCCTGCGTGGCCAGCGCGACGATCGCGCGTAGCCGGGCCGCGCTCGCGAGCACCCGGAGCCGACGGCCGTCCAGCCCGTCCGGTAGCCGCCACGCGGGCAGCTCCAGGTCGCGCAGCGCCGCGACCTGCTCGGCCGCGTCGGGCCGCCATCGGGCGACGTCGAGCCGGACCAGCGCCTCGGTCGCCTGGAGCAGGCCCTGACGCAGCTCGCGCTCGGCGTCCTGCAGCGACCCCGTCCGCGCGTGCGCGACGTGCCGCCAGTCGGGGACCTCCGAGACCTCCCAGGTGACCAGGTGCCCCGGCTCGAGCGCCGAGCCGAACCGCTGCACCACGGGGACCGCGACGAGGCACGACTGCGGCGTCCGCACGAGCACGGCCTCGCCGGCATCGGTCGCTGCCGAGCTGACGGCCGCGGGCGTGGCGCCGGGGTCGCCCGGCACGGGCAGGACGGCGGCGACGTCGCGCGGGGAACCGGCGCACGCGTCGAGGAGCGAGCCGAGCGGCTMGTCGCTGACGTCGTCGCGGAGGGGGTCGTCGGCGGCCGGTCGGCGCTGCACGGTGTGCGGCTCGTCGTCGGACTGGACGGCGTCCAGCAGTACCGAGCGGTCGGAGCGGTCGTCCGCCAGCCACAGGGCGAGGAGCACGGAGCGGGGGAGCTCCAGGGTGAGGTCCACCGGACAACCGTAGACGTGACCGAACCCACCGACGAGCGGCCCGTCGTGGGCGCCCGACGTGCGGCTCGACGGTTATGGTCGTGCCCATGACCGACGTGCTCGACCTGCAGGCCGTGACGATCCGCCGGGGAACGACGACGATCCTCGACGAGGTGACCTGGACGGTCCGCGAGGGCGAGCGGTGGGTGGTCCTCGGCCGCAACGGCGCCGGCAAGACCACCCTGCTGCAGGTGGCCTCGGGACGCATGCACCMCACCAGCGGGACCGCGGACCTGCTGGGCTCCCGGCTGGGTCGCGTCGACGTCTTCGAGCTGCGCCCGCGGATCGGCCTGTCGAGCGCCTCGCTGGCGGACCGGATCCCGGCGGGCGAGCGGGTGCGGGACGTGGTCCTCACGGCGGCGTACGGCGTGACGGGCCGCTGGCGCGAGGAGTACGAGTCGCTCGACGAGTCGCGGGCGACGGACCTGCTCGCCGCGTTCGGCGTCGCGCACCTGTCCGAACGCTACTTCGGCACCCTCTCCGAGGGGGAGCGCAAGCGCGTGCAGATCGCCCGGTCGCTCATGACCGACCCCGAGCTGCTGCTGCTCGACGAGCCCGCCGCCGGGCTGGACCTCGGCGGCCGCGAGGAGCTGGTGGTGGCGCTCGCCGAGCTGGCCGGCGACCACAAGTCACCCGTGCTGGTGCTGGTCACGCACCACGTCGAGGAGATCCCGCAGGGCTTCACGCACATCCTCCTGCTGCGCGCGGGCAAGGCCTTCGCGGCCGGCCCGATCGACGAGGTGCTGACGGCGCAGACGCTGTCCGGGGCCTTCGACCTGCCGCTCGTCGTCGACAAGACGGACGGTCGCTGGTCGGCCCGGGCAACTTCCTCTCAGGGCTGAGCGTTTCCCCAGGTTTTCGCAAAGAAGACGCCTAGTATCGGCTTATAGCGGGAGCCGACGGCGGAACCTGCCGGACCGGAGGAGTGGACCCTCATGGGTTGGCTGTGGTGGATCGGCGCGGCGCTCGTCTTCGGCATCCTGGAGATGCTGTCGCTGGACCTCGTGCTCGCCATGTTCGCCGGCGGTGCCATCGCCGGGGCGATCGCGTACTGGCTGGGCGCCTCGGTCCCCGTGCAGTTCATCGTCGCCGCGATCACCTCCGTCGTGCTGCTCTTCGGGCTGCGACCGTGGCTGCTGCGACACCTGCGGGCCCGGATGCCGCTGGTGGAGACCAACGCCGCGGCCCTGGTCGGGCGCGACGCCGTGGTCGTCTCGACGGTCACCGTCGAGGGCGGCCGCGTGAAGCTCAACGGCGAGGTCTGGAGCGCGCGCGCCGACGCCGCGCAGGCGATCCCGCCCGGCACCGAGGTCCGCGTGTCACGGATCGACGGCGCCACCGCGGTCGTCGTGCCCGTGCCCGGCGCCTGACCCTGAGTGACCTGAGACCCCCGCGGGCACCTCGCCCGCGTGTACTCCTGGAGGATCCATGGACCTGAGCGGTGGGCAGATCGCCCTCTACATCGTGCTGGGCCTGGTGCTGCTGTTCGTCATCATCGCGCTGGTGCGGTCGGTCAAGATCGTCCCGCAGGCCGTCGCGATCATCATCGAGCGGCTCGGCCGGTACTCCCGCACGCTGGACGCCGGCCTGCACCTGCTCATCCCGTTCGTCGACCGCCCGCGCGCCAGCGTCGACCTGCGTGAGCAGGTGGTCTCGTTCCCGCCGCAGCCCGTGATCACGTCCGACAACCTCGTGGTGAGCATCGACACCGTCATCTACTTCCAGGTGACCGAGCCGAAGTCGGCGGTCTACGAGATCGCCAACTACATCCAGGGCATCGAGCAGCTGACGGTGACCACGCTCCGCAACGTGGTCGGCTCGATGGACCTCGAGCAGACGCTGACCAGCCGCGACCAGATCAACGGTCAGCTGCGCGGGGTGCTCGACGAGGCGACCGGGCGCTGGGGCGTGCGCGTGAACCGCGTCGAGCTCAAGTCGATCGACCCGCCGGAGAGCATCAAGGGCTCGATGGAGCAGCAGATGCGCGCCGAGCGTGACCGCCGCGCCGCGATCCTCACCGCCGAGGGGTTCAAGCAGTCGCAGATCCTCACGGCCGAGGGCGAGAAGCAGGCGGCGATCCTGCGGGCCGAGGGTGGCGCGCAGGCGGCGATCCTCACGGCCGAGGGCGAGGCGCGGGCCATCCTCCAGGTGTTCGACGCGGTCCACCGCGGCGACGCCGACCCCAAGCTGCTGGCCTACCAGTACCTGCAGATCCTGCCGAAGATCGCGGCGACCCCGTCGAACAAGATGTGGTTCCTGCCGTCCGAGCTGACCAGCGCGCTGGGCGTCTTCGCCAAGGGATTCGGCGGGCCGTTCACCCCCGACGACAGCGGGCGCCCGGCCGGTACCTCGCCGTTGGGGGACGACCTGCCGCCGACGACGCTCACCGATCCCGCCGAGGCGCTCGCGGAGGCCCGGCGCGAGTCGGCCGCCGCGACCGCGGACGCGACGGCCTCCGGCACCCTGAGCGGCCTGCCGTTCGACCCGTCGGTCGAGCTGGGCCAGCGGCCCGGCGGGGGAGCGGTGCCGCCGCGCGCCCCGCAGCCGCCCGCACCTGAGCCGCCGCAGGACACTCCGACGCAGTGAACCGTGGAGAGCCGGATCCGGGGTTCGGCTCTCTACGCCGTTCGCTCACAGTGAACAACGCTTTGGAGTGAGTGCTCACTCAGTTACATTCGCCGCGTGGAGATGATCACCGGGGTCGCACGTGCGGGTCGGGCCGCGCCGCTGCCGCCCGACGAGCGCCGCGCCGCGATCCTGCTGGCCGTGCGTCCCGTGCTGCTGGCCCGGGGTGCCGCCGTCACCTCCCGGGAGCTCGCCGAGGCCGCCGGAGTCGCGGAGGGGACGCTCTTCCGGGTGTTCACCGACAAGGTGACCCTCATCCGCGAGGCCGTGCTCGCCGCGGTCGACCCGGCGGACGCGATCCCGGAGATCGCGGTGATCGACCGGACGCTGCCGCTGCGCGACAAGCTGCTCCTCCTGATGACGCAGGCACAGGCCCACGTGGGCGACTCGATGCGCTGGATGGGCCTGCTGCACGAGGTCGGGCGGCTGGAGCCGGCCGGGCCGACCCCGGAGAACCGCGAGGCGGCCGTCCGGCAGTGGGGCCGCCGTCAGCAGGCGGGCACCGAGGCCGTGACGGCCGTGGTCGCGGCGCTCCTGGAGCCCGACGCGAGCGACCTGCGCCTGCCTCTCGCCGACGTCATCGACCTCTTTAACACCGTGCTCCTGGGCGCCACCATCCGTACGGTCGACGCTGGTCGCCGCGGGCTCGACACCGGCCCGCCGGACCCGGAGAAGCTGGTCGACCTCCTCCTCCACGGCGTCCTCGCCCCCACCCCGACCGACAGGAGCTCGTGATGCTGGTCAAGCTGCTGAAAGAGCATCTCAAGCCGTACCAGGGGGCGGTGATCGCGGTCGTCGTGCTCCAGCTGATCCAGACGATGGCGACGCTCTACCTGCCCAGCCTCAACGCCCGGATCATCGACGACGGTGTGGTCAAGGGCGACACAGCCGAGATCATGCGCCTGGGCGGCGTGATGCTCGCGGTCAGCTTCGTGCAGATCGTCGCAGCGATCATCGCGGTCTACTACGGTTCGCGGACCGCGATGGCGTTCGGCCGCGACGTGCGCAAGCGGTTGTTCGGCCAGGTGCAGACGTTCTCGGCCCAGGAGGTGGCCAAGTTCGGGGCGCCGACGCTGATCACCCGCACGACGAACGACGTCCAGCAGGTGCAGATGGTCACGATGATGACCTTCACCATGATGATCATGGCGCCGATCATGCTGGTCGGCGGCGTGATCATGGCGATGCAGGAGGACGTGGTGCTCTCCGGCATCCTGCTCGTCTCCGTGCCGGTCCTCGGCCTGGTCATCGGCCTGATCATCTCGCGGATGGTGCCGTACTTCCGGTCGATGCAGAAGCGGATCGACGCGATCAACCGCGTGCTGCGCGAGCAGATCGCCGGCGTCCGCGTGGTCCGGGCGTTCGTCCGCGAGCGCCGCGAGTCGCAGCGGTTCGACGGCGCGAACTCGGACCTCTACGACACGTCCCTGCGCGTCGGCAAGCTCATGGCGCTGATGTTCCCGTCGGTCATGGTGGTCCTGAACGTCACGAGCGTCGCGGTGCTCTGGTTCGGCGCGTACCGGGTCGACTCGGGCGCCATGCAGATCGGTCAGCTCACAGCGTTCCTGTCCTACATCGCGTACATCCTCATCGCCGTCATGATGTCGACGATGATGTTCGTGATGGTCCCGCGGGCCGTCGTGTCGTCGGAGCGCATCGGGGAGATCCTCACGACCGACACGTCCGTGGTGCCGTCGCCGCACCCGCGGGGGCTGCCGGGCAACCGCCCCGGCCTGCTCGAGCTGCGCGGCGTGGAGTTCCGGTACCCGGGCGCCGAACGCTCGGTCCTGCACGGCATCGACCTGGTGGCCGAGCCGGGCCGGACGACGGCCATCATCGGTTCCACGGGTTCGGGCAAGACGACGCTCGTGAACCTCATCCCGCGGCTGTTCGACGTCACCGGCGGCGCGGTGCTGCTCGACGGCGTCGACGTGCGCGACCTCGACCCGGACCAGCTGTGGACGCAGATCGGGCTCGTCCCGCAGAAGCCGTACCTGTTCGCCGGCACCGTCCGGTCGAACCTGGAGTACGGCAAGCCGGGGGCGTCCGACGAGGAGCTGTGGCACGCGCTCGAGGTCGCCCAGGCCCGGCCGTTCGTCGAGGCGCTGCCCGAGGGGCTCGACGCCCCCATCTCGCAGGGCGGCACCAACGTGTCGGGCGGCCAGCGACAGCGGCTCGCCATCGCCCGGGCGCTGGTGCGCAAGCCGTCGGTCTTCCTGTTCGACGACTCGTTCTCCGCGCTCGACTACGGCACGGACGCCGCGTTGCGCGCGGCCCTCGTCCCCGAGACCCAGGACGCGACCGTGCTGGTCATCGCGCAGCGGGTGGCCACCATCCGCCACGCCGACTCCATCGTCGTGATGGAGGACGGCCTCGTCGTCGGCGTCGGCACGCACAGCGAGCTGCTGGAGTCGTCGGAGACGTACCGGGAGATCGTGTACTCGCAGGTGAGCGTGGAGGAGGCGGCATGAGCACCGACGAGCGACCGGCACCCGCCCAGCGGATGCCCCCGCAGCGCCGCGGACCCGGCGGCGGCGGTCCCATGATGAACATGGGCATGCCCGGCGAGAAGTCGATGAACTTCCGCGGGTCGGCCCGCCGGTTCCTGGGCGAGATGCGCGGCGAGCGCTGGCCCATGCTGGCGATCGTCGCCATGGGCACCGCGTCCGTCGTCCTGGCGGTCACCGGGCCGAAGCTCCTGGGCAACGCGACCAACGTGATCTTCGCGGGCGTGATCGGCAAGCAGCTGCCCGCGGGCACCACCAACGCCCAGGCGGTCGAGTTCCTCCGCTCGCGCGGCGAGACGGCTCAGGCCAACATCGTCGAGTCGTCCGGCGCGATCCCCGGCGTCGGCATCGACTTCACCCAGCTGCGCAACATCCTGCTCGTGGTCCTGGTGATCTACCTGGGGTCGTTCCTGTTCGGGTGGCTGCAGGGCCGGATGACGGCGGTCGTGGTGCAGCGGGTCGTCTACCAGATGCGGCAGCGGGTCGAGGCGAAGCTGTCCCGGCTGCCGCTGAAGTACCACGACGGCCAGCCGCGCGGCGAGCTGCTCAGCCGGGTGACCAACGACATCGACAACGTCGCCCAGACGTTGCAGCAGACCCTCTCGCAGCTGATCACGTCGGTGCTCACCGTCATCGGCGTGCTCGCCATGATGTTCTTCATCTCGCCGCTGCTCGCGGTCATCGCCCTGATCACGGTCCCGCTGTCGATGTGGATCGCGGGGATGATCGCCAAGCGGTCCCGTCCGCAGTTCATGCAGCAGTGGGCGGTGACCGGGCAGCTGAACGCCCACATCGAGGAGATGTACACCGGGCACTCCCTGGTCACCGTCTTCGGTCGGCAGAAGGAGGCCGCCGAGGTGTTCGCGGAGCGCAACGAGAGGCTGTACGAGTCGAGCTTCAAGGCGCAGTTCATCTCCGGGATCATCCAGCCGGCGCTCGGCTTCGTCGCCAACCTCAACTACGTGATCGTCGCGGTCGTCGGCGGACTGCAGGTGGCGTCGGGAGCCCTCACGCTCGGCAGCGTCCAGGCGTTCATCCAGTACAGCCGGCAGTTCACGCAGCCGATCACCGCGATCGCGTCGATGGCCAACCTGCTCCAATCGGGCGTCGCGTCCGTGGAGCGGGTGTTCGAGCTGCTGGACGCCGACGAGCAGGAGCCCGACCCGGTCGACGCGGTGCAGCCGGACCAGCCCATCCAGGGCCGGGTCGCGTTCGAGAACGTGGCGTTCAGCTACTCGCCGGAGAAGCCGCTCATCCGGGACCTCTCGCTGGTGGCCCAGCCGGGCCAGACGATCGCGATCGTCGGCCCGACCGGCGCCGGCAAGACGACCCTGGTGAACCTGCTCATGCGGTTCTACGAGGTCGACGCCGGCCGGATCACCCTCGACGGTGTCGACGTGCGGGACATGACCCGCGACGCGCTGCGCTCGCAGATGGGCATGGTGCTGCAGGACACCTGGTTGTTCGGCGGCACGCTCGCGGAGAACATCGCGTACGGAGTGGAGCACGCGACGCAGGAGGAGATCGTCGAGGCCGCCGTCGCGACCCACGTCGACCGCTTCGTGCGGACCCTGCCGGACGGCTACGAGACCACGGTCGACGACGAGGGCGCGAACGTCTCGGCGGGGGAGAAGCAGCTGCTCACCATCGCCCGGGCGTTCCTGGCCGACCCCGCGATCCTCATCCTCGACGAGGCGACCTCGTCCGTGGACACGCGCACCGAGGTGCTGGTCCAGCAGGCGATGAACGCGCTCCGGCACGGGCGTACCTCGTTCGTCATCGCGCACCGGCTGTCGACGATCCGTGACGCCGACACGATCCTCGTCATGGAGGACGGCGCGATCGTGGAGCAGGGCTCGCACGACGAGCTGCTCGCCGCCGACGGCGCGTACGCGCGCCTGTACGCGAGCCAGTTCGCGGCCGCGGTGGCTCCCGTGGACTGACGCCGTCCACGCACGGCTCGGCGGCATACCGGCGGGCCACGGACGACCTCATCGAATCGATGTGATCGACCCGTACGCTCGGCCCCATGCCCACCCTTCCCGACGCCGAGCGCACCGGGTTCACGCGCGATCGGATGACGATCGCGTTCTACGGCTGCTTCGCCGTGTGGGGCTGGCTCCTGTACAGCTTCAACCCGAGCGTGCCGCTGCTGGCCGACGAGCTGGGCATCAGCGACGCACAGGCCGGTCTGCACGGGACGGCCATGGCCGCCGGCGGGATCCTCGCCGCACTCGTCACGCCGCGGCTGGTCCGCGCCCGGGGTCGGCGGGCCGCCATCCTGCTCGCGTGCGCGCTCATCACGGTGGGCGCGTCCGGGCTGGTGGCCGCGCCCGCGCTCGGGTGGAGCCTGCTGGCGATGGTGGTCCTCGCGCTCGGGGGCAACGTCATGATCAGCGCGGCGCAGGCGGGGCTGGCGCTCCGCCACGGACCC
Source organism: Cellulomonas sp. P1_C4 (assembly GCF_056406355.1). Taxonomy (NCBI): domain Bacteria; kingdom Bacillati; phylum Actinomycetota; class Actinomycetes; order Micrococcales; family Cellulomonadaceae; genus Cellulomonas; species Cellulomonas sp. P1_C4. The sequence goes on along the minus strand of NZ_JBFUAI010000014.1, from coordinate 87,178 downwards.
AAGGCCTCCGCGGCCCTCACGGAGGGCAACGGCGTCGGCTCGTCGATCGGGCTGGTCGGACCGCTGGTCGTCGGGGCGTGCGTGGCGATCGGGTGGGGGTGGCGTCCGGCCGTCCTGGTGACGGCCGCCMTCGCTCTGGTGACCGCGATCCTGATGTCGCGGATCCCCGTCGGCGGCGCGATGACGCCGGCCCACGTCCCAGGCTCGTCGCACGCTGCCGCGGCCCCGGTCCGCGCGGGGAGCCGGCTGCCGGCGTGGTGCTTCCTGGTCACGCTCGTCGCCGGCGTCTCGCTGGAGTTCGCCACCACCTACTGGTCGACCAGCCTGATCCTGCAGCAGACGGGCGCCGGCGCCGGGATCGCCGCCGCGGCGACGGCCGGGCTCGTGGCGGGCATGTCCGCCGTCCGGTTCGTCGTCGGCCCCCTCTCCCTGCGCGTCGCGCCCACCATGCTGCTGGCCGTCGCATTCGTCGTGGCCATCGGTGGCTGGGCGATCCTGTGGAGCGCGACCACCCCGGCGACGGCGATGGTCGGGCTGGTGGTCGCCGGGTTCGGGTACGGCGCGCAGTACCCGCTGTCCATCTCCCTGCTGCTGGCGACGGCGCCCGGGCGGGCCGACGCGACGCAGGCCCGCGCGACGTTCGTCGGCAGCCTCGCCATCGGCATCGCGCCGTTCGCGCTCGGCGCGCTCGCCGACACCGTCGGCACGCACCAGGCGTTCCTCGTCGTGCCTGTCGTGGCTGTGATCGGGGTGGCGGCCGCGCTGCTCGGAGGCCGCGCGCTGCGCAGCTCCCGGGTCCCGCCCGCGCAGGTCGTCGCCGGTGTGGCGGCGGATCGATAACGTTTTCCGTCGTGGCAGGCTGGGCGCATGCCCTCGCTCGCTCATCGACGCGCCGACGCGGTCGTCACGGTCCTGCGCCCCGACGGCCGCCCGCTCACGGACACCGACGTCGTCGTCGCGCAGGAGCAGCACGCGTTCCTCTTCGGCAACATCGGGTTCGACTTCCTCGACCCTTCTGCTCGGTCGGAGTCGCTCGCCGACCTCTGGTTCGACGTGTTCAACGCCGCCACCCTCCCGTTCTACTGGGGCAGCTTCGAGCCCGTACGCGGGCGACCCGACACCGCGCGCCTGCTGACGGCCGCGCGGTGGCTCGTGGACCGGGGCGTCGTCGTCAAGGGGCACCCGCTCGCGTGGCACACCGTCGGCGCGCCCTGGCTGCTCGACCTCACGACGGACGGGATCGCCGACGCCCAGGACGCGCGGATCCGCCGCGAGGTGGCCGACTTCGCCGGCGTCATCGACACCTGGGACGTGATCAACGAGGTCGTGATCATGCCGGTGTTCGACAAGGAGCCCAACGGCCTGACCCGGCTCGCCTGGGAGCGCGGGCGGATCCCGACGATCCGGCTCGCGTTCGACGCGGCGCGGCAGACCAACCCGTCGGCCACCCTCCTGCTCAACGACTTCGACATGTCGACCGCGTACGAGTGCCTCATCGAGGGCGTGCTCGAGGCGGGCATCCAGGTCGACGCGATCGGCCTGCAGAGCCACATGCACCAGGGCTACTGGGGCGAGGAGAAGACGCTCGCGATCCTCGACCGGTTCGCGCGGTACGGGCTCCCGCTGCACCTCACCGAGACGACGCTGCTGTCGGGCGACCTCATGCCCGCGCACATCGAGGACCTCAACGACCACCAGGTCTCCTCGTGGCCCTCGACCCCCGAGGGCGAGGCGCGGCAGGCGGACGAGCTCGAGCGGCACTACCGCACCCTGCTCGCGCACCCGGCCGTGCAGGCGGCGACGTACTGGGGGATCACCGACGAGGGCGCGTGGCTCGGTGCGCCGGCCGGCCTGGTCCGCGCCGACGGGACGCCGAAGCCCGCGTACGACGCCCTGCGCCGGCTGGTGAAGGACGAGTGGTGGGTGGCGCCGAGGACCGTGCGGACCTCCTCGTCCGGGCGGGTGCCGGTCAGCGGGTTCCGCGGGACGTACTCCGTCGACGGGGTGCCGTTCTCGCTCGACCGGGACGGGGAGGTCGTCGTCCGGCTGGAAGGATGAGCGCGTGCCCGTCGCCTCCCTGCAGCCCGTCACCGACCCGTCCGACGACCGCCTCTCCGACTACGTCTCGCTGACCGACGTCGCGCTGCGCTCGCGGCAGGAGCCCGCTAAGGGGCTCTACATCGCGGAGAGCTCCACCGTGCTCGGCCGGGCGCTCGCGGCCGGCCACCGGCCCCGGTCGATCCTGCTGTCGCCGCGCTGGCTGCCCGACCTCGAGCGGCTGCTGGCGAGCCTGCCGCCCGACGACGTGGTCGTCCCGGTCTACGTCGCCGAGGAGCCCGTGCTCGAGGCCATCACCGGGTTCCACGTCCACCGCGGGGCGCTCGCGGCCATGCACCGCCCACCCCTGGAGCCCGTCGCGGCGCTGCTGGCCGGCGCGCGCCGGGTCGCCGTGCTGGAGGACATCGTCGACCACACCAACGTCGGTGCCGCGTTCCGGTCGGCGGCGGCCCTCGGTGTCGACGCCGTGCTCGTCACGCCCCGCTGCGCCGACCCGCTCTACCGGCGGTCGGTGCGCGTGTCGATGGGGACCGTGTTCCAGGTGCCGTGGACGCGGATCGACCCGTGGCCCGACGGGCTGTCGTTGTTGGGTGCGCTCGGGTTCGCCACCGCCTCTCTCGCGCTCACCGACGAGTCGATCTCGCTCGACCAGCTCGCAGCCGACCCGCCGGAGAAGCTGGCCCTGATCCTGGGCGCGGAGGGCGACGGGCTCAAGCCGCGCACGATCGCCGGATCGGACCTGGTGGTCCGCATCCCGATGGCGGGCGGGGTCGACTCGCTCAACGTCGCCTCGGCGGCCGCGGTGGCGTTCTGGGCGACTCGCCTCTGCTGATCTCGGACGACCCGTTGCCACCGGCGCCCGACGGGCGGAGACTGACGGAGCACCCGCCGGAGGTCGTCATGCGCACCCGTCCCGCACCCGCCGTTCCCGACGTCCTGCCCGAGCTGCGGGCGGGCAAGCATCGTCGCCCGGAGCAGGGCGGCTGCCTCATGGAGTGGACGAGCCTCCTCGCAGGGGAGCGCTGGAGCGACCACCCCGCGTGCACCCACCCGTTGCTGGCGCACCTCGCACGGTCGGTGAACGACATCGTCGACGACGGGGGCCGCGCCGACCTGGCGCGTCTGGTCCCGGACCTCGTCGGTACGACGAGCGACGACCCGTCGTGGGAGCTCGAGATCGCCGACGTGACCGCCAGGCACGCCCTCCCGGTCGCCCGCGCGGAGGACGCGCGAGTGCTCGTCGTGGCGCTCCTCACGATCGACCGGCTCCTGGAGCCGTTCGACGGGCGCCCGCCGGGGATGCGTCGCCGCACGACCGTCGACGCGCTCGCCACGGTGCCGCGGGTCGCGGAGTGGGCCGAGCGGTTCACCGAGGAGATGGGCCGCCCCCGGCGGACCCGCGAGCTGCCGCGGAGCGTCGTCGACGTGGCGCTCGCCGCGGCGAGCGCCGGAGCGACGTGCGACGACATCCTCGTCGCGATGCTCGTCGACGCGGTGGCGACGTGCCGGGCTCTCGTCTCGCCGTCGCCGGACGGGTCCCGGCGCCGTCCCGCGGCTGCGCTCGTCTGACGGTGCCCGCGTCCTGTGCGACGCATCGGTCGACCGCGCCCTGACGTCGCGTCCGCAGCGGTGGCCCCAGCGACGCCCTGACGCGACCGAGCGCTCTGCGCCGCCGGCGTCCGGCCCGTCACCGCTGGTCGCCCGGAGGGCCTCCGTTCTTTCACCCGGCCCCTCACCCGGTCCCAGCGAGCCGGGGTACGGCGGCCGAGCGTAATGTCGGATTCGTCGGATGTGTGCGGTGAAGAAACTGGGGGCGCGGCCTCCTTGCCGAACACACACGGCATCGCCTCCGAGGGTCGAACGGTGCGTTTCGCGTGCCCGAGGCAACCCGACCCGCTCGCGGGACTCGACCCGGTCGTCGGGAGCGCGTGTCCGTGGCGGCAGATCTCAAAGGGGAGAGAACTGTGAAAAGAATGAAGTGGTGTGCGGCGGCGACTGCCGGCGTGCTCGGGGCCGTCATGTTCGGCGCTCCTGCATTTGCTGCTCCGGCCTTCGCCGACGACCCGGCCCCTGTGGTGGCCGAGGAGACAGCTGCGGCTCCCGCGGCACCGGACCCTGTCGCAGAGCCCGAGGCCGCACCTGCGGCAGCGGAGCCGGTGGCGGAGCCCGCTCCCGAGCCGGTGGTCGAGGCCCCGGCAGCCAAGCCTGCCCCTCAGGCCGCCGCGGAGGCGCCTGCCGCAGCTGCGGCTACCCGGCTTGCCCCCGAGGCCGCCGCGGAGGCGCCTGCCCCCGCTGAGGCTGCCGGGCTGGCCCCCCAGACCACGTGGACGCCCAGCGAGGGCGTGATCCTTTCCGAGTGGCACACCTGGAAGTCGCCCACCTTCGCGCCGAACGCCCACAGCAAGTACGACGTCGGCTGGCCGCAGACCTACGTGGGTGCGGGCAAGATCCCTCCCACGACGTGCGGGACGACTTACCAGCAGGACCTCTACAAGGGCACCCGCGCCCAGATCGACGCCCTCCTCGCGGATGGCAAGCTCACGGGGCCGAACCCGCCTGAGGACGCCAACCTCGTGCAGCGGTGGTACTGGGTCTCCACGGCCCCGTGCGTGCCGACGCCGGTGGCTGTGCAGTTCGACGTGGCGCCCGCCCCGCCCACCTGTGACGCGGCCGGTTCTCTCAACACCTCCGTGTTCCCGATCGACCGCGTGGGCTACGTCCTCACGGTGGACCGCTCGTTCAACGGTCCGGGCACGTACACCATCACGGCCACGGCGAAGGCCGGGTACCAGTTCAGCGGGGCGGGCAACCCCACGGTGCGGACCGCGACCGTCGTCGTTCTGGGAGCCACCGGCTACCAGTCCACCAACCCTCACGCACCGTGCTACACCCAGCCGCCGGTCTGCAAGGACGGTCGCCTGCCCGTGTGGCACACCTGGACCGGCGGGCCCGTCACGTCTGCCCCGGCTGTTGGCGCTGCGGGCTGGCACGCCACCAGCGGCAACCCGCAGTCGGCCAACCACGCCCTCGCCAACCACCAGGCCGGCGTGCCGTACTTCGTCAGCCACGGCGGATCGGGCAAGGGGGACTGGTTCCTCTGGACCTACGAGGACTGCGCGCCGACGTACGGCACGGCGACCGCGTCGTGGACGACGACCCCGCCGACCTGTGACGACCGGGACGGCTCCGGCCTGCTCGCCTACGAGCACGCCACTCTGACGAGCGCCACTCTCAACGGGGCCAACTACCCGAACCTCGGTGAGTTCCCCAAGGGCGTGCACCCGAACCCGGCTCCCTCGGGCAGCCACTGGACGCTGACCTTCACGGCGGACTCCGGCTACCGGTTCGCCGGCAATGCCACCACCAAGACGATCACGTTCGACGTGCCCTCCTACAAGACGGACGCGGACTGCACGGCGACCGCGTCGTGGACGACGACCCCGCCGACCTGTGACGACCGGGACGGCTCCGGCCTGCTCGCCTACGAGCACGCCACGCTGACGAGCGCCACGCTCAACGGGGCGAACTACCCGAACCTCGGTGAGTTCCCCAAGGGCGTGCACCCGAACCCGGCTCCCTCGGGCAGCCACTGGACGCTGACCTTCACGGCGGACTCCGGCTACCGGTTCGCCGGCAATGCCACCACCACGACGATCACGTTCGACGTGCCCGCCTACAAGACGGACGCGGACTGCACGGCTACCGCCTCGTGGACGACGACCCCGCCGACCTGTGACGACCGGGACGGCTCCGGCCTGCTCGCCTACGAGCACGCCACGCTGACGAGCGCCACGCTCAACGGGGCCAACTACCCGAACCTGGGTGAGTTCCCCAAGGGCGTGCACCCGAACCCGGCTCCCTCGGGCAGCCACTGGACGCTGACCTTCACGGCGGACTCCGGCTACCGGTTCGCCGGGAACGCCACCACCACGACGATCACGTTCGACGTGCCTGCCTACAAGACGGACGCGGACTGCACCACCGTGTACCCGGTCCCGGCGTTGTTCAACGCCGAGCCCACCGGTCCGAGCTGCACGGCACCTGGTGCCCTGCCGACCGGGCTGGACGGCGTGTTCGCCAACATCACCGTGGCCGTGACGCCGACCGGTGTCGCCGGTCAGTTCATGATCACGGTGACGGCGAAGCCGGGTGTCACGCTGGCTGGTCTCGACGCGACCAAGTGGACGATCGATGCGTCCAAGACCGTGGCGACCAGGACCATCACCTTGGCCGCTGCCACCGGGTTCCAGGGCACGAACCCCGCGGCTCCGTGCTTCCAGGCGACGCCGCCCACCACGACGCCGCCCACCACGACGCCGCCGACGGTGACGCCTACCAACCAGGTCCTGGTCGCGTCGACCCCCGTGCCGGCGACCGCGTCGACCGCGGTTCTGGCCGCGCCGACGACGTCCTCGTCCACTGAGGTCCTGGCCGCAACCGGTGCCGGCAACCCGCTGGCCCTGGCTGTCCTCGCACTGCTCGTGCTGCTTCTGGGTACGAGTGGTCTCGTGGTCGCGCACCGCCGCTGACCGCACCGGGAGCGGGGGATCGGGCCTCGGCCCGGCCCCCGCTCCGTCATGTCGGCACGGAGGTCACGTCGGATCCTCCCGGGGCAGCGTGTAGCGCAGGAAGCCCGTGGTCCTCGCCCACGTCTCCCCGCGCACCCGGGCGGTGATCACCGGGTCGCCGCCGTGCCGGAAGGTGACGCCCGGCCCGGGGCCGAGGCTGGTAGAGGCGCCTCCGGGCGGTCCGGCGATCATGTGCCCGACGTGCTCGAGCACCACGTTCGCCCACGGGTACGGGTGGCCCGCGGCGCGCAGGCGGTCGGCGGCGACCCGGCTGTACGCCGGCGAGTCCCACATCTGGTCGTCGCCCGCGGCCACGAGCAGGACGCCGCCGCGGATGCGCTCGACCGGGATGCTGATGCGGTCGAGCGCGTCGGGGTCCGTCGGCAGTGCGCTGAACCCGTCGCGCAGCGAGACGGGTTCGTGGCGTTCGATGGCCCCGACCAGCTCGGGGGTGACGTCGTAGGGCAGGAAGGGGAGCGGCTCGCCGTCGACCGTCCAGGCAGGGCCGGAGGTCTGCAGGATCGCGTCCAGCCGGCCGGCCCGGTAGTCGATGCCCTGCGTGACGACGCCGCTGCCGACGACGCTGACCACGGACCCGACGCGGTGGTCGCGGCTCCCGACCAGCAGCGCCGCCTCGCCGCCGCGGCTGCCCMCGAGCAGCCCGATGGAGCCTGGTGCGAAACCCTGCGCCTCGAGCAGGTCGAGCGCCCGCGTGAAGTACTCGAGCGGCACGTCGACGAGGACGGACGGGACCCCCGGTGCGCCGAAGTAGGCCAGGGCGAGCGCGGCGAAGCCCTCCTCCGCCAGCGCGACGGCGTCGCGTTCGTGCAGCCCGCCCTCGGACCCGCCGATCACGACGACCGCGCGCTTGGCGCCCGACGCCGGTCGGGCCAGCACGCCGGCGATCCCGTGCGCACGGCAGATGGCACGGTCGCGGATGACACGGCTCGTGGTCCGGCTCATGCCGCGCACCCTAGCGGTGCTGGCCCCGGTGGCCCCTGGGCAGGCGGCAGGTGCGCCCGGCGCGCGGGAGCCAGGCGCCGCACGCGGTGCCGATCGGGTCGAGCGCGGCCACGGGGACGTCGACACCCGCGTCGGCATCGGCCGCCGTGCCCGGCTCCGCGACGAGGTCCAGCAGCTCCGTGGCGACGTAGACCGTGCGGGTGCGGTCCGCCTTCTTGTCCGGCCGGAGCACCCCCGCGGCGGCCAGCGACTCCAGCGCGTTGCGCGCGGCGACGTCGGTGACCTCGAACCTCGCCGCCACGGACGCGGCGTCGAGCACGGGGTGCGTCGGGAGGTCGGCGACGAGCCGGTGCGCGACCCCGCGCCGGACCCGGCCGGTCGGGGACCGGTCCCGCAGGTACGCGTCGAGGGTGTCGGTCTGCCGGTCCTGCCACGCCGTCACCTGGCCCGAGAGCCGGAGCGCGTCGTCGGCCGCGGCGGTGACCGCCTGGGCGATCACGGTGACGATGGCCGCGCCGCCGTCGCCGCGGCGGAACGTGTCGAGCGCGGCGTAGTAGCGCGCGCGGTCGCGGAACAGGGCCGTGCTCACCGGCAGCGTGATCCGCGGGGCGACGCCGTAGCGGGCCAGGACGGTGCCGATGAGCACGCGTCCCGCGCGGCCGTTGCCGTCGGCGAACGGGTGGATGGTCTCCAGCTGGGCGTGCGCGAGGGCGGCGGCGAGCACGGGCGGGTGCCGCCGCGAGGACAGGTAGGCGTCGAGGTCGTCGAGAAGACCCGGCACGAGGTCGTGCGGCGGCGCGTTGTAGTGCGCCTCGAGGGGTGTCCGGCCGCCGATCCACACGGGCTCGGTGCGGACGCCCGCGTGCCGGGGCGCGATCAGGCGCTGGAGCTCGACGACGTCCCACACCAGCGACAGGTCGGGGTCGAGGGCGCGCAGCACGGACGACCGCACCGCCTGCAGGTTTCGGGCGACCGTGACGGCGGAGTCCCGGCCGCGGGCCACGAAGTCGGCGACGGCGACCGCACGAGGCGTCGGCTCGTACCCCTCGATGAGCGACGACGCCGCGGCCTCCGACCGCACGAGGAGGTCGCCGACCTGCCCGAGCCCCGCGTGCGCGACGAGCTCACCCGCCTGCCGGGCGCGGGTCTCCGCCTCGTCCAGGAGCTGCGTGACGTCCGCGGGGAACGCCGCGTCGTGCTCGAGCAGGGAGTCGGGCACGAAGGCCTGGTAGGTGCCGGCGCGGGTGTACCGGCGCGGGACGCCGTCCGTCGTGCGCGGCGTCCACTGCTGCGTGACGTAGTGGCCCATGCGCACCTCCCCGGGGGCGTCGTAAAGTTGACTCCGATGCTACTCGGGGAAAGTTTATCGGGTCAGCCCAGGGCGAGCCCGTCGACCACCTCGACGCCGGGCGCCCGCGCGAGGAGCGCGCCGGGCAGCGCGATCTTCGACCGGCGCACGCCGCTGCCGATGATCACCGTCGGCCCGACGTCGAGATCGTCCTCGGCGATGCGGGCGTCGACCAGCACGCGGTAGCGGCCGGGCAGGCCGAGCGGGGTGATCCCGCCGTACTCCATGCCGGACTCCTCGACGGCCCGGTCCATCGGCAGGAACGACGCCTTCCGGACGTCCAGCAGCCGCTTGACCGCGTTGTTGACGTCGGCGCGCGTGGTGGCGCGCACGACCGCGGCCGCGACGCGCTCCTCGCCCTCGCGGCGGCCGGCGACGAGTACGCAGTTGGCCGATGCCGCGGGCGTCAGCTGGTACGCCTCCGTCAGTGCCGCCGTGTCCGCCAGGTCGGGGTCGATCTCCGTGACCAGGACGGCGTCGGTGACCTCCGGGTCGTGCGTGGACCAGGCTGTGATCGCGGCGAGGGTGGACGGAGCGAGGAGGTCGGGGTGGTCGAGCGCGCGCACCCAGGTCAGCGTGCCGAGGCTCACCGCTGGTAGGTCCCGACGAGGACCGCCCGCGCGAGCGTGTGGAAGATGACCGCGGTGTTCGCGGCGCCCGGCATCGTGTCCGGCCCCAAGCCGAGGGAGGGCACGTCGAGGGCGTGCACGACGAAGAAGTACCGGTGCACCTGGTCGCCGGGCGGGGGAGCGGCGCCGACGTAGCGGGCCTCGCCGTCGTCGCCGCGCAGCGCGAACGCCCCGGCGGGCAGGTCGGCCCCGGTGGCCAGCGAGGTGGTGGTCGCGGGGACGTCGACGGCCGTCCAGTGCCACCAGCCGGCGGGGCCGGGGGCGTCGGGGTCGAAGCAGCTGATCAGGAACGACTGCGTGCCCTCCGGGAAGCCCTCCCACGACAGCTGCGGCGAGACGTTGCTGCCGGCATCGGTGTTGGTGTGCACGTCGGGGAGGCGCTCGCCGTGCCGGAAGTCGTCGCTGGTCAGCGCGAAGTCGGCGACGGACGGGAGCAGCGAGTAGGGGTCGGGGGCGACGGGACGGGTGAGGTTCACGGCCATGGGCGACATCATTCCGCGGGGACCAGCGGCGCGCGCGGGGTCGGCTCGGGTTCGCGTCGCCCGATGATCGCCCGCGCGGGCAGCAGCCGGTCGATGCCGACGAGCGCGAGGCCGAGGACGAAGAAGCCGATTCCGTAGACGAGCACGTTGAGCAGCAGGCCGCCGTAGCCCAGCTCGGAGACGTCGATGAAGCCGTACGGGTAGTCGCTGCCCGGGCTCAGCACGCCGCGGAGGGTGGTGAACGCGCAGTACGCCACCGGGTAGAGGAGCCAGTACGCCGCGTTGCGGATGCGCAGGCGGCGGTGCGGGACCATCAGCAGGTAGTGCACGAACGCGGCGATCGGCGTCAGGCGGTGCACGAGCTGGTCGTGCGTGAGGCCGAGCGCGATGACCTCCTCGCCGGGCGGGGCCGGGTCGAGGATGAGGTACGACACCAGGCCGGTGATGAGGATGAAGAGGGTCACCGCGCCGAACAGCCAGGGCGCGGGCTCCGTGCGCCGGGCGAGCACCGCGATGCCGCCCCAGAGCATGACGACGGCCAGCAGCAGGTTCGACTGGTTGGTGAAGTAGACGTAGTCCTCGAGGTCGAACGTCACCCCGGCGCTGGGCGCCCAGAACAGCGCGAGGAAGGTGATGGCCGCCAGCGCGAGGCGGTAGATCCCGACGACGACTCCCATGGTGCCTCCGTGCTGATGGTGTTCCAGCCGGCCACGCTGCCGGCGACGAGAACATAGCCGAGACCTGCGACATCGCGCCCGCGGGCACGCCGCCGGTCCTGTACGAGGGTGACCTGGATTGACACCGTCGGGGATGTCGGCGTGTACTGAGATACTTCGAACAGATGTTCGATGAAGGTCTCGAGAGCACCCTCTCATCGGCCGATCGAGGGGAGGTCCGCATGACCGTCGACACCATGTCCCGGGAGGACCGGGTCATGCTCGCACGGGCCGCTCTCGCACGCGCCGAGCAGCGCACCGGGGCACGCAGCGTGCTGCCGCTCGGCGGGCTCGCGGCGACCGTGCGGACCGCTCCGGAGGTCGCCGCCGTGGTCGCGTTGGTGCCGGACCTGCCCGACGAGCCCCCGGAGCCGCCGACCACGGGGATCATCACCAGCGAGCGCCCCCCGATGGCCGTGCCGCCGCCCCTGGTCCCGATCCTGCCCGAGGGCCTGCGCCGCGGCGGCACCACGGTGGTCACGGGGTCGACGTCGCTGGTGCTGGCCATGCTCGCGCACGCGTGCGCCGGCGGGGCGTGGGCGGCCGTCGTCGGCCAGCCGACCATCGGCCTGCTCGCGGCGTCCCAGGCGGGCGTGTCGCTGGACCGGCTGGCCGTGGTGCCGCGGCCGGGTCTCGAGGCGCCGACTGTGGTGGCAGCCCTGCTCGACGGGGTGGACGTGGTGGTCGTCGGCCCGGACGTCGCCCTGTCCGACGCCGAGCGCCGCAAGCTGTCCGCGCGGGCACGGGACCGCGGGTCCGTGCTGCTGTCGACCGTCGACTGGCCCGGCGCGGGTGTGGTGCTGACGGTCGAGTCGGGCCGCTGGACGGGGATCGACGCCGGCGAGGGCAGGCTGCGCACGCACGAGATCCGGCTGGTGCGCACCGGCCGGGGGAGCGCGGCGGTGCCGCGCGCGCTCGACCTGACCCTGCCGATCGGCTCCGAGCCCGTGCCCGCCCCGTCGGTCGAGGCGCCCGCACCCGGTCTGAGGCTCGTCGGATGAGCACGCGCACGACCGTCCTGTGGGTCCCTGACTGGCCGGTGGTGGCCGCGGCGACGGTCGAGGAGGTCCCGCCGCACCAGCCGACCGCCGTGCACGACGGGCGGCAGCTCACCGCGGTGTCGGCGCTCGCCCGCGCGGAGGGTGTGCGCCGGGGGATGCGGCGTCGGCAGGCGCAGGGCGTCTGCCCCGAGCTGGTGCTGCTGGCGGCGGACGACGCCCGCGACGTGCGGCTGTTCGAGCCGGTCGCGGCGGCGGCCGAGACCGTGGTGGCGGGCATCGAGGTGGTCCGCGCCGGGATGCTGCTGCTGCCCGCGGGCGGCGCCAGCCGGTACCACGGCTCCGAGGACGCCCTGGCGGAGAAGCTCATCGACGCGGTCGCCACCGGGTCGGGGTACGAGTGCGCGGTCGGCACGGCGGACGGGCTGCTGGCGGCCGTACTGGCTACCCGGACCGGTGCGGTGGTGCCGCCTGGCGCGTCGGCGGCGTACCTGGGCCCGCGCGGCGTGAGCGAGCTGGTGCACGCGGCGGTCACAGACGAGGCGGCCTCCGCGGTGGCGGAGCTGGTCGACCTGCTGCACCGCCTGGGGCTGCGGACGCTCGGGCAGCTCGCCGCGCTGCCGCCCACGGACGTGCACGCCCGCTTCGGTCGGCTCGGCGCCTGGGCGCAGCTGCTCGCGCGCGGGGACGACGAGCGGCCGCCCGCGCGCCGGCGGCCGGAGGCGGACCTCGAGGTGGCCGCCGACCTCGACCCGCCGCTCGACCGGGTCGACTCCGCGACGTTCGCGGGGCGGCGCCTGGCCGAGGAGCTGCACGCGCTGCTTGTCCAGCACTCGGTGACCTGCGGGCGCCTGCAGATCGCCGCGCGCACCGACGAGGGCACCGACCTGGTGCGGACCTGGCGCACGGACCTCGGCGGGTGGGGCGGGCTGACCCCGGCCAGGATCACCGACCGGATCCGCTGGCAGCTGGAGGGCTGGCTGGCCTCGAGCGCGGTCGAGACCGCCCGGGCGCGGGCGGCCGACGACCCCGCCGCGCGTGCCCGCACGCGGGCGGCGCGGGACGCCGTCGCGTCCGGTCGGGACCCCTGGGCGCACGACGACCTGCCGACGAACCCCTGGCCGGACGAGGACTCGCGGTCCGTCACGCTGGTCYACCTCGCGGTCACCGCCCTCGACGTCGCGCCCGCGGGGGCCGAGCAGGGCCGGCTGTGGGGCGGCCCGTCCGGCGGTGACCTGCGCGCGCACCGCGCGCTCGACCGGGTGCAGGGGATCGTCGGCGGCTCGGGGATCCTCGTCGCCACCCTGCAGGGCGGGCGTGACGTGCGGGACCAGGTGCACCTGCGGTCGTGGGGCGAGCAGACCGAGCCGGCGCGGCCCCTGGACCGGCCGTGGCCGGGGAGGCTGCCCGACCCCGCGCCGGCGACGGTGCTCGACCCGCCCCAGCGGGTCGACGTGCGCGACGCCGCCGGGGTGCCCGTGGTGCTCGACGTGCGCAGCGGGATGCGCGGCGAGCCGGCCTGGGTGCGGTGGCTGCCGCGCGAGCCGGACGACGCACCAGTGGCCGCCAGGCCGTCTGGTGCCCGCGGGCGACGGGCGGAGGGTCGTCGCCGGGTCGAGGCGTGGGATGTCGCCGTCGAGCGGGTGCGGTCCGCTGATGACGGGACCGGCTCGCCCAGCGCGGTGGTCGGGTGGGCCGGGCCGTGGCTGTTGAGCGAGCGCTGGTGGGCGACGGCCGACGACCGCCCCGGGCTGCGCGCGCACCTGCAGGTGATGTTCGACGACGGCCGCGCGGTGCTGCTGGCCTGCACCGCGAGCGGGTGGACGTGCGAGGCGACCTATGACTGAAGGGGCTTTTCCGCGCTACGCCGAGCTGCACGCCCACTCCGCGTTCAGCTTCCTCGACGGCGCCAGCCAGCCCGAGGAGCTCGCGGCCGAGGCGTCGCGGCTCGGGCTGCGCGCGCTCGGGCTCACCGACCACGACGGGCTCTACGGCGTGGTCCGGTTCGCGCAGGCGGCCAAGGCGGTCGGGCTGCCCACGGTGTTCGGTGCCGAGCTGCACCTGCCCGCGCCGGACGGGCGTCGACACCCGCGGGAGAAGGCGCGCGCCACCCCCGGGCCGCCGGTGCTCGACCTGCCCACCGGCGTCCCGGACCCGCGGGCGTCGCACCTGCTCGTCCTCGCCCGCGGGCCGGACGGTTACCGCGCCCTGTCCCGCGCGATCGCCGAGGCGCACCTGCGGACGGGGCAGAAGGGGGCCGCGGACTACCGGCTCGAGCAGCTCGCGGAGACCGCCGCGGGCCAGTGGCTGGTGCTCACGGGATGCCGCAAGGGGTCCGTGCGGCGCGCGCTCGCGGGCGGGGACCCGTCGGGCGTCGCCGGGGTCAGCCCCGCCGGGGTCGCGGCCGCGAGGACCGAGCTGGACCGGCTCGTCGCGCTGTTCGGGCAGGACAACGTGGCCGTCGAGGTCACGGCGGCGGGCGACCCGTACGACTCCGACCGCGCCGACGCGCTCGCGCACCTCGCGGCCGACGCCGGCCTCCCGCTCGTCGCCACCGGCAACGTGCACTACGCCACGCCGCGCGACGCCGACCTCGCCGCGGCGCTCGCGGCGGTCCGCGCCCGCTCGTCGCTGGAGGACCTCGACGGCTGGCTGCCCGGCGGCCCGATGGCGCACCTGCGGTCGGCCACCGAGATGCTCGCGCTGCACCGTCGGCACCCCTCGGCGGTGGTGACCGCGGCCGACCTGGCTGACGAGTGCGCGTTCGACCTGTCGCTCGTCGCTCCCCAGCTGCCGCCCTACCCGGTGCCCCCGGGCCACACAGAGGCCACCTGGCTGCGTGAGCTGGTCCGCCGCGGCGCGCTCGAGCTGTACGGGCCGCCGGAGACCGAGAAGGTGCCGGGCGCGTACGCACAGCTGGCGCACGAGCTGCGGGTCATCGAGGACCTCGGCTTCCCGGGGTACTTCCTCGTGGTCTACGACCTGGTCGACTTCTGCCGCCGTAACGGGATCATGGCGCAGGGCCGCGGCTCGGCCGCCAACTCCGCGGTCTGCTACGCGCTGCGGGTCACCGCGGTCGACGCCGTCCGGCACGGGCTGCTGTTCGAGCGGTTCCTCGCCCCCGAGCGCGACGGGCCGCCGGACATCGACGTCGACATCGAGTCGGCGCGGCGCGAGGAGGTCATCCAGTACGTCTATGAGAAGCACGGACGTACACATGCCGCGCAGGTGGCCAACGTCATCTCCTACCGGCCGCGCTCGGCGGTCCGGGACGCCGCGCGGGCGCTCGGGTACGACGCCGGGCAGCAGGACGCGTGGGCGCAGTCGATCGAACGGTGGGGGAGCCTGCGCTCGACCGCGCCGACCCCGTCGCMCGAGAAGCCGTCCGCCGGGCCTGGTCGCAAGGCGCGCCCGCACGTCGACCACACAGGACCGGTGCCCACCACCGCGCGCGAGGACCGCCGACGCACGCAGGCGTCGATGTGGGGCAACACGTGGGAGCCGCCCTCGGCGCTGCGCGCCCCGAAGGGCGTGGACACGCCCGGCCTGGCGACCGCCGACGGGCACGACGTCGTCCCGGCGATCCGGCCGCCGGCGGCCAGCGACCTCGACGAGATCCCCGAGCAGGTCATCGACCTGGCCGACCGGTTCCTGCGGCTGCCGCGCCACCTGGGCATCCACTCGGGCGGGATGGTCATGTGCGACCGGCCGGTCATCGAGGTGTGCCCGGTGGAGTGGGCGCGGATGCCGGGCCGCACGGTGCTGCAGTGGGACAAGGAGGACTGCGCGGACGCGGGGCTGGTGAAGTTCGACCTGCTCGGGCTGGGCATGCTCACCGCGCTGCGCATCGGGTTCGGGTTCGTGCACGAGCACGAGGGCAGGGAGCTCGACCTGCACGGGCTGCCGGCCGAGGACACGCGCGTGTACGACCTGCTCAGCGCGGCGGACACCGTCGGGGTGTTCCAGGTGGAGTCGCGCGCGCAGATGGGCACCCTGCCGCGCCTGCAGCCGCGCACGTTCTACGACATCGTCATCGAGGTCGCGCTCATCCGCCCCGGCCCCATCCAGGGCGGCTCGGTGCACCCGTACATCGAGCGCGCGCACGGCCGCCAACCGGTCACGTACCTGCACCCGCTGCTGGAGAAGTCGCTGGCCAAGACCAAGGGCGTGCCCCTGTTCCAGGAGCAGCTGATGCAGATGGCCATCGACGTCGCCGACTTCACGCCCGCCGAGGCCGACCAGCTGCGGCGGGCGATGGGGTCCAAGCGGTCGACCGAGCGGATGGAGGCGATGCGAGGGCGGTTGATGTCCGGCATGGCCGGGCACGGGATCGACGAGAAGACCGGGGCGGAGATCTTCGACAAGCTCAAGGCGTTCGCCGACTTCGGGTTCCCCGAGTCCCACGCCTACTCGTTCGCGTTCCTGGTGTACGCCAGCGCGTGGCTGAAGGTGTACCACCCGGCCGCGTTCTACGCGGGGCTGCTGGCCGCGCAGCCGATGGGCTTCTACTCGCCGCAGAGCCTGGCGGCCGATGCGCGCCGGCACGGCCTGGAGGTGCTGCGCCCGGACGTGCAGGCGTCGGATGCGCTGGCACGCGTCGAGCGGCTGGGCCCAACGCCCGACGGTGGCGAGCCGCTCCTCGTCCCCGCGCCGAGCGGCACCGGTCCGGTCACCGCGCCGGGGGTGCGCACGGGGGACGGGACACGTTCCCTCGCGGTCCGGCTGGGGCTCTCGTCGGTCCGGTCGGTGGGGGAGGACGTCGCGCAACGGGTGGTCGACGAGCGCCGCGCGCACGGCCCGTTCGCCGACCTGCGCCAGCTGGTCCGACGGGTGCAGCTGTCGACAGCGCAGCTCGAGGCCCTCGCCACCGCCGGCGCGCTCGACAGCCTGGACGTCACGCGCCGGGAGGCGCTCTGGGCGGCCGGCGCCCTGGCGCAGGAGGGTCCGGACACGCTGCCGGGGGTCTCAGTGGGGGTGAGTGCGCCGATGCTCCCCGGGCTCAGCGACGTGGAGATCGCCACCGCGGACGTGTGGGCGACGGGCGTCTCGGTCGACTCCTACCCGACGCAGTTCGTCCGCGACGGGCTCGACGCGGCGGGGGTCCTGCGGGTCGAGCAGGCGTACACCCACGAGATCGGGCGGCGGGTCGCCGTCGCCGGCGTCGTAACCCACCGGCAGCGGCCGGGCACCGCGGGCGGGATCACGTTCCTGTCGCTCGAGGACGAGACCGGGCTGCTCAACATCATCTGCTCGGCCGGGTTGTGGCAGAAGTTCCGCAAGGTCGCCCGCACGTCACGGGCGCTCGTCGTCCGCGGTCGCCTGGAACGGTCGGACGGCGCGACCAACCTGGTGGCCGAGCACCTGAGCGCGATGTCGCTGAAGGTCCGGACGGCGTCGCGGGACTTCCGGTGACGCTCAGGCCTGGGTGACGGCCTCGTCGTCGTCGAGCTGCTGGACGTCGTCGACCGGCTCGACCTCGTCGTCCGCCGACTCCTCGTCCATCGGCGGGTCCAGCGTCCGCAGCCGCGCGAAGATCGCCCAGCAGACCGCCACGAGCGGGACGGCGATGACCGCGCCGAGGATCCCCGCGGTCAGGGTTCCCGCGGTGACGGCCAGCGCGATGATCACCGGGTGCAGCGCCACCTGCTTGCCCATCACGATCGGCTGCAGGAAGTGCCCCTCGAACTGGCCGATCAGGGCGATGCCGGCACCGACGAGCGCCGCCGACAGCAACCCGTTCGCGGCGAGCGCCACGATCATCGCCACGACCATCGCCAGCGGAGCGCCGATCAGCGGGATGAACGCACCGATGAACACCAGCACCGCGAGCGGGGCAGACAGCGGCACCCGAAGGATGGTCAGCAGGATGAAGGCCAGGATCCCGTCGGTGACCGCGATGATCACGGTGCCGCGCGTGTAGCCGGAGAACGTGTACCAGCCGGCGCCGCCCGCGGTCTTCCAGTTGTCGCGCACGCGAGCGGGCAGCTGGTTGAGGAACCACGTCCACATCTCGCGCCCGCGCGCCAGGAAGAACACGGTGCAGAAGATGGCCAGCGCGAGCGCGGTGAACACCTCGACCACGGAGCCGGCTCCGGCGGCCGCCTGGCCCGCCAGGTCACCGGCGTGCTCCTGCACCCACTTCTGGCCGTTGCTGATCCATTCGGCGATCTGGTCGTTCGTGATGGTGAACGGCAGGTTCCCGCTCTCCAGGAAGTCGGTGATCTGCCCGATGCCGTCGCTGAACTGCTCGGTGAGGTCGGTCCACTGGTTGGCGATCGAGTACCCGACGTACGTCAGGAGCCCCAGGAAGAAGACGATGCCGCTGAGGAGTGCCAGGGCGGTCGCGAGCCCGCGGGGCATCGACCGGGCGAGGAAGTCGACGAGCGGCCGCAGGACCGCGGTGAACACGCACGCCAGGAACAGCGCCACGAACAGCAGCTGCACGCGACCCGTGACGTAGAAGATCAGCGCGACCATCGCGATGACGACCAGCAGCCGCCACGAGGTGCCCGCTGCGTTGCGCAGCCATCGCGGAGCGGTGTGCTCGACCCCGTACGCGCTCGGGTTGCGCCGCGCGCCGGCGACCTTGCGCGCCGATGGGGTGGACGTGGTCCGTCCGGTCGAGCTGCTGGCGTCGGTCATGGGGCTCCCTGCATCACAGCCGGTGACGGCCGGTCCCGGCGTCTGCGGCAAGTCTGCCTCGCACGCGCGATGCGTGCCCGGGCGCCGCGCCGTGCTATCTTTTCTGCCGCACCTGAGGGCGCCTCCGGGTGCCCTGCGGTCCACCTGTCCGGGTGGCGGAATGGCAGACGCGCTAGCTTGAGGTGCTAGTGCCCGAAAGGGCGTGGGGGTTCAAGTCCCCCTCCGGACACTCGTTGAGACAGCGACGAAATTGCCCCTGATCTGCGGAGACGCGGATCGGGGGTTTTTTCGACCTGGAGCTCGGGACCTCTGGCCCTGGTCCCCGGTGGTGGCGCGACGACGATGGAGCTATCGGTCACCGACGAGGGTGACCGCCTCGATCGGGAGGACATCATGACGCGCGTGCTGGTCGCCTACGGGAGTACCCGAGGCGGCACCGAGGGTGTGGCGGAGACAATCGGCGAGGACCTGCGTGAGCACGGTCACGATGCCGTCGTCCGACCTGCCGCCGAGGTCGAGGGGCTCGCCGACGTCGACGCGGTCGTCGTCGCGGGTGCGCTCTACGCGGGCCGTTGGCACAAGGATGCGCGCCGGTTCGTCCGCCGCCACGCGCAGGGGCTGTCCGAGGTCCCGGTCTGGCTCGTCGCCACCGGTCCGCTCGACGCGACCGCGACGACGGGGGACATCCGGCCCGTCGGCCACGTGCGCGAGGCCGCGAAGCAGATCGACGCACGCGGGACGATGACGTTCGGCGGGCGGCTCCTGCCGGATGCCACCGGGTTCCCGGCCTCCGCCATGGCGAAGAAGATGGCCGGCGACTGGCGTGACACCGAGCAGATCGCCCGGTGGGTGGACGGGATCGACCGGGAGCTCGCGAAGTAGCGCGCCCGAACACCGGCCGCCCGAGCGGGGGGACGTCGACTGCCGCTTCCAGCACGTCCGCCGTGCGGTCAGTCGTCGATCTCCTCGACGCCCCGGCTGGCGAGGTCGGCCAGGTGCGCCCGCATCGCCGCGAGCTGCTCGGGCGGGTGCCCGACCCAGTCCTCGAGCTCGCCGACGACCCGCACCGGCTCCCGGGTCCGGTAGGACCGCGTCGGGTTGCCGGGGAACCGCTTGTCGGTGACGTTGGGGTCGTCCTCGAGAGGCCCGGTCGGCTCCACGATGTAGATCCGGCCCGGGCCATCACCCTGTGCCAGCTCCGCGCCCCACGTCGCCGCGTCGAGCGTCGCGGTCACGTAGACGTGTCCCGCCGTCCGACCGCCGCCGAAGTTCGACGGGCGGCCGGGTTCCAGCAGGTCGCCCACGGCGAGGTCCGCCTTCGTGCCGTGGAGGTAGGCGCCCGAGGGGTGGACCTCGAAGGGTGTCGGTCCGTTCGTCATGCGCCCCCCAGGGCGTTCGTGCCGAGCGGTCGGTCGAGGATTGTCGCGAGCCGCTCGACCTCGGCTGCCACCGCCTCCCGCGGGACCGGCAGGGTGTCGGGGAACCAGGTCACGACGACCTCGTCGCCGGCCCACGACCAGGTGCCGCTGACGACGCCGCCGACCAGGGCGACGTTCGCCCCGCGGCTGACTTCGCTGCGGTGAGCCGGCGGCACGACGTGCCGGTCGGCCGTCCCGGGACCGAGGACCCACTGGTCGTACCGGGGAAGGAGCCGGACCGCGCTCGACGGCGACGTCGCGACCAGCGCGTCGGCGTCGTCGCGCAGGACGAGGGCCGCCGCGCCGTCGATGTCGACCTCCGTGAGGCGGCCGCCGACGTCGGCGAGCCAGCTCCGGATGCGCTTGCGGGCGGCGCCGAGCCCCTCGCCGAGCCAGTACTGGAGGTGGTCGGGCGTCGTCGGGCCGTACGCCCGGACGTAGGACTCCACGGCGTGCCGCCCGGCCTCGTCGACGTCGACAAGGCCGGTCCAGCGGGGGTTGGTGTCGAGGCGCTGGAAGGTCGACTGCCCGTCTCGTGGCGGACCGAAGCTCAGGTCGCCCTGCCAGCCGAGCGGCTTGAGCAGCGTCCAGGTGACCTCCAGGCCGCGGAACGCGGGGTGCGCGGTGACGGCCGCCGTCAGCTCGGCGAACGTGAGCGGCCCGTCGGCGAGAGCATCCCGGACCACGCCACGGAAGGCCGGCCAGTCGGACGGCGCCAGGCCGTAGTAGGCCTGCCAGTTGGGCAGCTCCCACATCCGGCTCGAGGCCCGCAGGGCCAGGTACGCGCCGGCGTCCTCGGGCGTCATGAGGTGGACGGCACCGCGGAAGGCGAACGTCATGATCAGCTCGCCGTCGGCCAGGGCGCGCGTGACGTCGCCCGGCCTCGGGCTCTGGCGCCGGATGCCGACGGCGAGCTCGACGGCGGTGTCGTGCTGGGCCGGGACCGCGCCCAGCGTGCGCACGACGTCCGCGGCCGAGCCGTCGCCGACCGGCTCGAGCAGCTGTCGTCGCAACCGCCAGGCGAGGGCCTGCGGCCAGCCGATCGACACCTCAGTCCTGACCGGCGCCCGGGACGTTGTCGGTCACGTCGTCGTACGACGCGGCGCTGGGCAGCTCGCTCGGCGCGTAGATCAACCGCACGACGCCCGTCGGGAAGATGTCGGAGCTCACCAGCCGCAGCGGGTAGATGGGCTCGCCCTCGTCGAACAGCCGCTCGCCGCGTCGGGCGGCCACCGGGTGCACGAGCAGTCGCAGCTCGTCGATGAGGCCCGCGGCGAGCAGCTGGCGGACCACGGAGATGGACCCGGCCACGAGGATCTTGCCCACGCCGGGCTCGGCCTTGACCGCCGTGATCGCCTCGACGAGGTCGCCGCGGACCGCCTCGGCGTTGCGCCAGCCGAGGTCCTGGGACCCGCGGGTGGCGACGATCTTGCGGAGGTCGCCGAGCTGCACGGCGAACGTGGCGTCCGGGCCGCCGGCGGTCTCGCGGCCCGGCCACGCCCCCGCGAAGCTGTCGTAGGTCACGCGCCCGAGCAGCAGCACGTCAGTCCCCTCGTAGTCCTCGCCCACGGCGGCACCCATGTGGTCGTCGAAGTAGGGGAAGTGCCAGGTGGGGTCGATCTCGACCACGCCGTCGAGGGAGATGAACAGGGTCGAGACGATCGTCGCCATGGGTCCTCCACTCAGCGCGACCGCACCGCGCGG
The DNA here is from genome assembly GCF_056406355.1 of Cellulomonas sp. P1_C4. Taxonomy (NCBI): domain Bacteria; kingdom Bacillati; phylum Actinomycetota; class Actinomycetes; order Micrococcales; family Cellulomonadaceae; genus Cellulomonas; species Cellulomonas sp. P1_C4. The sequence continues at coordinate 65,652 of NZ_JBFUAI010000014.1, read as the reverse complement.
CCGCTCGAGACGATCAGACCGCATCCCACCCACATCCGTACAGGACCGGCGAGCTCACCCCACGAGCACGGAGGCGAGGAACGCGCGCAGGTCGGCGGCGAGCTCCTGCGGCCGCTCGAGGGCGGGGACGTGGCCGCCCCGGGGGTGCTCGGCCCAGGAGGCCAGGCGCCCGTCGGGGTCGAGGATCCGGCGCATCAGCGGTTCGTCGCCGAACGCGACGATGCCCAGCGGCCGGTCGTGCCGCCGACCCCAGGCGGCCGGGGCGTGCGCCGCCTCGTACAGCAGGTTGGCTGCGCCGAGGTTGAGGGTGCCGGCGGCGTACGGGACCACGGACGGCTCCGACGAGGCCCCGCTGAGCAGCACGCGCGGCCCGTGCGCCGTGATGGTGAAGGTCATGTCCACCGGGCGTCGGCGGACGCGAGGTAGGTGGTGTCGCGGGTGCGCCAGACCAGGTCGACGAACGGCGACGGTGAGGTCCTCTCCTCGTAGAGGAAGCTCATGCCCCACGAGCGAAGACCGACCGGTGTCCGGGAGGACCGCGGGGTGCACGCCGCGAGCTCAGGTGGTGCTCTCTGTGTTCTGGGCGTTGTGGGGGATACGGTCGGTCCGTCGCATTTCACGCGACCTTTCCGGACGGACCAAGGAGCACTTCATGTCGGACGACCAGCCCACTGACGTCGTCGCCGCCCTCAGCGACGGCGCCTACACACTCTTCGTGGCCGACTTCTCGGACACCGACACGGCGTGGGCGGCCTACGAGACCCTCACGTCGGTGGCGGACGGCAAGACCCTCGACATCCAGGGCGTCATCGTCGTCAAGCGCGACGCGGACGGCAAGCTCGAGATCCAGAAGGCCACGGACCACAGCACGCGCCGGGGGCTGACCTGGGGCGTCGTCGGTGGCGTCGCGCTCGGCCTGATCTTCCCGCCGTCGATCATCGGCAGCGCGGCCGTCCTGGGTGCGGTGGGTGCGGCGACCGGCAAGGCGCAGGAGCTGCACCACCGCAAGGGCCTGAGCGAGGAGCTGCAGGACACGATCGCGCCGGGACACTCCGGCATCGTCGCGCTCGTCTCCGACCCGGGTGCCGTCGCGATCCGCGAGGCGCTCGACAAGGCGGACGCCATCGTCGAGAAGGCCATCGACAAGGTCGAGGCGGACGAGATCAAGGCGGCGGCCGACGAGGCGCAGGCCGAGGCGAAGTAGCTGCGCTGGCGGCGTCCGGGTCGGGGAGTCACGATCGTGAGGTGCCCAAGACGACCCGATCCGGCGCCGCCAAGCAGAGCGAGCTGCCGAGCACCCTGCAGCGTTCCGACGAGAAGGCGCAGCGAACGTACGCGCACGCGTACGACGCGGCGATCGAGCAGTACGACGGCGACGAGGAGCGCGCCCACCGCGTCGCGTTCGCCGCGCTGAAGCACACGCACGAGAAGGTCGGCGACAGCTGGCGGCCGAAGCAGGAGTACGGCCCGTCGGACCAGCGCGCCGAGGAGGGGTTCGGCTCGACCGCCCCGACGGCGGGCGGCGTCGACGCCAACGCGAGCAAGGCGCACCTGTACGACGTCGCGAAGGAGCTCGGGATCGCCGGGCGCTCGCGGATGAGCAAGGACGAGCTCGTCGCGGCGATCGAGAAGGAGAACGACCGGCGCAGCCGGCAGGCCCTCGCGTGACGGAGCGGATGGTCGACGTCGCCGCCGGCGTGCGCCTGTGCGTCGACGTCCAGGGCGCGGGCGAACCGCTGGTCCTCGTGCACGGCGCCGGCTGCTCCCTGGTGCACTGGCCCGACGGGCTGGTCGAGCTGCTCGGTCGGCGGCATCGCGTGCTGCGGTACGACGCCCGCGACCAGGGTCGGTCGACGACCTGGCCGGCGGGTGCGCCGGACTACGGGATGCCCGACGTCGTGGCGGATGTGCTCGCGCTGATGGACGACGAGGGGTTCGACCGCGCGCACGTGCTGGGAGTGTCGGGCGGCGGCGTGATCGCGCAGCTGCTGGCTCTCGATCGGCCGGATCGCGTCGCTGCGCTCACGCTGGTGAGCAGTACGCCGGGCTCGGACGGCCTGCCGGGGATGTCACAGGAGATGCGGGAGTTCTTCGACGGTGGGACGCGGGAACCCGACTGGGCCGACCGCGATGCCGTCGTCGCGCACCTCGCGGAGCTCGAGCGGCCCTTCCAGCGCGGGGGCTACGACGAGGACCTGGAGCGCGTGATCGCGGAGCGGACGGTGGACCGGTCGCGGGACCTGCGGGCCAGCACCACCAACCCGTACCTCGTCGACCCCGGTCCGCCCTGGCGGGACCGGCTGGGCGAGATCGCCGCGCCGACGCTCGTGGTGCACGGCGCCGACGACCCCGTGTTCCCGCTCCCGCACGGCGAGGCGCTGGCCCGTGAGATCCCGCACGCCGAGCTGCTGGTGATCCCCGACGCCGGCCACGGGGTTCCCCCGCAGCGCGCGTGGCCCCAGCTGGTCGCTCGGGTCGAGGCGCTGACGTCACCGACCTGAGCCTGATGTTCGCGGACTGCACGCGCACTGCGGTACAACGAGGCATGGCGATGTTCCTGGTCGTGCTCACCCGGTCGGGTCCCGCGTGGGACGCGTCGACGCCGATGGAGGAGCAGCTCGGCTGGACCGAGCACGCGGCGTTCATGGACCGGCTCGTGGAGTCGGGATTCCTGGTGCTCGGCGGTCCCTTGGTCGACGAGATCCGCGTGGTCCACGCCGTGGAGGCCGCCTCGGTCGACGAGGTGCGCGCCATCTTGGCGCGGGACCCGTGGAGCGGTTCGCACCTCGTCGTCGAGACGGTCACGCCGTGGACGATCCGGCTGGACGGTCGGGACCCAGCTCCCGCGTGACGGCGGTCCGCGGGCCGCCTGCGTCGCCKGTGTTGACCGTCCCCGCCAGCTCGACCAGCAGCGCCGACACCTCGTTCTCGGCCCACGGGCAGTGCTCGACGCCGCGCGGGACCACGTACACGTCCTGCGGCCCGAGCACGACGTCGCCGTCCCGCAGCCGGATGGTGAGCGAGCCGGCGACGACGACGAACATCTCGTCGGTGTCGGGGTGGGTGTGCCACACGAACTCCCCGTGCAGCTTGACCACCTTGAGCTCGTGGTCGTTGAACCGAGCGAGCAGGTGCGGCTGCCACGGCTCCAGCACCTGGGCCAGGGCGGAGCCGATGTTGCGCGGCGCGTTCGTCATTCGTCGAGCGTAGGAGTCAGGGGCGGCACGAGCAGGAGCGGGTCGGTCTCGAGATCCACCACCTGCGAGCGCGCCGGCGGGGTGTCGACGGACTCGAACCGCACGGTCGCCTGGTGTCCGCGGACGTGCACCACCCAGCCGCGGCCGAGGCTCGGGTGCTCGACGTCCAGGCCGGGTCGGGCGTTCTCCTCGGTCAGCAGCCCGAGCGTCGCGGGAGCGTCCTCGGAGGGCTCGTCGACGACGACCGGCGCGGGATCGTCGTCGCCCCACGGCAGGGTCAGCTGGGCGTGCGCCGACAGGTTGTGGAACGAGACGCCCAGCAGCCGCACGGAATCGCTGATCCCCGCGGCGCGGGCGGCCTGGTGCGCGGCGGCGCGCAGCTCGGCGGGCTCGGCGGACGGCTGGGGGAGCGTGACCGAGCGGGTCAGCGTGGTGAAGTCGGCGAACCGCACCTTGGCGACGACGGTCCGCGCCCCGCCGCCGTGCGCGGTGAGCCGGCGCAGCGCCTCGTCGGTGACGCGGTCGATCGCCGCGGCGATCAGCTCGGAGCCGAAGATGTCCTCCGCGAACGTGCGCTCGGCGCCGACGGACTTGCGCTCGCCGCCGGGGGCCACGGGCCGCGGGTCGATCCCGCGGGCCAGCCGGAAGAGGTTGACGCCCGACGACTCGCCGACCGTCATCGTGAGGACGTCGAGCTCCTGGCGGCGCAGGTCGGCGACCGTGCGCACGTCGAGCCGCTGGAGCGCTGCGGCTGTCGCGGGGCCGATCCCCGGGACCGCGCGCACGGGCAGGGGGAGGAGGAAGTCGTCCTCGTCGGCGGGCTCGACCACCAGCAGCCCATCCGGCTTGCCGGCGTCGGACGCGAGCTTGGCGACGAGCTTGGTTCGCCCGATGCCGATCGACACGGCCAGCCCGGTGCGCTCCCGGATCCGGGCGCGGACGTCGGCGGCCGCCGCGGCGGGGTCCTCGGCGAACGGACCGGCCTCGAGGTCGACGAACGCCTCGTCGATGCTCAGCGGCTCGATGAGCTGCGAGAGCGTCCCGAGCGTCGCCATGATGATCCGGGAGTAGGCCGAATAGGCCTCGAACCGGGGGAACAGCACGGCGGCGGCCGGGGTGAGCCGGCGCGCGCGGCTCATCGCCATCGCCGAGCGGGCACCCGCGCGGCGGGCCTCGTAGGACGCCGTCGAGACGACGCCGCGCGGTCCGGTGCCGCCGACGAGCACGGGCTTGCCGCGCAGCGACGGCTTGTCGCGCTGCTCGACGGCCGCGAAGAACGAGTCGGCGTCCGCGTGCAGCACGGTCGCCCGGGTGCGCAGGCGCGAGGCGTCGGCGAGCTGCGCGGGGTCCACGCCCCTACTGTGCCTGCCGGAGCCGCAGATCAGGCGACGGCGAGGCCGCCGGTCCGATGGCGCAGCTCGTGCAAGGCGTCGAACAAGATGCGGTTGAAGGCGACCGGTGCATGGGCGTTCACGTCGTGGCCGGCGCGGGGCACCACCGTGAGCCGGGTGCCGGGGCGGGCGTCGCGGTACCGGCGCTCGTCGATCCGCAGAGGGTCGCGGCTGCCGTTGACCAGCCAGACCGGCAGCGCGGTCCGTCGAAGGTCCGCCAGCGGCGAGTAGCCCTTCATCGCGGTGAGCATGTCGGTCACCACGTGCCAGTCCCCACCGCCGAGGCGCAGTGCGCGGGTGACCATGCCGGACGCGCGCCGGTAGGCGCCCAGCGGCTTGCCCTTGATCTCGGTCGAGCAGCCGGCCAGCACGACGCCGGCGACCTTGGTCTCGTTCCGGCGTGCGTACGCGAGGCTCGTGTAGCCGCCGAGGGAGAGCCCGACCAGCAGCGGGGGCTCGGTGCACGAGTCGACGGCCTCGTCGATCGCGTCCAGTGCTCCCGCCAGGCTGAACCGCTCGTGCGAACGTCGGCCGTGCCCGGGCAGGTCGAGCGTGACCGTCGGGTGGCCGGAACGTTCGAGCGCCTCGACCTGTCGCCGCCAGATGGCGGAGGACGTCCGGGTGCCGTGCACGAGCACGATCGGTCGACGGTGGATGGGGTCTCCTCGGTTGGCGGGGCCGGGCGAGCGTACCCAGTCGACCTGGGAGTTCCGTGAGAGGGGGCGTGAAGGGTTCGGTCAGACGTTCGGCGCGCACGCGCCGCTGCCCAGCGCGGCAAGTCCGGCGAGGTCGCCGTTGCCGAAGGTCGAGACGGACGCGGTGGTGCTCGGGTTCATCAGCTGCGAGGGGTCGTCCACGTGGTCGAGACCGACCAGGTGCCCGAACTCGTGGGTGACGATGCCCAGCGCGGTCGCGCGAGTGGCCGGCGCGGCCATCAGCTCGGCCAGGTCGCCGGCGTCGAGCGTCACCGACCCCGTGACGTAGACCGAGAGGCCGGCGCGGGTCACGATGGCGGACCCGCCGATCCCCGCGACGTCGCCGGTCAGGCTCGGGGTTTCCTCGGGCGTCGACCAGGCGACCAGGACGGGCGCCCAGCGCCGTCCGTAGGAGCCGGGCTGGTAGGCGCTGCGGCCCGCGTCGGGCGCCTCGTGCGTCGGGCCGTCGTCGACGAACTGGAGCCCGGTTGCCGCGGAGACGGTGGCGATCGCGGCCGTGAGGAACTCGGCGCCCCCGACCGGGGCGCCGTCGGGTCGCACGACATAGTGGATGGGCCGGCACGGGCTGTACGCGACGGGGCCGGCGCCGTCGGGCTGCATCGACGTGAACGCGAACGAACCCGACGAGGCGGCGGGCACCGCGGGCGGCGCACCCAGCGGGAGCGTCGCCTCCTCGAGGCCGGACGGAGGCCCGAAGACCGTGGCGGTCGACATCCACCAGCGACCTCCCACCAGCAGGCTGGCGACGAGGACCGCGGCGACGAGGAGGAAGCCGATGCGGGGGCCGCGCCGGACGCGGAGGGCCGGGCCGAGGAAGCGCACGGCGCGGTCCTCGAGGGGCCCGCGCGGGCTCGGCAGCAGGGGCGGATAGGGCTCGTCACCGCGCGCGCCGACCCAGGGATTGAGGCCCTGCGGGTCCCCAGCGCTCACCCCGTGCCCTCCAGCCCTCTGCGCGTCGGTGGCCGCAGGATCGCACAAGGGGGCGTGGTCCGCGCGGCTGGGCACGGCCCTTCACGCACGCCATTCACCCGCGAGGCGCAGCAGCTGCGCGCGGTAGCCGCCGCCGAACAGCAGGGCGTGCACGCCGACGGGATACAGCTGGTGCAGCCCGACCCGCCGCTGCCAGCCTGCCCGCAACGGGTGGACCGCGCGGTACCCGGCAAGGACCTCGGCCAGGAACGGCAGCCCGAACAGGGCGAGCATGGCCAGGTCGGTCTCCCGGTGTCCGCCGTGCGCCGCCGGGTCGATCAGCGTCACCCCGTCGGACGTCCAGACCACGTTGCCCGACCAGAGATCGCCGTGCAGGCGCGCCGGCCCGTCGTCGTCGTCGAGCGCACCCGAGCGCAGCCGGTCGGCCACCCGTCGCAGCACGTCCGCGGGCTCCGGGTCCTCCAGCGCGTCGGCGAGCGGGTCGAGCCGGCACTCCGCCAGGAACTCGCCCCAGCCGGCGTAGGAGCCGGAGCGCATCGGCAGCGGCTGGTCGAGCGGTCCGAAGAACCCGTCTCCCGACCAGCCCGCGGGTGGGCTGCCGAAGGCCGGGGCGCCCGCGGCGTGGGTGAGCGCCAGGTCCCTGCCGAACGCGGTCKCGGCGTCGCGGGTGGGCGGCACCGGCACGAGCCGGCGCAGGTCGAGGCCGTCGTCGTGCACGCCGAGCACGTCGACCACGCGCACACCGCCGGCCGCCCGCAACCAGTCGAGGCCGGCCGCCTCGCAGGCGAAGAACCCCGGGGGCGCGCCGGCCCGGCCCTTGCGGAAGACGTCCATCGCTAGCCTCGCTCCGTGGCCGATCCCGTCATCCCTGCGATCCTGCACGACGGTCCCGGGCGCACGCCCGCCGGACGGGCCTGGATCGCGCGGCTGCCCGAGCTGGTCGGCCGGGCCGTCGAGCGCTGGGCCCTGACCCCGGGGGCGCCGTACACGAGCGGCGCGTCGTCGTGGTGCGCGCCGGTGCTCCGCGCGGACGGGTCGCACGCCGTGCTGAAGATCTCCCTCCCGCACGACGAGGCTCGTGCCGAGGCGGTCGCGCTGCGCGCCTGGCACGGGCGCGGCGCGCCCGCGCTGCTCGACGCGGACGCGGCCGACTGGGCACTGCTGCTCGAGCGGGTCGAGCCGGGGACGACGCTCTCGCGGGCTACCGGCACCGCGCAGGAGCGGCTGGAGCGCGGGGCCGCCGTCGCCCGGGTGCTCTGGGCCGTCCCCGAGGTCCCGGACGTCCCGCGGATGGCTGACGTGTGCGCCCGCTGGGCCGACGTCCTGCAGGAGCGTGCGGACGGGCACGAGGTCGACCGCGCGCTCGTATCGCGTGCCGCGGACATCCTGCGCACGCTCCCGGGCACGGCCGGGTCACTCGTCCACGGGGACTTCAACCCCGGCAACCTGCTCGACGCGGGCGACGGCCGGTGGCTCGCGATCGACCCGAAACCGATGCGCGGCGACCCGGCATACGACCTGTGGCCGCTGCTCGAGCAGGTGGACGACCCGTTCGCGCACCCCGACCCGGTCGCGGTGCTGCGCGCGCGGGTGCGGACGGTCGCGGGGGACCTCGACCCCGACCGCATCGCCGCGTGGGGGTTCGCCCGGTCCACCGAGTCGGCGTTCTGGGTCTGGGACGTGCTGGACGACGAGCCCGCGGCGCGGCGCATCCTGGAGCAGGCCGCGCTCTGGGCGCGCCTCGCCGGCTGATCAGATGGAGGCGGTCCCCGGGGCGTGCACGTGCTCGAACACCAGGCTCGTCTGCGTGTGGGCGACCTCGGGCCGGGTGCTGAGGTGCTCGAGCACGAACGCGCGCAGCTCGCGCGAGTCGCGCACCGCGACGTGGACCAGGACGTCATCGACGCCGGCGAGCAGGTAGACATCGCGCACCTCGGGGCGCTGGGCCAACCGATGCGCCACCTCCGCCAGCCGGGCGCGCGCCGCGGCCTGCAGGCGCACGGCGATCATCGCCTGGAGCCCGCGACCGACCGCCTCGGGATCGACCTGGGCGTGGAACCCGCGGAGCACGCCGGACTCCCGCAGCGCCCGGACGCGGGCGTGGCACGTGGACGGCGCGATGCCCGCCGCGGCGGCCAGCTCCTTGTTGGAGATGCGGCCGTCGCGCTCGAGCTCGCTGAGCAGGCGACGGTCCACGTCGTCGAGCTCCACGGCGCCGAACGGCGTTCGACTCGCAGCGACCAGGGGGTGCTGTGCCGAATCCTGAACTGACATTGCGCAAATCTAGCGAATGATCGTCGATCGTCATGCGCTTGCCACACAGGAAGTTCAAGATGCAGGGAAGTGCTGTTGCGAACACGGACGGAGCCCCCCATGAAGGTCGGCATCCCCAGCGAGGTCAAGAACCGCGAGTACCGCGTCGCCCTCACCCCGGCGGGGGTGCACCACCTCGTGTCCTCGGGCCACCAGGTCCTCGTGCAGGCCGGCGCCGGGGCGGGCTCCGCCATCACGGACGACCAGTACACGGCCGCGGGGGCCGACATCGTGCCCGGCGCCGACGAGGTCTGGGGGAGCGCGGACCTCGTCTGCAAGGTCAAGGAACCGGTCGCCTCCGAGTACGGCTACCTGCGCGAGGACCAGGTCCTCTTCACCTACCTGCACCTGGCGGCCGACCGCCCCGCCACCGATGCCCTCCTCGCCGCCGGGACGACGTCGCTGGCGTACGAGACCGTGCAGCTGCCCGACGGGTCCCTGCCGCTGCTGGCGCCGATGAGCGAGGTGGCCGGCCGGCTCTCCACCCAGGTGGGCGCCTACCACCTGATGAAGAACGAGGGCGGGGCCGGCGTGCTGCTCGGCGGGGTACCCGGCGTGGACGCCGCGAAGGTGGTGGTCCTCGGCGGCGGCGTCGTCGGTCGGCACGCGGCGGAGATCGCCGTGGGCATGCGCGCCGACGTGGCCGTGCTCGACCTGTCGATGCCGCGGCTGCGCGACACGGACTCCGCGTTCGGCGGACGGGTCCGCACTGTCGCGTCGAGCGCCTACGCGATCGAGCGCGAGCTGCTCGACGCGGACCTCGTCATCGGTGCCGTGCTTGTCCCGGGAGCCCGCGCGCCGCGCCTGGTCACCAACGAGCTCGTCTCCCGCATGAAGCCCGGCTCCGTGCTGGTGGACGTGGCGGTCGACCAGGGCGGCTGCTTCGAGGACACCCGCGCCACCACGCACGACGACCCGACCTACGCCGTGCACGGGTCCGTCTTCTACTGCGTCGCCAACATGCCCGGCGCGGTCCCCGTGACCTCCACGCTGGCGCTGACCAACGTGACGCTGCCCTACCTGGCGGCGCTCGCGGACCTGGGCTGGCACGGCGCGGTCGATGCCGACCCCGCGCTGGGTGCGGGCCTGACCACGCACGCCGGGCGGCTGTACAACGCCGCCGTCGGCCGGGCGCACGGGTACCGGACGTACGAGGACCGGACGAGCGCGCTGGCGTAGCGTCGGTTCCCATGTCGACGGCGCTGGTCATCGGGGGTACGGGGCAGATCGGCCGGGCCGTGGTGCCCGCGCTGCTGGCGGACGGCTGGGACGTCCGCGTGCTCGCGCGCCACGCCGCCGAGGTCGACGGCGTCGAGGTCGTGTCGGGCGATCGTGGCGACCCGGAGGTGCTCGACAGGGCGCTCGGGCGCGGGGTGGACGTGCTGGTCGACGTCGTCGCCTACGACGACCGGCAGGCGGAGCCCCTGGTCGCGCGGGCCGACCGGATCGGGTCGGCGGTCGTCGTCTCGAGCGCCGCGGTCTACGTCGACGACGTGGGGAACGGGTTCGAGACCGACGAGTTCGCCCGCTTCCCGGTCCCGCTCGACGAGGAGCAGCCGACCGTCGCACCCGGGCGCGAGACCTACGCGACCGGCAAGGTCGCGCTGGAGCAGGCGTGGGCGGCCTCGGCGATCCCGACGACGATCCTGCGGCCCGGCGCGATCCACGGCGCCGGGTGCCGCCAGCCGCGGGAGTGGTTGTTCGTCAAGCGCGCGCTCGACGGGCGCGACGTGCGGGTGCTCGCGTACGACGGCGAGAGCCGGTTCGCGACGACCGCCGCGACGGTGCTCGGCGAGCTCGTGCGGCTCGCGGCCGCGCGCCCGGCCGACCGGGTGCTCAACGCGGCCGACCCGAGGACGCTGACGGTCGCGGAGGTCTCCGCCGCCGTCGACGCCGCGATGGGCGTCAGCCCGGCGTACGTGATGCTGCCCGGCGCCCCCGAGGGCGACCTCGGCAGCACGCCGTGGACCGTTCCCCACCCGGTGGTGCTCGGCATGACCCGGGCCCGTGTCGAGCTCGGGTACGCCGCGCCGGGCCACTACGAGGACACCGTCCGCGCCTGCATCGACTGGCTGGTCGACCAGGCGTCGCGCGGGGACTGGCGCGAGGCGTTCCCCGGCTTCGCCCGGATGGACCCGACCGACAGCTTCTTCGACTACGCCGCGGAGGACGCGTTCCTCGCCCGCAGGTCGTGACGCGCGGCGGGCCCACCGGTCGGCGATGATGTCCGCCATGAATCCGAGCGACCTCGCCGCCGACAACCCCTTCGGCGTGCCGTCCACCCTCCCGTACGGCCTGCCCGACCACAGCCGGATCCGGGAGGAGCACTACCGCCCGGCCCTGCTCGCCGGCATGGCCCAGCAGCGGACCGAGATCGAGGCGATCGCGACCGACCCGGACGCGCCGACCGTCGAGAACACGCTCGAGGCGCTCGAGCGCTCCGGCCGGCTGCTCCACCGGGCCGCGACCAGCTTCTACAACCAGTCCAGCGCGGACTCCACGCCCGGACTCGAGGCCGTCGAGGAGGAGATCGCGCCCCTGTTCGCGGCCCACACCGACGCGATCTACCTGGACGCCCGGCTGTTCGCACGCGTCGCGACGCTGCAGGCGGACGTCGACTCGGGCGCGCTCGAGCTCGAGCCCGACACCGCGTGGCTGCTGCACCGGACGCACACGCAGTTCGTGCGCGCGGGCGTGGGTCTCGACGGGACGGCGCAGGACCGGCTGCGCGCGCTGAACGGCGAGATCATGAGCCTCGAGACCGCGTTCGGCCGCGACCTGCTGGCGGCGACGAACGCGGCGGGCGTGCTGATCACCGACGAGAGCGACCTCGACGGCCTGGCCGAGGACGCCCGCGCCGCCGCGGCGAAGGCGGCCCGCGACCGCGGTCACGAGCAGGGGTGGTTCCTCGAGCTCGTGCTGCCCACCCAGCAGCCGCCGCTGGCTGTCCTGCGCAACCGTGCCGTGCGCGAGCGCGTCTTCCGGGCGTCGGCCGGGCGCGGCGCGGGCGGCCCGCACGACACGCGCCCGGCCCTGCTGGGTCTGGCCCGCAAGCGCGCCGAGCGCGCCCGGCTGCTGGGGTACCCGCACCACGCCGCCTACATCGCGGCGGACGCGACCGCGAAGACCGCCGAGGCCGTCGCCGACATCCTCGAGCGGCTCGCGCCGGTCGCCGTCGCCAACGCGCGGACCGAGGGCACGGACCTCGCCGAGGCGCTCGACCGCGACCACCCCGGAGCCACGCTGGAGCCGTGGGACTGGTCGTTCTACGCGGAGCAGGTCAAGAAGGAGCGGCGCTCGCTCGACGACGCGCTGCTGCGGCCCTACCTCGAGCTCGAGCGCGTGCTCGCGGACGGCGTGTTCCGGGCGGCCACCGCGCTGTACGGGATCACGTTCGCCGAGCGCCACGACCTCGTGGGCTACCACCCGGACGTGCGCGTCTTCGAGGTCTTCGACGAGGACGGCGCCGGCCTCGGCCTCTTCCTCGGCGACTGGTGGACCCGCGAGTCCAAGCGGGGCGGCGCCTGGATGAACAACCTCGTGGACCAGTCGACGCTGCTCGACGAACGACCGGTCGTCGTCAACAACCTCAACATCCCGAAGCCGCCCGAGGGCGAGCCCACGCTGCTCACGTGGGACGAGGTCATCACGCTGTTCCACGAGTTCGGGCACGCGTTGCACGGCCTGTTCTCGGCCGTGCGCTGGCCGTCGCAGTCCGGCACCGAGGTGCCGCGCGACTTCGTCGAGTACCCGTCGCAGGTCAACGAGATGTGGGCGTGGGACCCGTCGATCGTCCGCGCGTTCGCGCTGCACCACGAGACGGGCGAGCCGATGCCCACCGAGTGGGTGGACACGCTGCTCGCCGCGCGGCAGGACGGCGAGGGCTTCGCGACGACGGAGTACCTGGCCGCGGCGCTTCTCGACCAGGCCTGGTACCGGCTCGCGCCCGACGAGGTCCCGACGGACGTCGAGGACGTCGAGCCGTTCGAGGCCGCCGCGCTCGAGCGCGCTGGCGTGGCCTATGCGCCGGTGCCTCCGCGGTACCGGACCACCTACTTCAACCACGTGTTCGGCGGCGGCTACTCGGCCGGGTACTACTCGTACATCTGGTCCGAGGTGCTCGACGCCGACACGGTCGAGTGGTTCCGCGAGAACGGTGGCCTGCTGCGGACCAACGGCGACACGTTCCGGGCGCGGCTGCTGTCGCGCGGCGGTTCGCTCGACCCGATGCAGGCGTTCCGCGACCTGCGCGGCCGGGACCCGCTGATCGACCCGCTGCTGGCGCGCCGCGGCCTGCTCGGGGCGGCCTCGGACCCGGCCTGAACGCGCCGGTGAGCACGTGCCGGGGGCCGGTACGGTGGACGGCATGCCCGTCACGCACCCGGCCTCCGGCACGCCCGCCAGCAGCTCCCTGACCGCGCAGGACGAGGTCGTGCAGATCTGTCGCGACCTCATCCGGATCGACACGTCGAACTACGGCGACGACTCCGGACCGGGGGAGCGCGCGGCGGCCGAGCACGTCATGGGCCTTCTCACGGAGGTCGGGCTGGACCCGGAGCTGTTCGAGAGCACGCCGGGCCGGGCCAGCGTCGTCGTGCGGCTGGAGGGCGAGGACCAGACCCGCCCGGCACTCGTGCTGCACGGGCACCTCGACGTGGTGCCCGCGCGCGCCGACGACTGGTCGGTGGACCCGTTCGGCGCCGAGGAGCTCGACGGCCTGGTCTGGGGCCGTGGCGCCGTCGACATGAAGGACATGGACGCGATGATCCTGTCCGTCGTCCGGCAGATGGCCCGCGAGGGTCGCAAGCCGGCGCGGGACGTGGTCGTCGCCATGTTCGCCGACGAGGAGGCCGGCGGGACGCTCGGGGCGCGCTGGGCGGTCGACCACCGGCCGGAGCTCTTCGAGGGCGCGACCGAGGCGATCAGCGAGGTCGGCGGGTTCTCCGTCGACGTGGACGGGCGGCGCGCGTACCTGCTCCAGACGGCCGAGAAGGGCCTGTCGTGGATGCGGCTCGTGGCCGACGGCCGCGCGGGCCACGGCAGCCAGGTGAACACCGACAACGCGGTCACCCACCTGGCCGAGGCCGTCGCCCGGCTCGGCCGGCACGCCTGGCCCCTGCAGCTGACGCCCACCGTGCGCGCGCTGCTCGAGGGCGTCGCCCAGCTCACGGGCCTCCCGTTCGACCCGGAGGACCCGGAGGCCGTCGACCGCCTGGTCGCCGCGCTCGGGCCGGCGTCGAAGTTCGTCGGCGCCACGCTGCGCAACACCACCAACCCGACGCAGCTCGCCGCGGGCTACAAGGCGAACGTCATCCCGGGCGGCGCAGAGGCGACCGTCGACGGCCGGTTCCTGCCGGGGCTCGAGGACGAGTTCGCGCGCACCGTCGCCGACCTCGCGGGCGAGCACGTGCGGATCGAGCGGCTGCACCACGACACCGCGCTCGAGGTGCCGTTCTCGGGTGACCTCGTCGACCGCATGGTCGAGGCGCTCGTGGTCGAGGACCCCGACGCGACCGTGCTGCCGTACACGCTGTCCGGCGGCACGGACAACAAGTCGCTGTCGCGCCTCGGCATCCGCGGCTACGGGTTCGCCCCGTTGCGGCTGCCCGCCGACCTCGACTTCGCCGGCATGTTCCACGGCGTCGACGAGCGCGTGCCCACCGACGCCCTGCGCTTCGGCACCCGCGTCCTGGACCGCCTCCTGCGCACCTGCTGACCGGCCGGGTCCGGGCTGTCGGTCCTCCGGGTCAGTCGGGGAAGGACGTCTCCGCGAGCGTGCTGCGCACGCGGATGACCTTGCGCCGCAGCCAGACCTTCCGCTCGCCGCCCGCGAACAGCAGCGTCCGAGACAGCTCCCAGCGGCCCAGCTCCGCCTGCTCGGTCAGCATCCGGCGGGCGTCGTTGCGCGAGGTCGTTGCCGGGATCCGGAGCACGCGGTACTCGTACTGACCGCCCTGCGCGACCCAGTCAGGCCGCTTCGTCCTCGTCTGTCCGTCTGCCATCGACCACCCCGTCCCGCGCGGTCCGCGCCTACGTCCCGATGCTGTTCCGATGCTGACTTATAGCCCCAGTGCCGAAGAACCTTACGCGCTGCCATTGTGCCTCGCGGGAGGCTACGGTCGTCGCATGACCGTCGACCCGCGTGCCGCGCTGGACCGCCTGATCGCAGCCCTCGAGGCCCACTACACCGCCGTCGCCGCGCCGCACGGCGAGGACGACCCGGCGGTCGACGACGCCTACGACATCCTGGCGGACGCGTTCGAGGTGTACGACGACGCACTGGGCACCGTGCACGGCGAGGCCACGCCGTTCTACCTCGCCGAGGAGGACGACGACGAGGACGAGGACGACGAGGACGACGAGGACTACGACGACGCGGACGTCGACGACCTCGCTGACGAGGCCACTCGTTAGAACCGCTCGGGGTACCCGAGGCTCGGGGCGCTGACCTCGTCGAGCGCCTTGCGCAGCTCGTCGGGCAGCACCAGGTCCTGGGCCGCGATCGACGCCCGCAGCTGCACGGCCGTCCTGGCCCCGACGATCGCCGAGGCGACGCCGCGGCTCTGCACCCACGCGAGCGCGACCTCCAGCGGGGTGCGCTCGAGGCCGTCGGCAGCCGTCGCGACCGCCTCGACGATCGTCGCCGACGCCCGCGCGAGGTAGGGCTCGACGAAGCCCGCGAGGTGCGGCGAGGCGGCCCGCGAGTCCGCGGGGATGGTGCGGCGGTACTTGCCGGTGAGCACGCCCCGACCCAGCGGTGACCACGCCAGCACGCCGACACCCAGGGCGACGGCCGCGGGCACCACCTCGCGCTCGATCCCGCGCTGCAGCAGCGAGTACTCCGCCTCGACCGCCGTGAGCCCGACCTCGCCCTCGAGCAGGCTCGCCGCGCGAGCCACCTGCCAGCCGGCGTGGTTGGACAGGCCGACGTAGCGGGCGCGCCCGCTGGTCACCGCGAGGCGCAGGGCGGAGACCGTCTCGTCGAGCGGGGTCCGGGGGTCGGGGGTCTGGACGAGCCAGAGGTCGACGTGGTCGGTGCGCAGGCGGCGCAGCGAGCCGTCGAGCGAGGCGAGCAGCCCGCCGCGGGACGCGTCGACCACGCCGCCCGAGCTGGTGCGGCGGATCCCGGCCTTGGTGCAGAGCACGACCTCGTCGCGCGGGACCACGTCGTCGAGGAGCTCGCCCAGGAGCTCCTCGGCGCCGCCGTCGGCGTAGGAGGCGGAGGTGTCGATCAGCGTGCCGCCGGCGTCGGTGAAGTCGCGCAGCTGCTCGGTCGCGTCGTGCTCGTCGGTGTCGCGGCTCCAGGTCATGGTGCCGAGCCCGAGCCGGGAGACCCGCAAGCCGGTGCGGCCCAGGTGGCGCTGTTCCATGAGGCGCAACACTAATCGGCAGCCGCCTGTCATCTGCGGCAACGCACCCCGGCTATCGTTCCCGTCGTGACAGACGCCATGGGACTGGGTGAAGCGATCCTCTTGGGGCTCGTGCAGGGGTTGACCGAGTTCCTCCCGGTCTCGTCGAGCGCGCACCTGCGCATCGTCGGCGAGCTCATCGGGTCCACCGACCCCGGCGCGGCGTTCACCGCCATCACCCAGCTGGGCACCGAGACCGCGGTGATCCTGTACTTCCGCCGCGACATCGCGCGGATCGCCTCCGCCTGGTGGCGCGCGCTGCGCGGCGACCCCGGGTCCGACTGGCGGTCCCGCGCGGGCATGCCGGCCGGGCAGCCCTCCGACCACGACGCGCTCATGGCGTGGTTCATCGTGCTGGGCTCGCTGCCGATCGTGATCCTCGGCCTGGCGTTCCAGGACGCGATCGAGCAGACGTTCCGCAACCTCTGGCTCATCGCCCTGACGCTGGCCGGGTTCGGCCTGGTGCTCGGCTGGGCCGACAAGCGCGGGGCCAAGCAGCGCGAGCTCACCGAGCTGACGGGGCGGCACGCCGTCCAGTTCGGCTTCTGGCAAGCGCTCGCGCTGATCCCCGGCGTTTCCCGGTCGGGCGGCACGATCACCGGCGGGCTCCTCATGGGCTACACCCGCGAGGCGGCCGCGCGGTACTCGTTCCTGCTGGCGATCCCGGCCGTGTTCGGCTCCGGCCTGTTCCAGCTGGCCAAGAGCGTCGACGACTTCGGGAAGGGCGGCACGCCCGGGTTCTTCCCGACGCTCGTCGCGACGCTCGTGGCGTTCGTCGTCGGCTACCTGGTCATCATCGTCTTCCTGAAGATCGTCTCGACCTTCAGCTACAAGCCGTTCGTGTACTACCGGCTCGGGCTCGCCGCACTCGTGGTGATCCTGCTGCTCACGGGCGTGCTCGACGCGAACAGCGCGCCGACCACGTAGCCGTCACAGCCAGCCCGAGCGGCGGAACAGCCGGTAGAGCGTGACGCAGATGGCGCCCATCGCGAGGATGGCGAGCGGGTACCCGTAGGTCCAGTCGAGCTCGGGCATGTGCTCGAAGTTCATGCCGTAGATGCTGGCGACGAGGGTCGGCGCCGCGGCGATCGCCGCCCACGACGAGATCTTGCGGACGTCCTCGTTCTGCCGCACCGACACCTGCGACAAGTGCACCGAGAGCATGTCGCTGAGCAGGTCGTCGTAGCCGTCGAGGTGCTTGTCCAACCGGTCCACCCAGGCCTCCGCCCGGCGCAACCAGGGCTGGGACTGGCGCTGGCCCGGCGCCTCCTCGGCCTCGGCGATCAGCTCGGGCAGCACCGAGGTGACCGGGCTGAGGGCGCGGCGTGCCTCGGCGATCTCGCGCTTGAGGTCGTAGATCATCTCGAGCGGGTTGTCGTGCCGCGCGGTGGAGAACACGAGGCGCTCGGCGTCCGCGACGGCGTCGCCCAGGCCTATCTCGACGTCTGAGGCCTCCGCGACGAGGGTGAGGACCACGGCGGCGACGACCTGGTGGACGCCCTCGTCGGGCACCGGGAACCCGCCGGTCAGCTTGGCGATGGCGCGGTCGAGGACTCCCGCGTCGCCCAGCTCGGCCATGAGGACGACGTCCTTGCCGACGACGCTGGTCAGCGCCCCCGTGTGCACGTCGTGCGTGGCCTCGACGTAGGACAGCGTCGGCGTGGTGAGGATGAGCTCCCCGTCCGGCGAGCGGTCGAGCCGGGCACGCTGGGCGTGGTTCGGGGCCGGCGGGTGGGCGCCCGGGATGCGGTGCTCGAGCAGCGCGATCGCGTGCTCGCTGATGCCGTGCCGTCGCGCCGCGTCTGGCAGGTCGTCCATCGAGACGATCACCCAGCGCGCCCGTCGGCTCCTCGCACCGGGCTCGGCGCGCTCCCAGCCGCCGTCCGACGTCTGCACGCACACTCGTTCGTCCGGCTGGGTCAGGGGCTCGGTACTCACCCCGGCATTGTGGACCTCGGCGCTGTCAGATGCCGGGACGCCGTTAGGCTTCCGCCGTGCTCACCTGGCCGACCCCCTACATCCCGCAGATCCCCGGACGTGGCCTCCCGGTCCAGGTGCGCGACTCCTCGACCGACCGGATGGTCGTCGCCGCGGCCGGACCGGACGCCACGCTGTACGTCTGCGGCATCACCCCGTACGACGCCACCCACCTGGGTCACGCCGCCACGTACATCGCGTTCGACGTGCTCGGGCGCGCGTGGCGCGACGCCGGTTACCGCGTGCGGTACGCCTCGAACGTCACCGACGTCGACGACCCGCTGCTCGAGCGCGCCGCCGCGACCGGCGTCGACTGGCGCGACCTGGCCGCCGAGCAGACCGCGCTGTACGCCGAGGACATGACCGCCCTGGCGGTCGTCCCGCCCGACGTCTACTCCGGCGTGGTCGAGGTCATCCCGTCCGTCGTCGACGCCGTCGAGGTCCTGCTGGCCGCCGGCGCCGCGTACCGCGTGCCGACGCCCGAGGCGCTCGACGGATCCGACGACGGACTGGGCGACGTGTACGCCGACCTCACCGCGGACGTCGACTTCGGCGCTGTCGCGGGGCTGGACGACGACACGATGCGCGCGCTGTCGAGCGAGCGCGGCGGTGACCCCGACCGGCCCGGCAAGAGGGCGCCGCTTGACCCGCTCTTGTGGCGCCGGGAGCGCGCGGGGGAGCCGGCCTGGGACGGCGGTTCGCTCGGCCGCGGCCGGCCCGGATGGCACATCGAGTGCGCGGTCATCGCCCGCGACGCCCTCGGCCTGCCGTTCGACGTCGAGGGTGGCGGCTCGGACCTGTTGTTCCCGCACCACGAGATGAGCACGTMGCACGCCCGCCTGCTCGACTCCGGGCACGGCGCGCGCGTGCACCTGCACACCGGCATGGTCGGTCTCGACGGCCACAAGATGAGCAAGTCCCGCGGCAACCTCGTGCTGGTCTCGCGACTCCGGGAGCAGGGCGTCGACCCCATGGCCATCCGGCTGGCCATCCTGGCCCACCGCTACCGCGACGACTGGGACTGGACCGACGACGGGCTGGTCGCGGCCCAGGAGCGGCTCGAGCACTGGCGGCGCTCGGTGTCCGGCAACGGCGGACCCGACGCCGACAGCACCCTCGCAGCCGTGCGCGCGGCCCTCGCCACCGATCTCGACACCCCCGCGGCGCTCGCCGCGATCGACGCGTGGGCGGACCTGGCGCTGGCCGGCACCGCCGACCCCGTCGAGGGCGCCCCGGGCATCATCGGCCGCCTGCTCGACGCCCTCCTGGGCATCCGCCTGTAGCCGACGCGGGGCGCGCCGGACCGGCCGCTCGCCGGCAGCCGTCGCTCCCTGACGTCCGCACATCCCGTCGCCCAGGCGCTCGATTCCGCGGACGTCAGCGAGCACTCACCGCGTGCGTCCGCGGATTCGAGCGTCGGGACGACCTCATCTGCGGACGTCCGAGCAAGCGCCGCTTACGTCCGCACATCCGGTCGTCCCGGCGACCGAATCTGCGGACGTCGGCGAGCGCTGTTGCTTGCGTCCGCACGTTCGAGCGTCCAGGCGACCAAATCTGCGGACGTCCGAGCAGAGGGAGGCTGGGGGCCGCCGTTGCTCGGACGTTGGCCGGGCAGGCGGGAGGACGTCCGAGCGGATGGAGGTCAGGGGCCACGTTTGCTCGGACGTTGGCCGGGGTAGGCCTGGACGTCCGAGCAGAGGGAGGTCAGGGGCCACGTTTGCTCGGACGTTGGCCGGATGGGCGGGAGCACGTCCGAGCGGATGGAGGTCCGGGGCCACGTTTGCTCGGACGTTGGCTGGGTCAGCCGCCGGTGCCCTTGTCGCGGCGGCGCAGGTAGCGCTCGAACTCCTGCGCGATCGCCTCGCCGCTGGCCTCGGGCAGGTCGGCCGTGTCCTTGGCCTCCTCGAGCTGGTGCACGTACTCGCCGATCTCCGAGTCCTCGGCGGCGAGCTCGTCGACGCCGTGCTGCCAGGCGGCGGAGTCGTCGGGCAGCTCGCCCAGGGGGACGGGCTCGCCCAGCAGCTGCTCGATCCGGTGCAGGATCGCCAGCGTCGCCTTGGGGGACGGCGGGTGCGCGACGTAGTGGGGCACGGCCGCCCAGAGCGACATCGCCCGCAAACCACGCGCGGCGGCCTCGTGCTGGAGGACGCCGACGATCCCCGTCGGACCTTCGTAGGTGTTGGGCTCGAGCCCGAAGATGTCGCGGACGTCCGCGTCCTCGCTCGTCGCGTTCACCGGGATCGGCCGCGTGTGCGGCACGTCGGCCAGGAGCGCGCCGACCGTGACCACCGCGTCGACGCCGAGGCCGGCGGCGATGTCGAGCAGCTCGGTGCAGTACCGGCGCCAGCGCATGGACGGCTCGATGCCGTGCACGAGAACCACGCGGCGACCGCTGATCGGAGCGGTGGCCACCGCGACGGCGGTCGTCGGCCACGTGATCTCGCGGCGACCGTCCGGGCCGGGCCCGACGACGGGGCGGTTGACCTGGAAGTCGTGGTACTCCTCGGGGTCGAGCTCGTCCACCTGCTCGGCGTCCCACACCTCGTGCAGGTGCTCCAGCGCCTGGGTGGCGGCCGACCCGGCGTCGTTCCACCCCTCGAACGCAGCGAGCAGCACGGTCTCGCGGGCGGGGAGGTCGGCCGGTGGGGTCTCACTCATCGCCTCAGCGTATTGCGCGGGGCAACGCCTTCCCCGCACGGCACCGCTTCGAGCGCGTCGGAGGCACGCCGCAGCCGGCTCGTACGATGGACCGATGCCCCGCACCTTCACCGACCTCGCCGTGCCGACCGCCGTCCTGTGGGACATGGACGGCACGCTGATCGACACCGAGCCGTACTGGATGGCCGCCGAGACCGAGCTGGTCGAGGCGCACGGTGGCCTGTGGTCGCGGCAGGACGGCCTGGCTATGGTGGGCAACCCGATGCATGTGGCGGCCGAGGCGCTGCGTGGTCGCGGCGTCGACCTCCCGGACGAGGAGATCGCCGACTTCCTCAACACGCGGGTCGCGGCGGGGGTCGCCGCCGGGATCCCGTGGCAGGAGGGCGCGCAGGAGATCCTCGCCGCGCTGCACGGCGCGCGTGTGCCGATGGCGCTGGTGACGTCCTCGTTCCGCACGCTGGCCGAGCCGTTCGCGGCCGCGGTCGGGCTCTTCGACGTGGTGATCAGCGGCGACGAGGTGACGCGCCCCAAGCCCGACCCCGAGCCGTACCTCGTGGCCGCCCAGCGGCTCGGCGTCGACATCGCCGACTGCGTGGCCGTCGAGGACTCCCACTCGGGGATCGCCTCGGCCGTCGCGTCGGGCGCCCGGGTGGTCGCGGTCGAGGTGATGCAGGCGGTCACGGCGCGGCCGGGGCTGAGCCGCGTCGCGTCGCTGGCGGACCTCACGCTGGCCGACCTCGCCCGGATCGGTCGTGGCGACGTGCTGGACCTGCGCCGCGCGAGCTGACCGCTCAGGCGGCCGGGACGACGCCGATCGACCGTTCGACCGCACCCGCGGGGATCTCCGGCGGCGTGCCGCCGAACGCGGGGCAGAGCGCCTTGAACGAGCACCAGTCGCACAGCTTGGACGTCCGCGGACGCCAGTCACCCGTCCGGGCCGCGTCCTCGATGCCCGCCCAGATGGACCGGACCCGGGCCTCGATGGTGGCCATCTCCGGCTCGGTCGGCTCGTGCGTGAGCACGACGCCGTCGCCGAGGTACTCGAGCTGCAGACGCTTGGGCAGCACGCCGCGCGTGCGCCAGATGACGTAGGCGTAGAAGCGCATCTGGAACAGGGCCGAGCTCTCGAAGCCGGCGCGCGGGGACCGGCCGGTCTTGTAGTCGACCACCCGGACCCAGCCGTTGGGGGCGACGTCGACGCGGTCCACGATGCCGCGCAGCTGGGGGCCGCCCTCCTCGAGCTCCGTCGACACCATGAGCTCGCGCTCCCGGGGCTCGATGCGGGTGGGGTCCTCGAGCGTGAAGTACGTGGCGAGCAGCGCCTCGGCGCTGGTCAGCCACTCGGCGAGGTCCGCGGGCTGCGCGAACAGCTCGGCGACGTCCGGGTTGCGCTCGAGGAGCGTGGCCCACTGGTCGGGCAGGAGCGCGTGGGCCGCGGCGAGGGTGCGCTCGGCGGCCGGGAGGTCGAAGAGGTGCTCCAGCACGGCGTGCACGAGCGTGCCGCGGGCGGCGGCCGAGCTGGGCGGCTCTGGCAGGCGGTCGATGACGCGGAACCGGAACAGCTGCGGGCACTGCAGGAAGTCGTTGGCGCGCGACGGGGACAGCCCGGGACGCGACGGCGGGCGCTCCGTCGCGGCCTGCTCGACGGCGACCTCGACCAGCTCCTCGACGGCGTCGTCGGCGCTCGCCCCGGGGTTGGCGGGGGCGTCGGGGATGTCCTGGTCGAGGTGCTGCACTGTCACGTGGTCGAGCGTAGGCGCCGCCGCCGACACGACCGGTCATCGACCCACGGACGGAGACCTACGCTGGGCCGGTGAGCGACACCCGACCCCCGGCCCGGCGATCCTCCGGCTGGGTGATCGGCCGGGCGGTCGGTGCGCCCATCATCCTGGCCCCGAGCTGGCTGATCGCCGCGGTCGTGCTGACGCTGATCTTCGCGCCGAGCGTGCGGGCCCGTTCCGAGAACCTCGGCGCGCTGGTCTACGTGGTCGCGCTCGGCTTCGTCGTCCTGCTGTTCGCCTCCGTCCTGGTGCACGAGCTCGCGCACGGGCTGATGGCACGCGCGCGGGGGCAGCAGCCCCGCGAGTTCGTCCTGACGCTCTGGGGCGGCCACACCGCCTTCGGCGGCGCGACACCGACGCCGGCCAGCAGCGCGCTGATCGCGGTCGTCGGACCGATCGCGAACCTGCTGCTCGCGGCGGGGTTCTTCGCGCTGGCCCGGCCCGTGGACTCGGTGAGCCTGGTCGGGCTGCTCCTGTGGTCCGGCTGTCTGACCAACGCGTTCGTCGGGTTCTTCAACCTCATCCCCGGTCTGCCGCTCGACGGCGGCTACCTGCTCGAGGCGGCCGTGTGGGCCGTGACCAAGAACCGGCACACGGGCACCGTCGCGGCAGGATGGGTCGGGCGCCTCGTCGCGGTCGCCGTCTTCGCCTGGGCGCTGCTGCTGCCGCTCATGCAGGGGCGCCAGCCGGACATCTTCGACGTGGTGTGGGCCGCCCTCATCGGGGCGTTCCTCTGGTCGGGTGCGTCCGCCGCCGTGCGAGGGGGGCGCTCGCAGAAGGCCGTCGGCCAGCTGACGTTGGCCACCGTCGGGCGGCGCGCGGTCGGCGTCGGGCACACCGAGTCCATCGCGCACGCGGGTGCCCTGGCGGCGGCGGCGGGGGCCGACGAGGTCGTGATCCTCTCGCCGGACGGCCGACCGGCCGCCTACGTCGACCGCGTGGCCGCGGCCTCGGTCCCCGCCGACGTCGCCGGCACCACGCCGGTCACCGCCGTGGCGGTCCCGCTGCCGGTCGGCGCCGTCGTGGACGGCACGCTCGTCGGGCAGGCGCTCGTCGCGGCCGTCGGTCGGGCGACCGAGCACTCGCCGGTCGTGGCGGCGGTGGTGGACGGTCGGGTGGTCGGCCTGGTTCGGGCGATGGACGTCGTCGCCGCCATCCGCTCCTAGACTCGGGGACCGTGAACCCCGACCAGACGTCCACCGGGGCCGCGCAGCGTCGCGGCCTCTTCCGCGCGGGCGACCGCGTGCAGCTCACCGACCCGCGCGGCCGGCTGCACACGATCACTCTGGCCGAGGGAGCCTCGTTCCACACGCACCGCGGCTACCTGAGCCACGACCTGCTGCTCGGCCAGCCGGAGGGCTCCGTCGTGCGCAACACCTCCGGCATCGAGTACCTCGCCGTGCGTCCGCTGCTCGCCGACTACGTGCTGTCGATGCCGCGCGGCGCGGCCGTCGTGTACCCCAAGGACTCGGGCCAGATCGTGGCGATGGCCGACATCTACCCGGGTGCCCGGGTGATCGAGGCCGGCGTCGGTTCGGGCGCGCTCACCATGTCGCTCCTGCGCGCCGTCGGCGACGGCGGGTCCCTGCACTCCATCGAGCGGCGCGAGGACTTTGCGGCGATCGCGCGCGGCAACGTCGAGGGCTTCTTCGGCGGCCCGCACCCGGCGTGGGAGCTGTCCGTCGGCGACTTGTCCGACGTCCTGCCGACGGTGGCCGAGCCCGGCAGCGTCGACCGCGTCGTGCTGGACATGCTGGCGCCGTGGGAGAACCTGGACGCGGTGGCCGACGCCCTCGCGCCCGGCGGTGTCTTCATCTCCTACGTCGCGACGACGACACAGCTGTCGCGGCTGGCCGAGGACATCCGGACCGACGGTCGGTACACCGAGCCCGAGGCGTGGGAGTCGATGGTGCGCGGCTGGCACCTCGAGGGGCTGGCCGTGCGCCCGCAGCACCGGATGATCGGGCACACCGGCTTCCTGCTCACCACGCGCCGGCTCGCGGACGGGGTCGACGCCCCGCAGCGCCGCCGTCGGCCCGCGAAGGGCGCCTACCCGGTGGCTCCCGACGGTGCCCCCGCCGTGGACGACGCCGAGCTCTGGTCGCCCGAGGCGATGGGGGAGCGACTGGTCTCGGACAAGAAGCTACGCCGCGCGCGCCGCGACGTCGGCCAGGCCCCTGCGACGAACCCGCCCCTGGAGTCCTGAGCCGGAGCGCACGCGTGGTCAGCATCTGAGCCGGTCCGCGCGCGTCGTGCGTCGACGGTTGACACTGGTGGTTAGGGTCGTCGGACCAGCAGGCACAGCGCGGTGCACGGTGGGAACGGAGTGACGACCACGCACGACGCGGAACGGAGGCCGACGAGATGACCGATCCGGCTGCCCCTGGGCGGGACCTGCACCGAGAGCTGGCCGTGCTGGCCGCGAAGAACGAGCGCCTCAGTGACGCGCTCGTCGCGGCCCGCGAGCAGATCATCGACCTCAAGCGCCAGGTGGACGACCTGGCCAAGCCGCCCGGCACGTACGCCACGTTCCTCGGCTCGCGCGCGGACGGCACGGTGGACATCGTGTCGTCGGGCCGCAAGATGCACGTCGGGTCCAGCCCCTCGCTCGACGTGTCGACCTTGCGCCCCGGCCAGGAGGTCATGCTCAACGAGGCCCTCACGGTCGTCGAGGCCGGCGGGTACGAAGAGGTCGGCGAGCTGGTCACCGTCAAGGAGCTGCTCGGCGCGGACCGCGCGCTCGTGGTCGGCCGCGGCGACGAGGAGCGCGTCGTGCGCTTCGCCGGGCAGGTCAGGGACGCGCACGTGCGCATCGGCGACGCCCTGACCATCGACTCGCGCAGCGGCTTCGTGTTCGAGGTGATCCCGCGCGCCGAGGTCGAGGAGCTGGTGCTCGAAGAGGTGCCGGACATCGACTACGCCGACATCGGTGGCCTCGGGCCGCAGATCGAGGCCATCCGCGACGCGGTCGAGCTGCCCTTCCTGCACCCCGAGCTGTTCCTCGAGCACGGGCTCAAGCCGCCGAAGGGCGTGCTGCTCTACGGTCCGCCCGGGTGCGGCAAGACGCTCATCGCCAAGGCGGTGGCGCACTCGCTGGCGGCGACCGCGGCGGCCGCGCGCGGCGAGAGCACCGCGGACACCAAGAGCTTCTTCCTCAACGTCAAGGGCCCGGAGCTGCTCAACAAGTACGTGGGCGAGACCGAGCGGCACATCCGGCTGATCTTCGCCCGGGCGCGCGAGAAGGCGTCGCAAGGGCACCCGGTCGTCGTCTTCTTCGACGAGATGGAGTCGCTGTTCCGGACCCGCGGCACGGGCGTCTCCAGCGACGTCGAGACGACGATCGTGCCGCAGCTGCTCAGCGAGATCGACGGCGTCGAGCGGCTCGAGAACGTCATCGTCATCGGCGCCTCCAACCGCGAGGACATGATCGACCCCGCGATCCTGCGGCCCGGTCGGCTCGACGTGAAGATCAAGATCGAGCGCCCCGACGCCGAGGGTGCACGCGAGATCTTCGGCAAGTACCTCGTGCCGACGCTGCCCATCCACCCCGACGACATCGCGGAGCACGGCGGGTCGGCGAGCGCCGCGGTCGAGGCGATGATCACCCGCGTCGTCGAGCGCATGTACACCGAGAGCGACGAGAACCGTTTCCTCGAGGTCACGTACGCCAGCGGTGACAAGGAGGTCCTCTTCTTCAAGGACTTCAACTCGGGGGCGATGATCCAGAACGTCGTCGACCGCGCGAAGAAGTCGGCGATCAAGGACTTCCTCAGCAGCGGCCAGCGCGGCATCCGCGTGGACCACCTGCTCACCGCGTGCGTCGACGAGTTCCGCGAGAACGAGGACCTGCCGAACACGACCAACCCGGACGACTGGGCGCGCATCTCCGGCAAGAAGGGCGAGCGCATCGTCTTCATCCGCACGATCGTGCAGGGCAAGAAGGGCGCGGAGGGCTCGCGCACCATCGAGAACGTCACGAGCACCGGTCAGTATCTCTAGGCAGGGCGCGCGCGCTCGGGCACGGTCACGGGACCCTAGGGTGGTCACGTGACCGTGCGCCGCGTGATGGGGATCGAGACCGAGTACGGGATCCTCCAGCCCGGACGCCCGCTGGCCAACCCGATGCTCCTGTCGAGCCACGTGGTCGCCGTGCACGCCGCGGCCCGCGAGGGTGCGCGCACCAAGGCCCGGTGGGACTACGACGACGAGGACCCGCTGCACGACGCCCGGGGCTTCCACCTGCAGCGCGCGTCCGCCCACCCGTCGCTGCTGACGGACGACCCCGCCGTGCCGGCGCCGTCCGGTGACGGGCCGCAGGCCCTGCCGAGGGCCACTGCCGAGGAGTACGAGGATCCCGGCGCGGCCAACGTCATCCTCACCAACGGCGCCCGCCTGTACGTCGACCACGCGCACCCGGAGTACTCGTCGCCCGAGGTCACCAACCCGCTCGACGCGGTGCGCTGGGACCGGGCGGGGGAGCGCGTGATGCTCGCGTCGGTCCGTGCGCTGGCATCCACCGCGGCCCTCCCGGACGTCGCGCTCTACAAGAACAACGTGGACGGCAAGGGCGCCACCTACGGCATGCACGAGAACTACCTGGTCGACCGGGCGGTCCCCTTCAACGACCTCGCGGCGCGGCTGATCCCGTTCTTCGTGACCCGTCAGGTGTTCACCGGTGCGGGTCGGGTGGGGCTCGGGCAGCGCGGCGAGGAGCCCGGGTTCCAGCTGTCCCAGCGCGCGGACTACATGGAGGCCGAGGTGGGTCTCGAGACGACGCTGCGCCGGCCGATCATCAACACCCGCGACGAGCCGCACGCGGACCCGGACCGCTGGCGGCGGCTGCACGTCATCATCGGCGACGCGACGATGCTCGAGGTGGCCACGTACCTGCGGCTCGGCACCACGTCCCTGGTGCTCTGGCTGATCGAGCGGGCGGTCGCCGACGGCGGTGCCGGCGGCGCGCTCGCCGCGATCGACCGCCTCGTCCTGCGCGACCCGGTGCAGGCGGTCCACCTGGTGAGCCACGACCTGACGCTGACCACGAGGCTCGAGCTCGCCGACGGGCGCCGGCTCACGGCCCTGGAGGTCCAGCGGGAGTACCTCGACGCGGTGCGGGGCGCGCTGGCACACGTGGGTGACGAGCCGGACGCGCAGACGACGGACGTCCTCGATCGGTGGGCGTCGGTCCTCGACCGGTTGGGGACCGACCCGGCGTCGTGCGCGCGCGAGGTCGAGTGGCTGGCCAAGCTCCGGCTGCTCGAGGGCATGCGGCGCCGTGACCGGCTCGCGTGGGACCACCCGCGCCTCGCCGCGATGGACCTGCAGTGGTCCGACGTGCGGCCCGAGCGCGGCCTGTACCACCGGCTGGTCCAGGCGGACGCGGTCGAGCTGCTGGTGAGCGCCGAGCAGGTGGCCGAGGCCGTCCTGCACCCGCCGCGGGACACCCGGGCCTACTTCCGCGGCGAGGCCGTCGCGCGGTACGGCGGCGAGATCTCCGCGGCGAGCTGGGACTCGGTCGTGTTCGACGTGCCGGGTGCCGCGACGCTCCAGCGGGTCCCGATGCGCGACCCGCTGCGCGGGACGTACGCGCACGTCGGGGGCCTGCTGGACCGCAGCCCCGATGCCGCGTCGCTGCTGGAGGCGCTGGGCGCGTGACGCCCGGCGCCCGGCTGCCGCGGTTCGGTGGGGGAGTTCCGTCCGCACCGTGGGCGGGGGGACCGGGAGCGTCGGAAGATGGGCCTAGGGTGGGCGTCAGCACGTCGTCGGCACTCCGGGGAGGTCACCATGGCTGGTCAGGAACACGTTCGCCCGCGCCGCGAGGACGCCGAGCCGGATGACGGCCCCGACACCCCGGCCCCGGCGGCACCGAGCGCTCAGGCCCGGGACGCCGAGGTCGACGCGCTCCTCGACGAGATCGACGACGTCCTCGAGTCCAACGCCGAGCAGTTCGTGCGCGGATTCGTGCAGAAGGGCGGTCAGTGAGCGCCGATGAGTTCTCACGACCTGTCCGCCTCCGGGCGGCTGCCGCACGCGTTCACGACGCCGGGATCGTCGTCGTTCGTGGACTTCCTGTCCAGCCACGCCCCGCAGCTCCTGCCGGGTAACCGGCCCGGCGGCGACGTCCTGGCGCCGCACGGCACCACGATCCTGGCCCTTGCGTTCGAGGGCGGGATCGTCATGGCCGGCGACCGCCGGGCGACCATGGGCTCGATGATCGCGAGCCGCGAGATCGAGAAGGTCTTCCCGGCCGACGAGTACTCCGCGGTCGGCATCGCCGGCACCGCAGGCCTCGCGGTCGAGCTGGTCCGCCTGTTCCAGCTCGAGCTCGAGCACTACGAGAAGATCGAGGGCAGCCTGCTGTCGCTCGACGGCAAGGCCAACCGGCTGGCGACGATGATCCGCGGCAACCTCGGGCTCGCGATGCAGGGGCTGGCCGTGGTGCCGCTGTTCGGCGGCTTCGACCTCGACCGGCGCGTCGGCCGGATCTTCTCCTACGACGTCACGGGTGGCCGGTACGAGGAGCACGACCACCACGCGGTCGGCTCCGGGTCGGTGTTCGCGCGCGGCTCCCTGAAGAAGCTCTGGCGGCCGGGCCTCGACGCCGCGGGCGCGGTGCGGGTGGCAGTCGAGGCGCTGGTCGACGCGGCGGACGACGACTCGGCGACCGGCGGGCCCGACCACACCCGGGGCATCTGGCCGGTCGTCGCGACCGTCACCGAGTCGGGCTACCTGCGCGTGGCCGACCTCGATCTCGCCGCTGTCGCGGAGCAGGTCGAGCAGGAACGCCGACGCACCCACGAGGGACGCGGGGGCGCGCGATGAGCATGCCGTTCTACGTCTCGCCCGAGCAGCTGATGAAGGACCGGGCGGACTACGCGCGCAAGGGCATCGCCCGCGGTCGCTCGGTCGTGGTCCTGCAGTACGACGACGGCATCGCGTTCGCCACCGAGAACGCGTCGCGCGCGCTGCACAAGATCTCCGAGATCTACGACCGGATCGGCTTCGCAGCCGTCGGCAAGTACAACGAGTTCGAGAACCTGCGGGTGGCCGGCGTGCGCTACGCCGACCTGCGCGGCTACTCCTACGACCGCGAGGACGTCACGGCGCGCGGGCTGGCCAACGCCTACGCCCAGACGCTGGGCACCTCGTTCACCACCGAGTCGAAGCCCCTCGAGGTCGAGATCGTCGTCGCCGAAGTGGGTCGGGCCGCCGCGGGCGACCAGATCTACCGGCTGGCGTACGACGGCTCGGTGACCGACGAGCACGGCTACGTCGTCATGGGCGGGCAGGCGGAGCGCCTCGGCGGGCTGCTGGCGACCGACTGGCGGCCCGGCCTGACGCTGCCCGAGGTGCTGGCGCTGGCGGTGCGGACTCTGGGTGCACCAGCGGAGGACGGCGGCGAGCTGCGGGCGATCCCGGCGACGCAGCTCGAGGTCGCGGTGCTCGACCGGACCCGCCCGCGAAGGACGTTCCGCCGGCTCGCCGGTGCGTTGCTGGAGGACCTGCTCGACGCGGACTGAGTGAGCGCACGAGCGACGGAAGGAGCACGGCGATGGACAGACGGATCTTCGGCCTGGAGACGGAGTACGGCGTGACCTGCGCCGCGCAGGACGGTCGCGGACTGTCCGCCGACGAGGTCGCGCGGTACCTGTTCCGCAAGGTGGTCGCCTGGGGCCGCTCCTCCAACGTGTTCCTGCGCAACGGGTCCCGGCTGTACCTCGACGTCGGCTCGCACCCCGAGTACGCGACCGCGGAGTGCGACGACGTGCGCCAGCTGGTCACCCACGACCGGGCCGGCGAGCGCATCCTCGAAGGGCTGGTGGCGGACGCCCAGCAGCGCCTCGAGCACGAGGGCCTGCCCGGCAAGATCCACCTGTTCAAGAACAACACCGACTCGGCCGGCAACTCCTACGGCTGCCACGAGAACTACCTGGTGCGCCGGCAGGGCGACTTCTCGCGGCTGTCCGACGTGCTCGTGCCGTTCCTCATCACGCGCCAGATCCTCACCGGCGCGGGCAAGGTGCTCACGACGCCGCGCGGGGCCGTGTACTGCCTGTCGCAGCGCGCCGACCACATCTGGGAGGCGGTCTCGAGCGCGACCACCCGCTCCCGGCCGATCATCAACACGCGCGACGAGCCGCACGCCGACGCCGAGCACTACCGGCGCCTGCACGTGATCGTGGGCGACTCGTCGATGTCCGAGACGACCACGATGCTCAAGGTCGGCACGACGGACCTGCTGCTGCGCATGATCGAGGCCGGCATCCCCATGCGGGAGATGGCGCTGGAGAACCCGATCCGGGCGATCCGCGAGATCAGCCACGACATCACGGGCATGCACCCCGTCACCATGGCGAACGGTCGGACGGTCACCGCGATCGACCTGCAGGAGGAGTACCTCACGCGGGTCACGGACTTCCTGGCGTCGGAGGGCGGCCCGAGCCCGGAGAACAAGCAGGTGCTGGACCTGTGGGAGCGCGGGCTGCGGGCGCTCCGCACCGGCGACCTCTCGCTGGTGGACCGCGAGCTGGACTGGGTCATCAAGTACAAGCTCATCGAGCGGTACCGCGCCAAGCACGACCTCGACCTGTCCGACGTCCGGGTGCAGCGCCTGGACCTGGCGTACCACGACATCTCCCGCACCGAGGGGCTCTATAACCTGCTCGCCGCCAAGGGGATGGTGGAGCGGGTGACCACGGACCTGGAGATCTTCGAGGCGACCGCCGTGCCGCCGCAGACCACCCGGGCCAAGCTGCGGGGCGACTTCGTGCGCGCGGCGCAGGACGCTCGGCGCGACTACACCGTCGACTGGGTGCACCTCAAGCTCAACGACCAGGCCCAGCGCACCGTGCTGTGCAAGGACCCGTTCCGCAGCATCGACGAGCGGGTGGACCGGCTCATCGAGTCGATGTAGCGCCGAGCGGGCAGTCCAGCCACTCTGCACGGGCCGGACAGGCTCGGGCCGTACAGTGTGGCGGTCCTGGAGTCTGCCCGGACCATCGACCTGGCGCCCGCCGGGACCCCAGAGCCGGAAGGAACGACGTGCGACGACTGCAGGGCCGAGCCCTGGTGGCCGGTCTGGCGATCGCGCTGCTGACCCTCGCCGGGTGCAGCACCCCGGAGTCGGAGCCGGACGTGGTGACGGTGTCCGGAGAGCCCGGTGCGGCGCCGACGATCACCTACGTGACCCCGCTGCAGGTGGACAAGACCCGGACCGAGCAGATCTGGGAGGGCACGGGTGCGGACCTCGTCGAGGGCGGTCCCGTGCTCATCGACTTCTGGCTCGAGGACGCCACCGACGCGTCGCTGGTGAAGGAGAGCTACTCCACCAACCCGACGGCGATGCTGCTGACGGAGGAGGACCTCGGCACGGACCTCTACGACACGCTCCGCGGCCAGAAGGTGGGCGCGCGCCTGCTCCAGGTGAGCCCGGGCAGCGGGTCGGGCGCGACGAGCTACCCGACGGTGACGGTGGTCGACGTGCTGCCGACCCGAGCCGACGGCGAACCCGTGCCGCCGCGCTCCGATCTGCCCGCCGTCACGCTGGACGCGTCGGGCGCCCCCTCGATCACCGCGACCGGCACGGACCCGCCGTCGACGCTCGTCGCCGCACCGCTGATCCGCGGGACCGGCGAGCAGGTGGGCGCGAGCGACGTCGTCACCGTGCAGTACACGGGCTTCGCGTGGACCACGGGCGAGCCGTTCGACTCGACCTGGACGCACGGCCTGCCGGTCTCGTTCTCGCTGCAGGACGTGCAGGCGTGGGCCGAGGGGCTCGTCGACCA
Organism: Cellulomonas sp. P1_C4; assembly: GCF_056406355.1. Classification (NCBI taxonomy): domain Bacteria; kingdom Bacillati; phylum Actinomycetota; class Actinomycetes; order Micrococcales; family Cellulomonadaceae; genus Cellulomonas; species Cellulomonas sp. P1_C4. Next base: position 33,495 of record NZ_JBFUAI010000014.1, on the reverse strand, counting down.
GCCGGTCGGCAGCCAGGTCATGCTCGTCGTGCCGCCTACCTACGCGCTGGGGGTCACGGACAGCGAGGAGCTCGCGGGCCAGACCGTGGTCTTCGTCGTCGACATCCTGGCCACCGGACACCCGGACCAGGCGGCCGGCTAGCGCGAGGGCAGGACCTGCTCGATCTCGGCGAGGTCGGCGGGGTCGCCCTCGACCCGGACGTCGGCGGCGGCGCCGCGGCCGAGGAGGTACAGGACCAGCTCGCCGACGTCGCCGCGGACGACGACCGTGCCGCTGTCCACCTTCGGCGCGCGCAGCCGGTGCCGGACGCCGTCGCTGCGCACGAGCACGACGCCGACGGGCACCTTGCGCAGCCGCATGCCGCCCGAGCGCTGCAGCTGCGCCCACAGGACCTCGACGAGCTCGGGGTCCAGCTCGCGGGGCGGGACCTGGCCCGCGCCGCGGCGGACGTCCTCGGTGTGCACGAAGAACTCGATGACGTTCGTCGACTCGCCGGCCCAGCTGCCGGGGTGCCAGAACGCCGGGCGGTCGGCGGCGACGCGGGCCACGAGGTCGCGGTAGGCGCCCTCGGTCGCCGCGGTGTCCGCGAGCCTGGCGATCGCCGCCTCGGCACGCTCGGAGAGGGCGGGCACCGCGATCCCCGCGCCGACCATCGGCGAACGCTCGCGCAGGACGACGTGCGCGGCCAGGTGTCGCGCCTGCCAGCCCTCGCAGAGGGTCGGCGCGTCGGGAGCGACGTCCAGGAGGGCCTGCGCCAGCTGCGCGCGCTCGATCTCGTGCCAGGTCATGAGCGCAGGATCGCACGCGGGCGGCGACGACGCGTGGCGGGTAAGCGCTCGCAGTGCCGTGAGAGGATGAGTGCACCCCCTGAGCTCCACGGAAGGTCCTGTCGTGCCCACGCGAGACGAGTCACCGGCGTCGGTGGCCCTCACCGGCTCGGTGCCGCGCCGGGCGGTCCAGCTGATCGTCCGCGGCCTGCGCGCGCACCCGGGCACCTACGTCCTGGCCATCGGCACGTCGGCCGTCTTCGGGGTCCTCACGGTCGCCGTGAGCAGGGTGCTCGGGGCCGTGACCGACCAGGTCGTCGTCCCGGCGCTGAACGGCTCGACCGAGGCGCGGGGCAAGATCTGGCTCGCCGGGCTGGCGATCGCGCTCGTCGCGGTGTCCCTGGCCGTCACCGTCGCCGGCCGGCGGATGTTCGCCGGCAAGGGCTTCGCGCTGATCCAGGAGGACCACCGCACGGCGGTCACCCGCCAGTACCTGCGGCTGCCGATGTCCTGGCACCGTCGGCACCCGACCGGGCAGCTGCTGTCGAACGCGAGCGCCGACGTCGAGGCCGCGACCTCGATCTTCAACCCGCTCCCGTTCGCACTGGGCGTCGTGGTCATGCTCGTCGTCGCCGCGGTCGCGCTGTTCCGGACCGACGTCTGGCTCGCGCTGGCGGCCCTCGTGGTCCTGCCGCTCGCCGTCGTCGCAAACCTCGTGTTCCAGCGCCGCATGTCGCCGGCGGCGATCCACGCGCAGCAGCTGCGCGCCGAGGTCGCGGACATCGCCCACGAGAGCTTCGAGGCCGCCGTGCTGGTCACGTCCCTGGGCACGGCGGGGCGCGAGGAGGCCCGGTTCGCGGCCCGGGCCGCGCAGCTGCGGGACGCCAACGTGCGCGTCGGGATCGTCCGCGCGCTGTTCGACCCGGTCATCGACCTGCTGCCGAGCCTGGGCACGCTGCTGGTGCTGGTCGTCGGCACGATGCAGGTCAGCGCGGGGCGGGTGGAGACGGGTGACGTCGTGGCCGCCGCCTACCTGCTGACCCTGCTCGCGGTGCCGGTGCGGGCGTTCGGCTGGGTGCTCGGCGAGGTGCCGCGGGCGCTCGTCGGCTACGACCGCATCGCGCGCGTCATCGACGCGCACGGCGCGCTGAGCGTGGGGACCACCCCGTGGTCGCCCGCCGCCGGTGCTCGCGTCGAGCTGCGGGACGTCGGGCGGTCCGTCGCGCTGCCCGGAGGCGGTGAGCTCGAGCTGCTGCACGACGTCGACCTCGACGTGGCCGCGGGACGCACGGTCGCCCTCGTCGGACCGACGGGCGCGGGCAAGACGACCCTGGTGTCGCTGGTCAGCAGGCTCTCGGACCCGTCGCACGGGTCGGTGCACGTCGACGGCCTGGACCTGCGGGACGTGCGCCCCGACGACCTCAGCCGGCACGTGGCCCTCGTCGCGCAGTCGACGTTCATCTTCGAGGACACCGTCCGGTCGAACGTGACGCTCGCCGACGCGGGGGAGGCGGGCTCGCCCGACGACGAGGCGGTCTGGGCGGCGCTGCGCCTCGCCCGCGTCGACGACGTCGTCCGCGCGCTGCCCGGCGGCCTGGACGCGCCGCTCGGCGAGCGCGGGGCCAATCTCTCGGGCGGTCAGCGGCAGCGCCTCGCGCTCGCGCGCGCCCTGGTCCGCCGCCCCGCGGTGCTGGTGCTCGACGATGCGACGTCGGCGGTCGACCCGCGCATCGAGCAGGCGATCCTGCGCGGCCTGCGCGACGACGGCGGTGCCGGCAGCCCGACCGTGCTGCTGGTCGCGTACCGGATGTCGTCGGTCCTGCTGGCCGACGAGGTCGTGCACGTCGAGGCCGGCCGCGTGGTCGACCGCGGCACGCACGACGAGCTGCTCGCGCGGGACCCCGGGTACCGCGAGCTGGCCACCGCGTACGAGCAGGAGACGGCCCGCCGCGCGGCCGAGGCCGCCGACGAGGCTGCCCTCGAGGTCGTGGAGGAGCCGGCATGAGCGGCAACCACCGGGTCGCGCCCGCCAGCACCCTGGGTGTCCTCGCGACGCTGCGCCGCGGGATCCAGGTCTCGCCCCAGCTGCTGGTCGGCTGGCAGGTCACCGTCCTGCTCGCGGTCGTCGCGTCGATCGGCCGCGTGCTCGTGCCCATCGCGGTGCAGCAGACCGTCGACACCGGGATCCTCGCCGAGGGCGGCCCGAACGTGCCGCGCGTCGCGGCGCTGGCCGGGCTGGCCGCGCTCGGGCTGCTGGTGGGCGCCGTCTGCTCGGCCTACGTCAACGTCCGGCTCTTCCGGTCGAGCGAGAGCGGCCTGCTGTCGCTGCGCACCCAGGCGTTCCGGCACGTGCACGACCTGTCCGTGCTCACGCAGAACACCGAGCGTCGCGGCTCGCTGGTCTCGCGCGTGACGTCGGACGTCGACACGATCTCGCTCTTCGTGCAGTGGGGCGGGATCATGCTGCTCGTCTCGGTGCTGCAGATCGCGGTCGCCACCGTGCTCATGGCCTTCTACTCGTGGCAGCTCACGCTCATCGTCTGGCTCGGCTTCGTGCCGCTGTTCGTCCTGCTGCAGCCGCTGCAGAAGCGCGTCAACGCGCGGTACACGGCGGTGCGCGAGCGGGTGGGCGGGATGCTCGGAGCCGTCTCGGAGGCCGTCGTCGGCGCCGAGACCATCCGGGCGTACGGCGTCGCGGAGCGGACCCAGCGCAAGATCGACGCGGCCGTCGCCGCGACCCGCGCCGCCATGGTGCGCGCGCAGAACCTGGTCGCCCTCGTGTTCTCCAGCGGCGTGCTCGTGGCCAACCTCGTGCTCGCCGTCGTGGTCGTGGCCGGGACCTACCTCGGGATCGCCGGAGAGATGACCGCGGGCCGGCTGCTGGCCTTCCTGTTCCTGGTCCAGCTCTTCACCGGTCCGGTGCAGATGGCGACCGAGATCCTCAACGAGCTGCAGAACGCCGTCGCGGGATGGCGCCGCGTGCTCGGCGTGCTCGAGACGCCGGTCGAGGTGGTCGACGCCGGGCCGGACGGCGTGCCCAGCCCGCGCGGCCCGGCCCACGTCGAGCTCCGCGACGTCGACTTCGCGTACCCGGACGGGCCGCCCGTCCTCACGGGCGTCGACGTGGCGATCCCCGCGGGCACCTCCGTCGCCGTCGTCGGCGCGACGGGCTCGGGCAAGACGACCATCGCCAAGCTGGTCGCGCGCTTCATGGACCCCACCAGCGGGTCGGTGCTGCTGGACGGCGTCGACCTGCGGGACATCTCGGTCGCGGAGCTGCGGCGCCGCGTCGTGCTGGTGCCGCAGGAGGGCTTCCTGTTCGACGGCACGCTCGCGCAGAATGTGGCGTACGGGCTGCGGCACGAGGACGGCACCACGTCCGCGCCGGCCGACGACGCCCGCATCCGGGAGGCCATCGAGGCGCTCGGCCTGGACGCCTGGGTCGACGAGCTCGCGAACGGCCTCGAGACGCCCGTGGGCCAGCGCGGCGAGTCGCTGTCGGCGGGGGAGCGGCAGCTGGTCGCCCTCGCGCGGGCCTACCTGGCCGAGGCGGACCTGCTCCTGCTCGACGAGGCGACCTCGGCGGTGGACCCGGCGACGGAGGTGCGGATCGCGCGCGCCCTCGACTCCCTGACCCGCGGCCGCAGCACCCTGACCATCGCGCACCGGCTGTCCACCGCCGAGGCGGCCGACACCGTCGTCGTCGTCGACGCGGGGCGGGTGGTCGAGATCGGGCACCACGACGACCTCGTGGCGCGCGACGGCCACTACGCCGCCATGCACGCCGCCTGGGTGTCGCAGACGCGCTGACCGCGGGTGGACGGGGTCCGTGCCGTGCGCGGCCCCGTGGCAGGATCGGTCCGTGTCTTCCAGCCCCGCCGCACCGACCCTCGACCCCGCCGTCGCCGACCGCCTCAAGCGTGACGAGCACGGCCTGGTGGCGGCGATCGTGCAGCAGCACGACTCGCACGAGGTCCTCATGCTCGGCTGGATGGACGACGAGGCGCTGCACCGCACGCTGACCACCGGTCGCGTCGTGTTCTGGAGCCGCTCGCGCCAGGAGTACTGGCGCAAGGGCGACACGTCCGGCCACGCCCAGTACGTCAAGGCCGTGAGCCTGGACTGCGACGGCGACGCCCTGCTGGTCGAAGTCGACCAGGTGGGTGCGGCCTGCCACACCGGCACGCACACGTGCTTCGACGCCGGCGGTCCGCTGCCGGCCGTCGTCGGCACCCGACCCACCGAAGGAGACCCCCGATGACCGCCGGAACCGTGCCCACGGACGTCACCGCGGCGGAGGTCCCCTGGGGCTGCACGTGGCCCTCGCTCGGCGAGTTCCGCGGCCTGGCGCAGGACCGCCGGGTCATCCCCGTGGTCCGCCGACTGCTCGCCGACGACATCACGCCCGTCGGCCTGTACCGGACGCTCGCCGCGGGCCGGCCGGGCACGTTCATCCTCGAGTCCGCGGAGGCCGACGGCAGCTGGGACCGCTACTCGTTCGTCGGCGTGCACTCGCGGGCCACGCTCACGGTGCGCGGCGGCTCGGCCGTCTGGGTGGGCGACGTGCCCGTCGGCGTGCCGACGGGCGGTGACGCGCTCGACGTCCTGGCCCGCACGCTCGACGCTCTGCGCACGCCGGCGATCGCGGGGCTGCCGCCCCTGACCAGCGGCCTGGTCGGTGCGCTCGGGTGGGACATCGTGCGGCACTGGGAGCCCACGCTGCCCGCGAAGGCCCCCGACGAGCTGGGCGTGCCCGAGCTCACCCTGCTGCTGGCCACGGACCTCGCGGTCGTCGACCACCACGACGGCTCCGTCTGGCTGGTCGCCAACGCGATCAACTTCGACGACACGGACGAGCGGGTCGACGAGGCGCACGCGGACGCGCTCGCGCGGCTGGACGCGATGGAGGCGGCGCTGCTGGAGCCGACGCAGTCCGCGGTCGCCGTGCTGGCCGACGTGCCCGAGCCCGAGCTCGCGTTCCGGTCCACCCGCGAGGAGTTCGAGGACTCGGTGCGCACGGGCCAGGAGGCCATCCGCGAGGGTGACGTCTTCCAGGTGGTGCTCTCGCAGCGCCTGGACCTCGACTGCCCGGCCGAGCCGCTGGACGTCTACCGGGTGCTGCGGACCATCAACCCGAGCCCGTACATGTACTACCTGCAGCTGCAGGACGCGGACGGGCGCGACTTCGCGGTGGTCGGCTCGAGCCCGGAGACGCTGGTCAAGGTCACGTCGGGCCGCGTGGTGACGTTTCCGATCGCCGGGTCGCGGCCGCGGGGTGCGACCCCCGACGAGGACCGCCGCCTGCAGGACGAGGTGCTGGCGGACCCCAAGGAGCGGGCCGAGCACATCATGCTGGTCGACCTGTCCCGCAACGACCTGGTGAAGGTCTGCGAGCCCACGAGCGTCGAGGTCGTCGAGTTCATGGCGGTCAAGCGCTACTCGCACATCATGCACATCTGCTCGACCGTCGTCGGGCGCCTGCGGGAGGGCGCGACGGCCCTGCAGACCCTGGTCGCGACGTTCCCCGCCGGCACGCTGTCGGGGGCGCCCAAGCCGCGCGCGATCGCGTTGATCGACGAGATCGAGCCCGCGCGGCGCGGCATCTACGGCGGCACGGTCGGCTACTTCGACTTCGCCGGCGACATGGACATGGCCATCGCCATCCGGACGGCGCTCATCCGCGAGGGCCGCGCGAGCGTGCAGGCGGGCGGCGGGATCGTCGCCGACTCGGTGCCCGCGCTGGAGTACGAGGAGTCCCGCAACAAGGCCGCCGCGGCCGTCCGGGCCGTCCAGATCGCGTCCCGGCTCCGTCGGGCGGGCGCGTGACGGACGCCGCGCAGCGTCGCCGCGCGGGTCGGGGTCGCGCCGCGGCCCTGCTGCTCGTCCTGGCCGGCCTGACGGCGCTCGTCGCGGTGCCCACGTGGTTCACGACCACCGGCACGACGGCGCTCGAGGGCACCGTGACGGTGCAGGTGTCCGGCTCGCAGGTGGCACCCGCGATCCTCGCGGCCGCGGTCGCCATCCTCGCCGCCGTGGCCGCGGTCGCCCTCGTCGGGCGGGCGGGTCGCTGGGTCGTCGCCGTGGTGGTCGTGGCCTGCGGCGTGCTCGTCGTCGGCACCACGCTGGCCGTGCTGGGCGACCCGGTGGCCGCGGTGTCCCCGGTGGTCGCCGACGTGACCGGCGTGGGCAAGCTCGCGGGGCCCGTCACGACGAGCGTCTGGCCGTGGCTCGCGGTGGCCGTCGGGGTGCTCGACGCGCTCGCCGGCGTCTGGCTGGTGCTCGCGTCCCGCGCGTGGGCCGGACCGTCGCGCCGGCACGAGAGCGCGGCCGCGCCGACCGCTCCTGCGGAGCCCGACGAGCGGTCGGACTGGGACGCCCTCAGCCGGGGCGACGACCCGTCCTGACCTGCGGTGCTTGTACCGGTCGGGGGCCCGACCGTCGGATAGGGTGAGCCCAGAACCGAGCACGAAGGGCACTCACATGGCCGACAACACCCTCGCGCACCGAGCGCAGCACGCCACGACCACCGAGGCGATGCACCTGCCGCCCACGGCGGCACCCACGAACCACGGCAAGACGGTGGCGGCCTGGGTCACCACGTACAGCGTGGTCATCGCCTTCACGATCGCCGGGCTCGGCGTCCTGTTCGCCATGGTCTGGCTCTTCTGGGTCGGCCTGGCGCTCGTCGTGCTCGGCCTGGTGGCCGGCAAGGTGCTGCAGGCCTCGGGCCACGGTCAGGGCGGCGAGAAGACGCGGGCCCGCGCGGCTCGTACCGGCGGGCACTGACCGCAGGCTGTTCGACCGCCGCTCGGGAGCCCGGGTCGGCGCACGCGACGCAGGAGGACCGATGTCGACCCCCAACGAGCCGCAGAACCCGTACGGCGCCGAGCCGCCCAAGGACCCGAACACCACGCCGCAGCCCCCGGCTCCGCAGTACCCGGGTGCGCCCCCGGCACCGGGAGCTGGGCCCCAGTACCCGCCGGCACCGCAGTACCCGTCGGCTCCGCAGTACCCGTCGGCACCGCAGTACGGCGCCCCGCCCGCGACCCCGTATCCGGCCGCCGCGCCGTACGGATCGGCGCCCGGCGGCTACCCGCCGCCCGGCTACGGCGTGGCGTACCCGAAGAACAGCCTCGCGGTCTGGTCGCTGGTGCTCGGCATCTGCTCGTTCGTGCTCTCGTGCGGGCTGCTCACGGGCATCCCCGCGATCATCGTCGGCAGCAACGCCAAGAAGGCCGTCGCGCGCGGCGAGGCGAACAACGGCGGCATGGCGACGGCGGGGATCATCCTCGGCTGGGTCGCCATCGCGTTGTCGATCATCGGGATCATCCTGTTCAGCATCCTGTTCTCGAACGCGGACTTCCGGGACGCCTTCAACGATGGCTACAACGGCTCCAACTACTGAGCTGCCCGACGGCCCACTCCCGCCCGACGCCTCGCCGTCGGGCGGGGCGGGCCGTGGCGCGTCCGTGCGCCGGCCGCTGGTCGCCGGGGGCCTCACCGTGGCCGCGACCGTCCTCCTGGCGCTGCGGGACCCGCACACCACCGGCAGCTACGGCGTCTGCCCGCTCTACGCGCTGACTGGCCTGTGGTGCCCGGCGTGCGGCGGTCTGCGGGCGACGCACGACCTCGCGCACGGGGACGTCGCGGGCGCATGGTCTATGAACCCGCTCTGGGTGCTCCTGGTCCCGCTGGTGGTCGCCCTCTGGGGTCGGCTCGTCGTGCGGCGGGCGCAGGGGCGGGCGGTGCGTCCGGCACCCGCGTGGCTCGCCTGGTCGACCCTCGCGGTGATCCTGGCGTTCGGGATCCTGCGGAACGTCCCGGCGCTGGCGCCGTGGCTGGCCCCCTGACGAAAGTCCCTGTCCCACCCACCGGCCTGTGGTCCGGGTCACTCCGCGACCGATCTACGATGTGCGTCTGGGCCACCGCCACGACCGACGGCGAGGACGAGGTCCGGAAACCGACCGGGGGAGAAGGTGAGCTGTCGATGACCGTGCTGGACGACATCGTCGCGGGAGTCCGACTGGACCTGGCCGTCCGGGAGCAGGCCACGCCGCTCGCCGAGGTCAAGGAGCGCGCCCACCGCCGCGAGTCCGCCATCGAGTGCGTGGGCCGGCTGCGAGCCGAGGACGCGGTCCGGGTCATCGCCGAGGTCAAGCGCTCGAGCCCGAGCAAGGGCGCCCTCGCCACCATCAAGGACCCCGCCGCGCTGGCCGCCGAGTACGAGAAGGGCGGCGCCGCCGTCATCTCGGTGCTCACCGAGGAGCGCCGTTTCCACGGCTCGCTCGCGGACCTCGACGCCGTCCGCGCCCGCGTGGACATCCCCGTGCTGCGCAAGGACTTCGTCGTCACCCCGTACCAGGTGTGGGAGGCGCGCGCCCACGGTGCCGACCTCGTGCTCCTCATCGTCGCGGCGCTCGAGCAGACCGTGCTGGAATCGCTGGTCGAGCGCGTGCACTCCCTGGGCATGACCGCGCTCGTCGAGGTGCACGACACCGAGGAGGTCGCGCGCGCGGCCGACGCCGGTGCCCGCGTGATCGGCGTCAACGCCCGCGACCTGCGCTCGCTCGAGGTGGACCGGACCACGTTCGCCCGCGTCGCGCCGGCCATCCCGTCGCACATCGTGAAGATCGCCGAGTCCGGCGTGCGCGGCCCGCACGACGTCATGGACTACGCCCGCGCCGGCGCGGACGCGGTGCTCGTCGGCGAGGCCCTGGTTACGGACGACGCCCCGCGCGAGTCCGTCGCCGACCTCGTGGCGGCGGGTGCCCACCCGTCCCTGCGGGCGGTGCGTCAGTGAGCGGTCGACCGACCGTCGGACCCGTCTCGGACAAGCTGCTCGAGGCCGTCGCGAGCGGACCGCTGTCCACCCACGCCGGACCGTACTTCGGGGAGTTCGGGGGCCGGTTCGTGCCCGAGGCGCTCATCGCGGCCCTGGACGAGCTCGACACCGCGTACCACAAGGCGCTCGCCGACCCGTCGTTCGGGCGCGAGCTCGCGCGGCTGCACAAGACGTACACCGGGCGGCCGAGCCCGCTCACCGAGGTGCCGCGGTTCGCCGCTCACGTCGCGCCCGGGGTGCGGGTGTTCCTCAAACGCGAGGACCTCAACCACACCGGCTCGCACAAGATCAACAACGTGCTGGGGCAGGCCCTGCTGGTCAAGCGCATGGGCAAGACGCGCGTGATCGCGGAGACCGGCGCCGGGCAGCATGGCGTCGCCACGGCCACCGCGGCCGCGCTGCTCGACCTCGAGTGCACCGTGTACATGGGCGAGGAGGACACCCGCCGGCAGGCGCTCAACGTCGCGCGCATGCGGCTGCTCGGCGCCGAGGTCATCCCCGTGACCATCGGGACGCGGACCCTCAAGGACGCGATCAACGAGGCGCTGCGCGACTGGGTGGCCAACGTCGAGACCACGCACTACCTGCTCGGCACCGTGACGGGACCGCACCCGTTCCCGGAGATGGTCCGCGACTTCCACAAGATCATCGGCGAGGAGGCGAAGGCGCAGCTCCTCGAGGAGACGGGCCGGCTGCCCGACGCCGTGGCCGCGTGCGTGGGCGGCGGGTCCAACGCGATGGGCATCTTCAACGCGTTCCTCGACGACCCCGAGGTCCGGCTGTTCGGCTTCGAGGCGGGCGGCGAGGGCATCTCGTCCGGGCGCCACGCGGCGCGGTTCTCCGGCGGGGAGCCGGGCGTGCTGCACGGCGCGAAGTCGTACCTCCTGCAGGACGACGACGGCCAGACTTTGCCCAGCCACTCGGTGTCGGCCGGCCTGGACTACCCCAGCGTCGGGCCCGAGCACGCGTGGCTGCACGACATCGGGCGCGCCGACTACCGGCCCGTCACGGACGTCGAGGCCATGGAGGCCTTCCGGATCCTGTGCCGGACCGAGGGGATCATCCCGGCCATCGAGTCGGCGCACGCGCTGGCGGGCGCGATCCAGCTGGGCGCGGAGCTGTCCGGGTGGACCGGCGACGACGGCCACGAGCCGGTGCTGCTGATCAATCTGTCGGGGCGCGGGGACAAGGACGTGGCCACCGCCGCGGCATGGTTCGACCTGATCGAGGACGAGCCCGTCGTGCTGGCCGACCAGGGAGAGCAGCTGTGAGCGCCGTCGCCGTCCGGTCGCAGGTCGCCGAGCACCTCGATGCCCTCGGGCGCGCGGCGCTGATCGGCTACCTCCCCGTCGGGTACCCGTCGGTGGACGGGTCGGTCGGGGCCGTGCGCACGATGATCGACGCGGGCGCCGACGTGGTCGAGCTCGGCGTGCCGTACAGCGACCCCGTCATGGACGGGCCCACCGTGCAGCGGGCGGTCGACGCGGCGCTGGCGCGCGGCACCCGGGTCGGCGACACCATCCGAGCGGTGGAGCAGGTCGCCGGGCGCGGTGCGCCGATCCTGGTCATGACCTACTGGAACCTCGTGCTGCGCTACGGCGTCGACGCGTTCGCGCGCGACCTGGCCGCCGCGGGCGGGGCCGGGCTGATCACACCCGACCTCATCCCCGACGAGGCCGCCGACTGGCTCGCGGCGTCCGACGCGCACGGCCTGGACCGGGTGTTCCTCGTCGCGCCCAGCTCGACGCCCGAGCGGCTGGCCTCGACGGCGGCCGCGTCGCGCGGGTTCGTCTACGCCGCCTCGACCATGGGCGTCACGGGGGAGCGGGCGACGGTCGGCAACCGCGCCGAGGAGCTCGTCGCGCACACCCGGGCGGCCGGGGCCGAGCACGTCTGCGTCGGACTCGGCATCTCGCGCCCGGAGCAGGCCGCGGAGGTCGCCGGCTACGCCGACGGCGTCATCGTCGGCTCCGCCCTGGTGCGCACCCTGCTGGATGCGCCCGACGACGCGGCCGGCCGGAAGGCCCTGGCCCGTCTGACGGCGGACCTCGCCGAGGGCGTCCGCTCCGCGACCGGACGCGGCCGGTGAGCGCGCTGCTCCCGGTCGCGATCCCGAGCCCGTCGCAGGGCGTGTGGCACCTCGGGCCCTTCCCGGTGCGCGCGTACGCGTTCGCGATCCTGCTCGGCATCGTGGTGGCGCTCTGGATGACGCGGCGCCGCTGGATCGAGCGGGGCGGCGAGCCCGACACGACCCTCGAGATCGCGTTCTGGGCCGTGCCGTTCGGCATCGTCGGCGGCCGGATCTACCACGTCATCACCTCGCCCGACGCGTACTTCGGCGTCGGCGGCAGCCCCATCCGCGCCCTGTACATCTGGGAGGGCGGGCTCGGCATCTGGGGTGCCGTCGCCCTCGGTGGCGTCGGCGCCTGGATCGGCGCCCGCCGCCAGGGCGTCCGGCTCGCGCCGTGGGCGGACGCGCTCGCGCCCGGCCTGCTCGTGGCGCAGGCGATCGGCCGGCTGGGCAACTGGTTCAACCAGGAGCTGTACGGCGGGCCCACCACGCTGCCATGGGGCCTGCGCATCGACCCCGAGCACATGCCCGTCGGCGACCCCGCGGGCACGCTCTACCACCCGACCTTCCTGTACGAGATCGTCTGGAACCTCGCAGGCGCCGCGCTGCTGATCTGGCTCGACCGCAAGCTCCGGCTCGGTTATGGCCGCGTGTTCTGGCTCTACGTCGTCATCTACACGACCGGCCGGCTCTGGATCGAGCTGCTCCGGATCGATCCGGCGCACCACATCCTGGGCCTGCGACTCAACGTCTGGACGGCCATCATCGTCGGCATCGGAGCGCTGGTAGCGTTCGTGGTGGTCGGACGCCGGCACCCAGGACGTGACACGACCCTCCTGCTGGCACCCCCGACCGTGCAGGACGACGAGGAGAACGCGACCGACCCCGCCCGCTGACCCGCGGAGGGCTGGTCGCCAGCTCGCCTCATCGCCGACGATGCGGGCGGTCCGCCGACCGCCCTGTATCGTCGCCACACTGGGCCGACGACGTCCCGCGTTCCCCCCTTGTTCGTGCTACGCCCCGACCCGTGTCGGGGACCGTGAGGACGGTGCTGATGTCGACGTCGCCCGCGAGCCCTGGCGCTATGAGTGCGCCGCTGCCGCAGGGTCTTTACGACCCCGCTGCCGAGCACGACGCGTGCGGATTCGCGTTCGTCGCCACGCTGCGCGGCACGCCCGGGCGGGACATCGTCGACGCTGGCCTGACCGCGCTGCTCAACCTCGACCACCGCGGCGCCGTGGGTGCCGAGGAGGACAGCGGCGACGGCGCCGGCATCCTCACCCAGATCCCGGACGCCTTCCTGCGCGACGTCGTCGACGCCGAGCTCCCGCCCGCCGGCTTCTACGCCATCGGCATGGCCTTCCTGCCCGTCGACGAGACCGAGCAGCGCCGCGCCGTCGCGGCCCTCGAGGCGATCGCCGCCGAGGAGAAGCTCGACGTGCTCGCGTGGCGCGAGGTCGTCGTCACGGCCGACCTGGTCGGTCCCACGGCGCGCGCGTCCATGCCCGTCTTCCGCCAGCTGGTCGTGGCGGACCCGTCGCGCGAGCTGTCCGGCATCGACCTCGACCGCCGCGCGTACCGGCTGCGCAAGCGCGCCGAGCGCGAGCACGGGCTGTACTTCGCCTCACTGTCGGCCCGCACGCTCGCCTACAAGGGCATGCTCACCACCGGTCAGCTGGAGCCGTTCTTCGCCGACCTGTCGGACCCGCGGTACGCCTCCGAGATCGCCCTGGTGCACTCGCGCTTCTCCACCAACACGTTCCCGTCCTGGCCGCTCGCGCAGCCGTTCCGGATGATCGCGCACAACGGCGAGATCAACACGGTGCGCGGCAACCGCAACTGGATGGCCGCCCGCGAGGGCACGCTCGCCAGCGAGGAGCTGGGCGACCTCACGCCGCTCATGCCCGTCTGTACGCCCGGCGGCTCGGACTCGGGCAGCTTCGACGAGGTCCTCGAGCTGCTGCACCTGTCGGGCCGCACGCTGCCGCACGCGGTGATGATGATGATCCCGGAGGCGTGGGAGAACCACGCCCAGATGGACCCCGCGCGGCGCGCGTTCTACGAGTACCACTCGACGCTCATGGAGCCGTGGGACGGCCCGGCCGCGATCACGTTCACCGACGGCACGCTCATCGGCTCGGTGCAGGACCGCAACGGGCTGCGGCCCGGCCGGTACTGGGTCACCGAGGACGGGCTCGTCGTGTGCGCGTCCGAGGCCGGAGTGCTCGACATCGACCCCGCGACCATCGTCGCGAAGGGCCGTCTCGAGCCCGGTCGCATGTTCCTGGTGGACACCGGCAAGGGCCGCATCATCGACGACCAGGAGATCAAGTCGTCGCTCGCGGCGCAGCGGCCGTACGCCGACTGGGTTCGCGACAACTCCGTCTACCTGCAGCAGCTGCCCGAGCGCGAGCACGTCGCGCACTCGGCCGCCTCGGTCCGCCGCCGCCAGCGCGCGTTCGGCTACACCGAGGAGGAGCTGAAGATCCTGCTCAGCCCCATGGCTGCCGCGGGCGCCGAGCCGCTGGGCGCGATGGGTTCCGACACCCCGGTCGCGGTGCTGTCCGACCGCCCGCGCATGCTCTTCGACTACTTCACGCAGATGTTCGCGCAGGTGACCAACCCGCCGCTGGACGCCATCCGCGAGGAGCTGGTCACGGCGATCGGCGGCGCCATCGGGCCGGAGCCCAACCTGCTCGAGGACGGCCCGGGCCACGCCCGCAAGCTGATCCTGCCGTTCCCGGTGATCGACAACGACCAGCTGGCCAAGATCGTGCACGTGGCCAAGGAGCCCTCGCTGGGCTACCGGGCGATCACCATCCGCGGCCTGTACAAGGTGGCGGGCGGGGGAGAGGCCCTCGAGGCGCGCCTGGAGGAGATCTTCGCCGAGGTCGACGCCGCGGTGGCGGACGGCGTCAGCTTCATCGTGCTCTCGGACCGCAACTCGGACGCGGACCTCGCGCCCATCCCGTCGCTGCTGCTGCTGAGCGCGGTGCACCACCACACGCTGCGCCGGCACACCCGCACGATGATCTCGCTGGTGGTCGAGGCGGGCGACGTCCGCGAGGTGCACCACACCGCGCTGCTCATCGGCTACGGCGCCGCGGCGGTCAACCCGTACCTGGCGATGGAGACCGTCGAGGACCTGGCGCGCTCGGGGTACCTGCCCGGCGTCGGCCCGGAGAAGGCGGTCGCCAACCTCATCAAGGCGCTCGGCAAGGGCGTGCTCAAGGTCATGTCCAAGATGGGCATCTCGACCATCGCGTCCTACCGGGGCGCGCAGGTGTTCGAGGCCATCGGGCTCTCGCAGCCGCTGGTCGACAAGTACTTCACCGGCACCACCAGCCGCCTCGGCGGCATCGGCCTGGACGTCATCGCGGCCGAGGTCGCCGCGCGGCACGCGGACGCCTACCCGGCCAGCGGCAACCGCCAGGCGCACCTGCGGCTCGCGGTGGGCGGCGAGTACCAGTGGCGCCGCGACGGCGAGGACCACCTGTTCGACCCCGAGACCGTGTTCCGGTTGCAGCACTCGACACGCACGCGCCAGTTCGACGTCTTCCAGCAGTACACCAAGCGGGTCGACGAGCAGTCGTCGCGCCTCATGACGCTGCGCGGCCTGCTCGCGTTCAAGGACGGCGAGCGCCAGCCCGTGCCGCTGGACGAGGTCGAGCCGGTCAGCGAGATCGTCAAGCGGTTCAACACCGGCGCGATGTCGTACGGCTCCATCTCCATGGAGGCGCACGAGACCCTCGCGATCGCCATGAACAGCATCGGCGCCAAGTCGAACACCGGCGAGGGCGGCGAGGACCCGGAGCGCCTGAACGACCCCGTGCGTCGGTCCGCGATCAAGCAGATCGCGTCGGGCCGGTTCGGCGTGACCAGCGAGTACCTCACCAACGCCGACGACATCCAGATCAAGCTCGCCCAGGGCGCCAAGCCGGGCGAGGGCGGTCAGCTGCCGGGCAACAAGGTGTACCCGTGGATCGGGCGGACGCGGCACTCGACGCCCGGCGTCGGGCTGATCTCGCCGCCGCCGCACCACGACATCTACTCGATCGAGGACCTGGCGCAGCTGATCCACGACGCCAAGAACGCGAACCCGCGGGCGCGGATCCACACCAAGCTGGTGAGCGAGTTCGGCGTCGGCACCATCGCCGCGGGCGTCGCCAAGGCGCACTCGGACGTCGTGCTCATCTCGGGCCACGACGGCGGCACGGGCGCCAGCCCGCTGACGTCGCTCAAGCACGCCGGCACGCCGTGGGAGATCGGCCTGGCCGAGACGCAGCAGACGCTCGTGCTCAACAACCTGCGCGACCGCGTGGTCGTGCAGGTGGACGGGCAGCTCAAGACCGGCCGCGACGTCGTCATCGGCGCGTTGCTGGGCGCCGAGGAGTTCGGGTTCGCCACGGCTCCGCTGGTGGTGTCCGGCTGCGTGATGATGCGCGTCTGCCACCTCGACACCTGCCCGGTGGGCGTCGCGACGCAGAACCCCGAGCTGCGCGCCCGGTTCACCGGCAAGCCCGAGTTCGTCGTGACCTTCATGGAGTTCATCGCGGAGGAGGTCCGCGCGCTGCTCGCGCAGCTGGGCTTCCGCACGCTGCTCGAGGCGGTCGGGCACGTGGAGCTGCTCGACACGCGCGCCGCCGTCGACCACTGGAAGGCCGAGGGCCTCGACCTGAGCCCCGTCCTGGCGGTGCCGACGCCGGTCGCCGGGACGCAGCTGCACCAGACGAAGCTGCAGGACCACGGCCTCGACCGGGCGCTCGACAACCGGCTGATCGCGCTGGCGCAGGACGCTCTCGAGCGTCGTGAGCCGGTGCGCATCGACCTGCCCGTCCGCAACGTCAACCGCACGGTCGGCACGATGCTCGGGCACGAGGTGACCAAGCGGTTCGGCGGCGCCGGGCTCGCGGACGACACCATCGACGTCACGCTGACGGGCTCCGCC
The DNA here is from genome assembly GCF_056406355.1 of Cellulomonas sp. P1_C4. Taxonomy (NCBI): domain Bacteria; kingdom Bacillati; phylum Actinomycetota; class Actinomycetes; order Micrococcales; family Cellulomonadaceae; genus Cellulomonas; species Cellulomonas sp. P1_C4. The sequence continues at coordinate 16,866 of NZ_JBFUAI010000014.1, read as the reverse complement.
GGCCAGTCGTTCGGGGCGTTCCTGCCGCGTGGCATCACGTTGCGCCTGTTCGGTGACGCCAACGACTACGTCGGCAAGGGCCTGTCGGGCGGCCGCATCGTCGTGCGGCCGGACCGCAACGCGGCGCTGTCCAGCGAGCACAACGTGGTCGCCGGCAACGTCATCGGCTACGGCGCGACCACCGGCCAGGTCTTCCTGCGCGGCCTCGTCGGCGAGCGCTTCGGCGTGCGCAACTCGGGCGCCACCCTGGTGGTCGAGGGCGTGGGCGACCACGGCTGCGAGTACATGACCGGCGGCACCGTCCTGGTGCTCGGCCGGACCGGCCGCAACTTCGGCGCCGGCATGTCCGGCGGCACGGCCTACGTGCTCGACCTCGAGCCTGCCCTGGTCAACGTCGACGCGCTGCGGACCAAGGAGCTGTCGCTCGACCCGCTCGACGACGAGGACGCCGCGCACGTGCAGCAGCTGCTGCACGCGCACCTCGACGAGACCGGCTCGCCGGTCGCCGCCCAGCTGCTCGACGACTTCACCACGACCCGGGCGCGGTTCACGCGCCTGCTGCCCACCGAGTACGCCCGCGTCCGCCGCGCGCTCGCCCAGGCCGAGGCCGACGGCCTCGACCCGGCCGCGCCCGGCGTGTGGGACCAGATCCTGGAGGTGGCCCGTGGCTGACCCCCGCGGCTTCCTGAAGGTGCGCGAGCGCGAGCTCCCGCCCAACCGCCCCGTCGAGGTCCGCCTCCGCGACTGGAAGGACGTCCACGAGCACCTGCAGGACGGCCAGCCGTACCTCAAGGAGCAGGCCGGCCGCTGCATGGACTGCGGGATCCCGTTCTGCCACAACGGCTGCCCGCTCGGGAACCTCATCCCCGAGTGGAACGACCTGGTGTGGCGCGGGCAGTGGTCCGACGCGATCGACCGGCTGCACGCGACCAACAACTTCCCGGAGTTCACGGGCCGCATCTGCCCGGCCCCGTGCGAGTCGAGCTGCGTGCTGGGCATCAACCAGCCGCCGGTGACCATCAAGAACGTCGAGGTCTCGATCATCGACGAGGCGTTCGAGCGCGGGTACGTGACGCCGCAGGTGCCGCAGCGGCTCACGGGCCACACGGTCGCGGTCGTCGGCTCGGGCCCGGCCGGGATGGCCGCCGCGCAGCAGCTCACGCGCGCCGGCCACACGGTCGCGGTGTACGAGCGCGACGACGCCATCGGCGGGCTCATGCGGTACGGCGTGCCCGACTTCAAGCTCGAGAAGATCCACATCGACCGCCGGCTGGCGCAGATGGAGGCCGAGGGCACGCGTTTCCGCCCGGGCGTCGAGGTCGGCCGCGACGTCACCTGGCCGCAGCTGCAGGCGCGCTACGACGCGATCGTCATCGCGACGGGTGCGACCGTGCCGCGCGAGCTGCAGGTGCCCGGCAAGGAGCTGGGCGGCGTGCACGTCGCGATGGAGTTCCTGCACCAGGCCAACGCGGTGGCCGCCGGCAAGCCGGTCGCGGACCAGATCACGGCCGAGGGTAAGCACGTCATCATCATCGGCGGCGGCGACACCGGCTCGGACTGCCTCGGCACCGCGCTGCGCCAGGGTGCCGCGTCGGTGACGACGCTGGCCATCGGCAAGCGGCCGCCCGAGGACCGTCCGGCGCACCAGCCGTGGCCGACGGACCCGATCCTGTTCGAGGTGTCCTCCTCGCACGCCGAGGGTGGCGACCGCGACTACCTCGCGTCGACCGTCGAGTTCGTCGGCGACGAGTCCGGGACGGTCCGTGCGCTGCAGCTGGCGACCACGCAGTACCTGTCCGACGGACGCCGCGTGCCGACGCCCGGCACCGAGCGGGAGATCCCCGCGGACCTCGTGCTGGTCGCCATGGGCTTCACCGGGCCCGAGGTCGACCCGCTCACCGCGCAGATCGGCATCGAGCTCACGCCGCGCGGCCTGGTCGCGCGCTCCGACGACTACGCGACCACCGTCCCCGGCGTGTTCGTCGCGGGTGACGCGGGCCGCGGGCAGTCCCTGATCGTGTGGGCCATCGCCGAGGGTCGCGCCGCCGCGGCCGCCGTCGACACCTACCTCTCGGGCAGCACCGAGCTGCCCTCGCCGGTCACCGCCAGCACCGTGGCGCTGCGCCCCTGAACCCCCTGACCGCGGTCCTCTACCCCGCTGGCCACCGTGGCCGGCCGGGACCTTCGGTCCGACTGTGAAGACACGAAAGGCATAGGCTCTTTTCATGCGTAGAGCAAAGATCGTCTGCACCATCGGCCCCGCGACGGAGTCGGCGGAGCAGATCCAGGCCCTCGTCGATGCCGGGATGGACGTGGCGCGGCTGAACCGCAGCCACGGCGACACCGAGGTCCACAAGAAGGTGTACGACAACGTCCGCGCCGCCGCGCAGGCGTCCGGTCGCTCGGTCGCCGTCCTGGTGGACCTGCAGGGCCCGAAGATCCGGCTCGGCCGGTTCAAGGACGGTAAGCACGACCTCGCCGTCGGTGACACGTTCACCATCACGACGGAGGACGTCGAGGGCACCAAGGAGCTCGTCTCCACGACCCACAAGGGCCTGCCGAACGACGCGCGCGTGGGCGACCCGATCCTCATCGACGACGGCAAGGTCCTGGTCCGCGTGACCGCCGTCGAGGGCCCCCGCGTGGTCACCCGCGTCGAGGTGCCCGGCCCCGTCTCGAACAACAAGGGCCTCAACCTGCCCGGCGTCGCCGTGTCGGTGCCCGCGATGAGCGACAAGGACGAGGAGGACCTGCGCTGGGCCCTCAACGTCGGCGCCGACATCATCGCGCTGTCGTTCGTGCGCTCGGCCGACGACTACGCCGACGTGCGCCGGATCATGGAGGAGGAGAACCGGGTCGTCCCGGTCATCGCCAAGATCGAGAAGCCGCAGGCCGTCGAGAACCTGGCCGAGATCATCGCGGCGTTCGACGGCATCATGGTCGCCCGCGGCGACCTGGGCGTCGAGCTGCCCCTCGAGCAGGTCCCGCTCGTGCAGAAGCGCGCGGTCGAGCTGGCCCGCCGCAGCGCCAAGCCGGTCATCGTCGCGACGCAGGTGCTCGAGTCGATGACGACGAACCCGCGCCCGACGCGCGCCGAGACCTCGGACTGCGCCAACGCGGTGCTCGACGGTGCCGACGCGGTCATGCTCTCGGGCGAGACGAGCGTGGGCGACTACCCGATCGAGACCGTGCGCACGATGGCCCGGATCATCGAGGCGACCGAGGAGCTGGGCCGCGAGCGCATCGCGCCCCTGGGCTCCACGCCGCACACCCGCGGTGGTGCCATCACGCGCGCCGCCGCCGAGATCGGCGAGACGCTCGACGTCAAGTACCTCGTGACCTTCACGCAGTCGGGCGACTCCGCCCGCCGCATGTCGCGCCTGCGCTCGGCGATCCCGCTGGTGGCGTTCACGCCGGTCGACGACGTGCGCAACGTGCTCTCGCTCAGCTGGGGCGTGCAGACGTACCGCGTGCCGTCGGTCGCGAGCACCGACGCCATGGTCAACCAGGTGGACTCGACCCTGCGCGCGCAGGGCCTCGCGGAGATCGGCGACTACGTCGTCGTCGTCGCGGGTGCGCCGGTCGGCGTGGTGGGCTCCACCAACTCGATCGTCGTGCACAAGATCGGCGACGAGGAGAACTCGAGCGGCCGGGTGGCCTGACACCCCGCACGTCCCGATCGGCCCCGGTGCACTCGCGCCGGGGCCGATCGGCGTTCTGCGGTCAGGACTGGCGGATCGGCGGGTGCCCCTCGGACGCCTGGACGACGACGAACCCCTGGCCGGACAGGCCGAGCTGGTACGCCTCGCCGGAACCGCGACCGATGGCCGCCGAGAGCTTGGCCGTCTTGCGCACGGTGGACTTCAGCGACGTGGACCACAGCACCGCGGCCTGCACGTCGACGAAGGTCGGCACGTCCACCTGGAGCACGACGGGCGTGCCGTACGCGGTCACCGCGATCGCGCCGGTCCCGGTGAACGTGGTGTTGAACAGGCCGCCGCTCATCATCGAGGCCCCCTCGACGCGCTGGATGTCCCACGTCAGCGCGCTCTCGAACGCCAGGATGTTCGCCCCGTTGACCGTGACGCTCTCGTTCTCGAGCTCGAGGACGAAGAGCTCGTCGGCATCCTGCGCGAGGAACACATCCCCGCTGCCGGACACCTTCATGAGCGACATCCCCTCGCCCGTGAACGCCTTCTTGAACATCTTCGAGACGCCACCGCTGCCCTGGTAGGCGAAGTCGACGTCGCCCTGGTAGGCGACCATCGAGCCCTGCTTGGCGTAGAAGAACCCGCCGGTGCCGGCGAGGTCGACCTTGAGCATCCGGGAGTTCTGCAGCACGAAGCTGCCGGGTTCGGTGGAGCGTTCCGCGTTCTGCATCAGGGAGCTTCGCATCGTTCGATGCTAGCGACCGCGCTCCTGCTCGGAGCGGGACCCTCGTCAGAACTGCGTCGGGAAGGTGAGGACCACCCCGATCGTGGCCAGCAGCACCACGGCACCGATCGCGATCATGGTGGTCCGCCGGCGGGGTGAGCCCAGCTTGGAGCCGATGCCGCTGAAGAACAGCACGGACGCGCACAGCACGGTGGCCAGCACGTAGTTGTCCTTGCGCTCGATAGCCACGCGGGCGACCGCGGCGGAGCGCTCCGACGCCTTCGCGAGCTTGGCCGCCTCCGTCCCGGACGCCAGGACGTACTCGTCCATGGCGAACGGCGTGGGCGGCGCACCGGGATCCACCAACGGGTCCGTCGCCAGCCAGGCGGTCACCGCGGGCTGGAACTCGGGGCGGAACCGCTCGAACAGGAATCCCGAGTAGAGCGCAGGGTCGGGCACGTACGGGTCGGGGACGACGGAGGCGTCGCCCTCCTCGTGCAGCGCGGCGAGCCAGTCGGTGAAGAGCATCACGTCGATGATCGTCTGCTGCCCGGCGAGCGTCTGCGCGCGGTTGGACTCGGCGCGCTCGCGCGAGGCTGCGCTGTACGCGGCCGCCTGGACGCCGCTCCACTGGCTGCTCTGGAACGCCGACCACGCGGTGAGCACGGTCGCGAGCGCGAGGAGCACGGTCGCCATGAGGTCGAGGTGGCGGTACCACCCGGGTTCGCGGCGCGCCGGGGAATCGTCGAGCTCGTCCACCACCTCGTCCATCGGGCACCCCCCGAGCTGCTGCCGGCGATCCTTCGACACCGTCTCACGACTCACCCCGCGGCGCCACGACCTGCGACGACGTAGCGCCCGGGTCGCCGGGGGTGGTACCCATGAACCTCCGGCACCCTGCCGGGCGGACGGGGAGCATCATGGCGCGCAGGACCGGCGGAGCGGCGGGGCTGGTCCTTTTCACTCTCGCGACGGCCCAGTTCCTCATGACGCTCGACAGCTCGGTGATGAACGTGTCCATCGCCCAGGTGGCCGAGGATGTCGGGACGACCGTCACGGGCATCCAGACGGCGATCACGCTGTACACCCTGGTGATGGCCACGATGATGATCACCGGCGGCAAGGTCGGGAGCCTGATCGGGCGGCGGCGGGCGTTCGCGATCGGCTGCGTGATCTATGCGTGCGGCTCGTTCGTCACGTCGATCGCGCAGAGCCTGACCGTCCTGATCGTYGGCTGGTCCGTGCTGGAGGGCCTCGGTGCGGCGCTGATCATGCCCGCGATCGTGGCCCTGGTGGCCTCGAACTTCGCGACCCCGGAGCGACCGAGGGCGTACGGCTTGGTCGCCTCGGCCGGCGCCATCGCGGTGGCCGCGGGACCGCTGATCGGCGGGTTCGTCACCACGAACTGGACCTGGCGCTACGTCTTCGCCGGCGAGGTCGTCCTCGTCATCGGGATCCTCGCGCTCACCCGCAAGATCGCCGACGCCGAGCCCGAGGAGCGGTTCCGCCTCGACGTGGTCGGCTCCGTGCTGTCCGCGCTCGGGCTGGGGCTGGCGGTCTACGGCGTGCTGCGGGCCGGCGAGTGGGGCTGGGTGCGGGCTCGACCGGGCGGGTCGTCGTGGTTCGGCCTGTCGCCGACCGTCTGGTTCGTCCTGGCCGGCGTGATCGTCCTGCGGCTGTTCGTCGCGTGGGAGCAGCGGGTGACCGCGGCCGGCCGCGAGCCGCTCCTGCGGCTCGACATGCTGCGCAACTCCCGGCTCGCCGGCGGCCTGACGATGTTCTTCTTCCAGTTCATGATCCAGGCGGGACTCTTCTTCGTGATCCCGCTGTTCCTGTCCGTCGCACTCGGGCTGACGGCGTTGCAGACGGGCGTCCGGCTCCTGCCGCTCTCGGTGTCGCTGCTGATCGCCGCCGTCGGGATCCCGCGGTTCTTCCCCGGCGCCTCCCCGCGCGAGGTCGTGCGCTGGGGGGTGCTCGCGATGCTGCTCGGCATCGTCGTCCTCGTCGGCGCGCTCGAGGTCGGGGCGGGCGCCGAGATCGTGGCCGTCCCGCTGCTGCTCGCCGGCTTCGGGGTGGGCGCGCTGGCCTCCCAGCTGGGGGCTGTCACGGTCTCGGCCGTGCCCGACGAGCAGTCCGGCGACGTGGGCGGGGTGCAGAACACGATGACGAACCTCGGCGCGTCCCTGGGCACGGCCGTGGCCGGGTCGATCCTCATCGCGACCCTGACCTCGACCCTGCTGGCCGGCCTCGGCGACAACCCGGCGATCAGTGCCGAGGTCACCGCGAACGCGCAGGTCGAGCTGGCGAGCGGGGTCCCGTTCGTCTCCGACGCCCAGCTGGAGACGGCGCTCGACGATGCCGGGCTGCCCCCGGACGAGGCCCAGGCGATCGTCGACGAGAACGAGTCGGCCCGGATCGACGCCCTGCGCGCGAGCCTCATGGTGCTCGCCCTGGTCGCGGCGCTGGCGCTCTTCTTCTCGCGGCTGCTGCCCACGCGGCCTGTGGGCGCCGCCGAGCCGGCGCCCGCTCGCTCCGCCTAGAGGTGCAGGCGGTAGAACCGGAAGTCGGGGTTCTCCACCGGCAGCACCTCGAGGCGCGAGAACCCGGCCGCCTCGGCGTACCCCGCGAGGACGCTGGGCCGCATGACCGTCCCGGTGCCCACTGCGCCCGGCGTGCTGAGCGCGTCCGGCAGGCAGCACAGGATCGAGTACCCGTAGAGCAGGCGCTCGGTCGGGTCCGCGGGTGCGGCGAACGACTCGGCCGTCCGCTCGTCCATGACCAGCACGTAGGCGTCGTCCCGGGCGATCGCGCGCATCGCGGCCAGGACGCCGACCGGGTCCGGTAGGTCGTGCACGCACTCGTAGGCCATCACCACGTCGAACGAACCCGCCCGGGACCCGCGCAGCCGGGCGGCGTCGGCGCACGTGAACGTCACGCGGTCCTGCACGTCGTGCTCCGCCGCGTGCCGTCGGGCGGCGTCCACCGACGGCTCGTCGACGTCGAACCCCTCGAACGTCGCCGCCGGGAACGCGGTCGCGAGCCCGATGGACGACCACCCCTCGCCGCTGCCGATGTCCGCCACCCGGGCCGCCCCGCCCGCCAGGATCGCCTGGAGCTCGGGCAGCGTCGGGACGATCTCTTGGGCGAGCAGGCGCAGGAACAGCGGCCGGTTGACGGCGGACTGGGCGGCCCGGGCATCGGGGCCGAGCTGGGCCCAGCTCACCCCGCCGCCCGTGCGATAGGCCTCGACGTAGTCGTCGAACCGGCGACCGATCGCGACGGCGAACCCGGCAAGCGGCGCCGAGAAGGCGAGGCTGTCGGGGTCGGTGAGGGCGTCGACGGCCCCGGGAGCGAGGCGGAACAGGCGCTCGGTCGCGATCGGGCTGGGGTCGTCGACGAGCAGCCAGCCGCCGACAGCCTGCTGCTCCAGCCACTCGCGCGCGTACCGCTCCTGGGTGCCGGTGCGGCGGGCCAGCTCGACGGAGGTCAGGGGGCCGTGGTCGGCGAGCGCGCGGTACCAGCCGAGCGTGCGGCCGAGGTGGATCGCGAACGCGTCCAGCGCGCCGAGCGTCGCCGCCACCACCCGCTGGGAGAAGACGTCGGCGTCGGCGTCGTGGGCGGGGGTCTCGAACAGGTCGCTCGCACCCTCTGTGCTCATGGTCTGCTCCCGGAGAGGCGCACGAGTCGTCGTCGACCCGGCCGGCGTCCATGGTCGTCGGTCACAGCGGGTACTTCAAGACAGGCCCGTGCCGGCCTGTTCAGCGCAGGACGTCCCGCAGCGCGCGGTCGACCACCGGCCACCCCGCCGACGAGGGGTCGATGAGCTCGAAGTGCCCCGTGGCGGGGATCTCGACGAGCCGGACGCCGGTGCGCGCGCAGTAGCCGCGGGACACGCTGACCGGCACGGTGTCGTCGAGCTCGCCGTGCACGACGACCGTCGCCGCCGCGGGGGCGCCCAGCCCCGCCGGGTCGGTCGCCGCGAACCGGTCCGGGACGTCCGCCGCGCCCCCACCCAGGAGCTCGGCGACGGCACCCCGGCTGAGGCCGAGCCGGTCCACGGCCGCCAGGTCCGCGGCGGGCGCGAGGGCGACGACGCCACGCACGCGGGCCGGGACCTCGGTGCGTCCGGGGGTCCCGGGCGGGAGCCGGTCGCGCAGCGCGGCCCAGAGGGCGAGGTGCCCGCCGGCCGAGTGCCCCACGTAGGCGACGGCGTCCAGGTCGACCCGGTCGGCGACCGCGTCCCCGACCGCGTCGATGGCCCGGGCGACGTCGGCGAAGGTGGTCGGCCAGCCCCCACCGCCCCCGACGCGGCGGTACTCGACGTTGGCCACGGCGTAGCCCTCGGCGGTCAGCGCGTCCGCCACCACACGGACGTGCAGCCGGTCGTAGGCGACTCGCCAGAAGCCGCCGTGCAGGAGGACCACCAAGGGCGGTGCCGCGGGCGTCGCCGGGAACGTCAGGTCGACGACCTGGTCGGGGTGCGGGCCGTACCGGAGGCTCTCCATCGCAGGGAGAGTACCGAGGCACGCCCGTGTGGACGCCCGGCCGCGGCATAGTGGCCGGATGGACGAGAAGGAGACCCTGCACCGCTACCTGCGCGCCCAGCGCGACAGCCTGCTCAGCAAGCTCGACGGGCTGGGGGAGTACGAGGTCCGTCGGCCGATGACTCCCACCGGCACCAACCTGCTCGGCCTGGTCAAGCACGTCGCCAGCGTCGAGCTCGGCTACCTCGGCGAGGTGTTCGGCCGTCCCGCCGAGCGCGACCTGCCGTGGTTCGCCGACGACGCCGAGGCCAATGCGGACATGTGGGTACCGGCCGACCAGACCCGCGAGGAGATCGTCGAGCTGCACGGGTACTCGGCCGCGCACAGCGACGCGACGATCGAGGCGCTGCCGCTCGACGCGCCGGGGGACGTGCCGTGGTGGGGGGAGAAGCGGCACGTGACGCTGCACCAGATCCTCGTGCACATGTGCGCCGAGACGGCCCGGCACGCGGGGCACGCCGACATCGTGCGCGAGCTCATCGACGGCGCGGTCGGCAGTCGCCGCGACGACCCGAACATCCCGACCATCGACTGGCCGGCCTACCGCGAGCGGCTGGAGGCCGCCGCCCGGGCCGCGGGTTCATGAGGACGACGGCAGGGTCAGGATCTCGGCCCCGTCGTCGGTGATGGCGATCGTGTGCTCGCTGTGCGCGGTCCGGCAGCCCGTCGCGCTGCGCAGCGTCCACCCGTCCGCGTCGGTGACCAGCTCGTCGGTGTCCGCCATCACCCACGGCTCGAGGGCGAGCAGCAACCCGGGGCGCAGCGTGTAGCCGCGGCCGGGGCGCCCGGTGTTCGGCACGTGCGGGTCCTGGTGCATCGTCGACCCGATGCCGTGCCCCCCGAACTCGGTGTTGACGGGATACCCCGCCGCGCCGAGCACCGAGCCGATGGCGTGCGAGATRTCGCCGATGCGGGCGCCGGGTCGTGCGACGGCGATCCCCGCGCGCAGCGCGCGTTCCGTGGCGCTGATCATCGCGACGCTCTCCGGGGAGGTCGTTCGGCCGACGACGAAGCTGATCGCGGAGTCGGCGGCGACCCCGTCCAGCGAGACGGCGAGGTCGAGCGTCAGCAGGTCTCCGTCGGCCAGGGCGTAGTCGTGGGGCAGCCCGTGGAGCACGGCGTCGTTGACGGCGGTGCAGATGTAGTGGCCGAACGGTCCGCGGCCGAAGGACGGCGCGTAGTCGACGTAGCAGGACTGCGCGCCGGCCTGGACGATCAGGTCACGGGCCCACCGGTCGACGTCGAGGAGGTTCGTGCCGACGGCGCTGCGGCGCTTCAGTGCCTGCAGGATGTCGGCCACCAGGGCGCCCGTGACCCGTGCTCGGTCGAGCTCCGACGGGCTCAGGATCTCGATCATGTGACGCCTCTCTCGAGCCAATAACTATCCCGGCCATAGTATCCCGGGATTAGAATCGGCGGCATGGTCAGGTTGCCGCTCACCCCCGCCGAGGTCGAGCGCGGACAGCGCCTCGGCGCGCTGCTCCGCCGAGCCCGGGGGGACCGCTCGATGCTGATGACGGCGCTCGAGGCGCGCGTCTCGCCGGAGACGCTCCGCAAGATCGAGTCGGGTCGGGTCGCGACGCCGGCCTTCCCGACCGTCGCGGCGATCGCCGACGTGCTCGGCCTGTCCCTCGACGCGGTGTGGGCCGAGATCACCGGGCCCGAGCCGGCGGGTCGCGCGGCCGGCGATCTCGACGCGCGCGAGGTCGTAGCGTCCTAGCGACGAATTGCGGTTGCGGTCGGGCCCTAGGGTCGGGCGCCATGGCACTGCGACTCGTTCAGGTCAACATCAAGGCTCGGGACGACGCGGCGCTCGGCCGGTTCTGGGCGGACGCGCTCGGCTGGGGCGTGTCCAGCGAGGGACCCGGCGTGACCAACGTCGAACCCGTCGGGTTCGCCTGGCCGGATCCGGCCGCCGTCTGCGTCGACGTCGTCATCGTCCCGGACCCCGAGACCGTGGACTACCGCGCCCACCTTGATCTCGCGACGACGTCCGCGGAGCACCAGGCGGAGTGGGTCGCGCGCCTGCTCGACCTCGGCGCGACGCGCGTCGGCGCCGAGGGGGACGTGCCGTGGACGGTCCTGGCCGACCCCGAGGGCAACGTCTTCCGCGTGCTCGATCCTCGACCGATCTACCGGGACACCGGTCCCATCGCCGCGGTGGTGGTCGACTGCGCGGACCCGCGGGCCATGGCCCGGTTCTGGGGTGGGGCGACCGACTGGACGGTGCACGAGCTGACCGACGACCGCGCGAGGCTGCGCTCGTCCCAGGGTGTCGGGCCGTACCTGGAGCTCGTCCGCACACCCGTCGAGAAGACGGTGCGGACCCGGATCCACCTCGACCTGAGGCCATACGTCGGCGACGACCAGGCGGCCGAGGTGGCCCGGCTGCGGGCACTGGGGGCCACCGACGTCGACGTCGGCCAGGGCGACGTGCCGTGGGTGTGCCTCGCGGACACCGAGGGCAACGAGTTCTGCGTCCTGACCCCCGGCTGACGCCGCTCTACGCGGCTGCGGGTTCGACGCGGCTGCGCTCCGGCGTCACGAGGATGGCGATGCTGATCACGAGCACCCAGAGCGGGAAGACGAGCTGCGCCCACTTGTACGTGCCGGCGGCGAGCAGCAGCACGAGCGCGACCGCGTAGCCCGAGAACGCGACGACGCGGTGGACCGTGGCCGTGCGCAGCGCGACGGTGCTCACCGAGAGCGTAAACACGGCCGCCATCCGCATCGCGTAGACCGACACGAGCGTCTCGGTGTTCCCTTGGCCGAACGCCCAGATCCCGGCGTCGAGGTCGTCTCCCGGGACCATCCGGATCAGGGTGCTGGCGGTCACCGCGCCCTCGAAGAGCATGGCGAGGAAGAGCAGCCCGCTGCCGAGGAAGACCGTGGAGAACAGCCGGTCCTCCACGTCACCCAGCTGGTCGCGCACGACGCCGATGAACCAGAGGAACGCGATACCCGCGAACGGCACGAGGTTGAGCGCGAGGCGGACGAGCGCCCGCCGGGTGTGGTTGATGTCCACGTCCTCGAGGTCGCCCCCCGCCACGGCGAGCCGGAGCATCACCAACGCCGAGACGAGCAGGACGCCGAACACGATCCCCGCGACCGCGGCGGAGCGTCGGCTGCGCCAGCGGCGCGCGGTGATGGCGGGTGCAGGTGTGGTCACGGGCACATCCTGGCAGCGCGCGCGGGCGGAACCGGCGCGGCCCGCGGCGCGCCGAGCAACGCGTGGTCAGTGGGAGTCGCGCGAGACCCGGTCGCCGCTGCCGCCGACGAGGAAGTCGAGGTCCGCGCCCGTCTCGGCACCCTGCACCGTCTCGACGTAGAGCTTCTCCCAGCCGCGGGTCGGCCGGGCGAGCGCCTCGACCAGGGCGGCGGCGGGCTCGCGGGAGTCGAGGTCGGCGTCGACCGAGAGGCTGCGGCCGGCGACGTCGAGCGTGATGAGGTCGCCCGTGCGCACGCGGGCGAGCGGTCCGCCCACCGCGGCCTCCGGTGCCACGTGGAGCACCACCGTGCCGTAGGCCGTCCCGCTCATCCGCCCGTCGCACACCCGGACCATGTCGCGCACGCCCTGCCGGAGGAGCTTCGTCGGCAACGGCAGGTTCGCCACCTCCGGCATGCCGGGGTAGCCGCGCGGGCCGCAGCCCCGCAGCACCAGCACGCTGTCGGCGTCGACGTCGAGCCCCGGGTCGTCGATGCGGGCGTGCAGGTCCTCCACCGAGTCGAACACGACCGCCCGGCCGCTGTGCTGGAGCAGGTGCGGCGAGGCGGCGGAGGGCTTGATGATCGCGCCGGCGGGCGCGAGGTTGCCGTGCAGCACCGCGATCCCGGCGTGCGGCTGGAGCGGTTCGGCGCGCACGCGGATGACGTCGGGATCCCAGATCTGTGCGCCCTCCAGCGACTCGACGAACGGCTTGCCCGTCACGTCGACCGCCGAGGCGTCGAGCAGGTCGACCACCTCGCGCAGCACGGCCGCCAGGCCGCCGGCGCGGTAGAGGTCCTCCATCAGGTACGTCCCCGACGGCTGCAGGTTCACCAGCAGCGGCACGTCGGAGCCGATCCGGTCGAAGTCCTGCAGGGTCAGGGGCACGCCGAGCCGACCGGCGATCGCGAGCAGGTGCACGACGGCGTTGGTGGACCCGCCGAGCGCGGCCAGCGCGACGATCGCGTTGCGGAACGAGCCGGCCGTCAGGACCCGGCTCGGGCGGCGGTCGGCGGCGACCATCTCGACGACCAGCCGCCCGGTCTCGTGCGCACGGGCGAGCAGCCGGCTGTCGGGCGCCGGGATGCCCGCGGTGCCGGGCAGCACGGTGCCGAGCGCCTCCGCGAGCAGTCCCATCGTCGACGCCGTCCCCATGGTGTTGCAGTGCCCCCGGCTGCGGATCATCGACGACTCCGAGGCGAGGAACGCGGCCTCGCTCAGCGTGCCGGCGCGCACCTCCTCGCTGAGCCGCCAGACGTCCGTGCCGCACCCCAGCGGGGTGCCGCGGAACGTCCCGGTGAGCATCGGACCGCCGGGGACCACGACCGCGGGCAGGTCGACCGACGCGGCCGCCATGAGCAGGGACGGGATGGTCTTGTCGCAGCCGCCCAGCAGGACGACGCCGTCGATCGGGTTGGCCCGCAGCATCTCCTCGGTGGCCATCGCGGCCATGTTCCGCCAGAGCATGGCCGTCGGCCGCACCTGCGTCTCGCCCAGCGACACCACGGGCAGGTCCAGCGGCACGCCGCCGGCCTCCCAGATGCCGCGCTGCACGTGCTCGGAGACCTCGGACAGGTGCCGGTTGCAGGGCGTCAGATCGGACGCCGTGTTCGCGATCGCGATGTGCGGGCGGCCGGTGAACGCCGAGTCCGGCAACCCGCGCCGCATCCACGCCCGGTGGATGTAGGCGTTGCGGTCCTGACCCTCGTACCACTGTGCGCTGCGAAGCTCCGGCATCGCTCTTCCATCTATCGGAACGCTGGATGGCTATGTGGAACATGGGTACGGTACCCCCATGGCGGACGACGGCGCACGGACCCTCGTGGGGTCGGATCGCGTCCTCGGGATCCTCGCCGAGCTGGCCCGCCACCCCGACGGCATCGCGCTGGACGACATGGCCCGCGCCGCCGCGAGCCCGAAGCCCACCGTTCACCGCGCGCTGGCCTCCCTGTGCCGGTTCGGGTTCGCGGCGAGGGACGGCCGCGGCCGGTACGTGCTGGGCGACGAGTTCCTGCGGCTCGCCTTCGCGCACCACGAGGCCCGGCCCGACCACCTGCGCATCACCCCGGCGCTCACCGAGCTCGCCGAGCGGTACGGCGAGACGGCGCACTACGCGGTCCTGGACGGCGACGACGTCGTCTACCGATCCAAGGTGGACCCGCCGTCCGGCGCCCTGCGGCTCACCTCGACCGTCGGCGGGCGCAACCCCGCGCACAGCACGGGCGTCGGCAAGCTGCTGCTCTCGTGGGCCCTGCCGGACGACGACGCCGTCGCTCGGTGGGTGGGGGACCGCACCCTCGAGCGGCGCACGCCCCACACCCTGACCACCGCCGACGCGCTCGCGGCTGAGCTGCGGACCATCCGGGCGCAGGGCTACGCCGTCGACAACCAGGAGAACGAGCCGGGCATCGTGTGCGTCGCCGTGCCGGCGTTCCTCACGTCGCCGACGCGGCCGAGCGGGGCGGTCAGCGTCTCGGCGCCGCAGTACCGCACGCCGCTCGCCGACCTCGTCGCGGCGCTGCCGGCCATCCGCGCGACGCTCGAGGCAGACCTGTGAGCCCGACCCGGTGGACGGCCGCCGTGGCGTCGGACGCGATCTACGGCCTCGGCGAGGGGCCGCTGTGGGACGCGCCGAGGCAGCGGGTGCTCTGGGTCGACGTCGACAGGGGCACCGTGCACGAGGGTCGGCTCGAGGGCGACCGCGTGGTCCCCGTGCGCAGCACGCACGTCGACGGCACCGTGGGTGCGGTGGTCTGCTCCGGCGACGGCGCGCTGCTGGTGGCCGGCGCGCAGCGGACCTTCCCCGGCGGCCGCGTCACCGACGGCCCTCGCCGGCTCAACGACGGCGCATGCGACCCCGCGGGCAGGTTCCTGGTGGGCACCCTCGCGCTGGACGGGGTGAACGGCGGCCAGCGCCTGGTCCGCCTCGAGCGCGACGGGTCCACCACCGTGCTGGACGACGACCTCGGCCTGTCCAACGGGCTCGCGTGGAGCGTCGACGGCGGCCGGTTCTACAACGCCGACACCAGCGCCCAGGTGATCCACGTCCGCACGTACGACGCGGCCACCGGTGCCGTCGGACCGCGGCGGGACTGGCTGCGGTTCGACGACGAGCGGCCCGACGGCCTGTGCGTCGACGCCGAGGACCACCTCTGGGTGGCGATGTGGGGTGCGGGTCAGGTCCGCCGGTACACGCCGTCCGGCGAGCTCGTCGGGATCCTGGACGTGCCCGCTCCGCACACCGCGAGCGTCGCGTTCGTGGGCGAACGCCTCGAGCGTCTGCTCGTCACCACGGCCACCGCCCAGCTGGCGTCGGCCGACCTCGCCGCCTTCCCCGACTCCGGTCGGTTGTTCCTCGCCCACGTCGGCGTCGCCGGGCACCCGGTCACGCCCTGGTCCGGCCCCTGACCTGGAGACCCTCATGCACCTCATGCGCCTCGGACCGCCGGGAGCCGAGAAGCCCGCCGTCCGCGTGGACGACGACACCTTCGTCGACGTGTCGGACGTCGTGCACGACGTCGACGGCACGCTCCTGGCGGGCGGCCTCGACGCGCTGCGCGACGTGGTCGCCGAGCGGGTCGCCGCCGGCCGGGTGGAGCCGCTGCAGGGGTTGCGGGTCGGGGCGCCGATCGCCCGACCCCACCAGATCCTGTGCATCGGGCTCAACTACCGCGACCACGCCGCCGAGACGGGGCAGGCGGTCCCGGACGAGCCGATCCTGTTCACCAAGTCGCCGAACACCCTGGTCGGGCCGMACGACGACGTCCGGCAGCCCCGCGGGTCGACCAAGCTGGACTGGGAGGTGGAGCTCGGCGTCGTGATCGGTCGGCGGGCGAGCTACCTCGAGGACCACGACGCCGCGCGGGACGCGATCGCCGGGTACCTGGTCTGCAACGACGTGAGCGAGCGGGCGTTCCAGATCGAGCGGGGCGGGCAGTGGTCGAAGGGCAAGTCGGCCGAGACCTTCAACCCCGCGGGGCCCTGGCTGGCGACGCCCGAGGAGATCGACGACGTGCTCGACCTGCGGATGTGGCTCGACGTCAACGGCGTGCGCCGGCAGGACGGCAGCACGTCGACGATGGTGTTCGACCCGTTCGAGATCGTCCGGTATCTCAGCCAGTTCATGGTGCTGGAGCCCGGCGACCTCATCAACACGGGGACCCCGCCGGGCGTCGGCATGGGCCTGCGGCCCCCGGTCTACCTGCAGCCCGGCGACGTGGTCGAGCTGGGCATCGACGGCCTGGGCACCCAGCGCCAGGTCGTCGTGGCGCCGCGCTGATGCGGGCGTTCGTGCTCACAGGCCCCCGGGCGGGGGAGGTCCAGGACGTCGCCCCGCCGGACGTCCGCGCCGGCCAGGTGGTGGTCGACGTGGAACGGGTGGGCGTCTGCGGCACGGACGTCGAGTTCTTCACCGGCGAGATGCAGTACCTGGGCAGCGGACTCGCCGAGTACCCCCTGCGGCTCGGGCACGAGTGGTGCGGGACGGTGTCCGCGGTCGGTGACGGCGTCGATGCCGCCTGGCTCGGGCGTCGGGTCACCGGGGACACGATGCTCGGCTGCGGGCACTGCGCCCGGTGCCGCAGCGGGCGCCAGCACGTGTGCGCGGACCGCTTCGAGATCGGGATCAGCGGGGGATGGCCCGGCGCGCTGGCCGAGCAGCTGCCGGTGCCGGTCACGGCGCTGCAGCCGCTGCCGGACGCGGTCGACGCGGCGCTCGGCGCGCTCGTCGAGCCGGGCGGGAAC
>NZ_JBFUAI010000013.1:0-202137 GCF_056406355.1 Cellulomonas sp. P1_C4 | reverse complement strand
GAACCCGTCGTAGCCGCCGATCGTCACCGGGACGGGGGTGGTGCCGTCGCGCATCGGCTGTGCGGCCAGGGCGTCGGCAAGGTCGGCCGCCGTGGGTCCGACGGCGACAGTGCGCCGAGTCGTGTCGCACGGGTGGGAGTAGACGCTGTCGATCTCCCAGATCAGCAGCATCCTGCCGTCGTCGGCGGCATCGGCACCCACCGTGACACCGCTGGCGTCATCCGTGGCGGCAAAGCCCGCAGGCACCGACACCACCGGGAGCAGCTCCGGCGCGCCGTCCATCACCGGGAACACATAACGGCCCGGCTCCAGCGGCGCCACACCGTCGCCCGACGGCAGCGCCCGGACCGTGGTCGGGCTCGGCTGTGCCGGTGCGGTCGCCTTCGGGAGCAGCTGTCCGACGACGACGACGACGACGGCGACGACGGCGAGGGCGGCGAGGGCGGCCACGCTCCCGACGGCCACCGTCGCGACGCGAGCACGCCGACGACGGCGGACCCGGCTGACGATCTGGTCCGTGCGGTCGACGAGCGGGTTCGGAGGGACGACGTCCCGCTCCCGGCGCAGCAGCTCCTCGAGGTTCATGTCACTCCTCCTCTCCGACAGGTGTGAGGCTCATGGCGAGCTTCGCGTTGGCGTCGTGCAGGTGACGCTTCACCGCCCCGGGGGAGACGCCGAGGTCCTCGGCGATCTGCGGCACGGTGAGATCGGCGTAGAAGCGCAGCACGACGCAGGCCCGCTGGCGCGGCGGCAGCGCGGCGAGCGCGGCGTCGAGGTCCAGGTGCTCCGGGCTCGCCTGGTCCGGCCCGACGGCTGAGTCCTGCGCACCAAGGAGGTGTTTCACCGCGCCCCACCGCCGCCGTCGGCGGTACCCGTCGAGGTAGAGGTTGAGTACCGTGCGACGCACGTAGGCCTCGAGGTGCTCCAGCGCGGCGAAGTCGCCCGGGCCACTGCCCTGCGGCCGACGCGTCGTCGTGAAGACCCGCACCAGCGCGTCCTGGACGAGGTCCTCGGCCTCACGCCGGTCCCCGCACAGCAGCTGCGCGTACCGAACCAGCGCGCCGCCACGGGTGCGCACCAGGTCCGTGAGGACCGGCTCCCAACGGTTCATCGCGGCCCCCTTCCGGTGCGTAGGCCGTCACAGAGGTAGACGAGCCGCCGCGGGGAAACGTTGAGTGGCCGCCGACATCTCGGTGTTCTCGGTCTACTCCTGTCGGGCGCCGACCGGGACGCCCGCGGGCCTCCTCTGATACCCAGGCGGTCACGGCGACTGGACCAGGCAGACCCGCGCTACGGTGGATGACATGCCTGGGTCCGCCCGGCACGTCCTGATCTCGGGCGCCAGCGTCGCGGGCCCGACCGCCGCGTACTGGCTCGATCGGCACGGCTTCGATGTGACGGTCGTGGAGCGGATGCCGCTCGCCCGGGTGCGGACCAGTGGCCACGCGGTGGACCTGTTCGGGCCGGCGATGGACGTGGCCGAATGGACAGGCGTGCTCCCCGCGGTCATCGACGCCCGCACCCGAACCGAGGTCGTGTCGTTCCAGCGTCGCGGCGGGCGGGAGCTCGCCGTGCCGATGAGTCAACTCGTCGCGGGGATCTCGGGCCGGCACGTCGAGATCATGCGCGGCGAGCTGGCCAGCATCCTGTACGAAGCGACGCGAGAGCGCGTGCACTACGTGTTCGAGGACTCCATCCGATCGATCCACGAGGAGCCCGACGGCGTCGACGTGCGGTTCGAGCACTCGGCAGCCGACCGGTTCGACCTCGTGATCGGCGCCGACGGGCTGCACTCGATCGTCCGCCGCCTCGTGTTCGGGCCCGAGGACAAGTTCCGTCGATTCCTCGGCGGCTACCTCGCCTTCGTGGCGATGCCCAACCATCTCGGCCTGCAGGGCCGCATGGTGGTCTGGAACGCGCCGGGCCGGGTCGCGGCGATCTACCCGGTCCACGGGACGACGTCGGCCAGAGGAGGGTTCCTGTTCCGGCGCGACGACGAGCTCCAGCTCGATCACCGCGACGTCGACGGGCAGAAGCGGGCGCTGCACCAGATCTATGCCGGCGATGGCTGGGCGATCCCGAGGATGCTGGCCGAGATGGATGCCGCCGAGGACTTCTACTTCGACTCGATCTCCCAGGTCGTGATGGACCGCTGGACGACGGGACGAGTCGCGCTGGTCGGCGACGCCGGCTACTCCCCCGGCCCGGCCGTCGGCGGCGGGACCAGTGTCGCCGTCGTCGGCGCCTACGTCCTCGCCCAGGAGCTGGCGCGAGCCCACGGAGACGACGAAGCAGGTCTGCGTGCGTACGAGGACGGCGTGCGCGAGCTCGCCGTGAAGGCCCGCGCCATCGGGCCGGCGATCATGTCCACCCTGATCCCCCGGACCACCATCGCCGTCCGGGTCCTGCCGGAGCTCATTCGTCTGGCAGCACGGCTGCCACCGACCGTGCAGCGACGCCTGTTCCAGCTGCAGGCGACGCCGGCCCGGGCGCTGGACTCCATCAGCCTCACCCGCCCGAACGTGTAGATCCGGACCTAGCCGACCCTCACAACGTCATTCCCCCGGTGACGTCCAACGTCGTGCCGGTCACCCACGACGCGGCGTCGGACGCGAGGTACGCGATCGCGGCGGCGACGTCGGCCGGCTGCCCGATCCGGCCGAGCGGTACCTGCGACGCGACCCCCGCCAGGGCGCTCGCCGGCATGCGTGAGCGCAGCTTCGCGGTCTCGACGATCGAGGGCGCGACGCAGTTCACCCGGATCCCCGCGGACGCGTACTCCTTGGCGAGGTGCTCGGTGAGCATCACGACACCGGCTTTTGCCGCCGCGTAGGCCGCGTTCGCCCCGGACGGCCGCCGTCCCGCGGTCGACGCCACGGTCACGATCACGCCTCGACCGGAGGCGAGCATGCCGGGGAGGGCCGCGTGCACGGTGAGGAACACGGACGTGAGGTCGGTCTCGATCACCGCACGCCAGCGCACCGGGTCGAGCTCCGCAGTCGCAGAAGGCGCGCCGTCGCCGCCCGCGAGCGGCACCAGCACGTCGACCGGGCCGGGCAGCGCGGCCACGACGTCGGCGAGCATCTCCGCGTCCCGGACGTCGGCCACGTGCCTCTGTGCCGTGCCACCGGCGGCCTCGATCTCGGCGACGAGCCCGTCGAGCGCCTCCCGGTCCCGGCCGACGACGCCCACCGACGCCCCGCCGGCGGCCAGGACACGGCTGACCTCCGCGCCGATCGACCCGGAGGCGCCGGTCACGAGCGCCACCTGCCCGCTCCACTCCTTGCTTGACGGCATGGACTCATTCAACGCCGACCGCGTCAGGTTGACGATGCCGTGGCCCGCCGCGGCGCAGGCAGCTCGGGGCCACTGACCCGCTCGCCCACGGGTGACCTGGTCGCGAAGACGAGCCCGACGGTCGCCACGGCCACGATCAGCGCGGCCGGCACCGACAGCGCCGCGGTCCCCGCCCGGTCGACGACGACGCTGCCGAGCGCGGCCCCGACGGCGATCCCGCCGTTGAAGACCACGGGGATGACGGTGCCGGCGGTGCTCCGGTGCTGGGGCCCGGCGACCCGCATGATGAGCGTCTGGGCGAGAGGAGGCAGCGTGCCGGAGGCGAGTCCCCACACGACGAGCACCACCAGCCCGGCGACGGGGCGACCGTCGACGACGACGACGAGGCGAGCAGCGACACCGCGACGAGCGCCGTCGCCGCGACGAGCACCGCAGCGGTCCGACGGTCCCTCACGCGTCGGACGAGCGCGAGCCCGATGGCCGAGGACGCCCCGAACACGAGCAGCTCGCGCGCGTGGCCGGCTCGCGCTGCCAGCCGGCGACCCCGTCTAGCCGACCGTCTCGCGCGACAGGGTCTCAGCCCTCCTTCTGCGCCTTGACGTCGTACTTGAAGTGGATCCCAGCATCCAGCGAGCCATCCGCCTTTTGCGGTTTGTACTCGAGGTCGACCTTCACGAACGTGAGCACGACGCCCTCGACCGCGCCGTCCCCTTCGGAGTCGGCGCTCGTGGACACGCTCGTCACGCGGACGTCGGTCATCTTGATGATCAGGTATTCCTGCTGGCCCGCACCCGACTTGCGGACCGTGATCGTGGCATCGGCGATGTGCTGCCCCGTCGCGCACGCCTTCATCAGCAGCGGCGACGCCTTGTCGATGTGATGCCGGAAGTCGAAGTCGTGAAAGCTCGCCTTGCCGACGCCGCCGCCTCCTGGGTGGCCCGCGGGACCCGACTGGGACACGCCCCACGACCACGACAAAACCTCGATCTCGTCCTTGTGCCTGGCATCCCGCGACTCACCCTTGATCGCGCCGATGCGCGCGAAGATCGACGTAGCCATGACACCGTCCTACCTCTGGGCTGCGGTCGCGAACGAACCCCAAGGTCGTCCTGTCGGTGGCCGGTGTCAACCGTCGATGAGCAGACTGTTCCGGGGCGCGAATCCACCAATCGGACGCCCGACGTAGCGAGGCTCGAGCTCGCCGTGGGTGTGATCGTCGACCGTGAGATGGATGGATGCCTCACGGGGACTCGCGCTCTCGTGACCTCGAGCGGTAGGCATGATCGTGCGCGAGAGCTCGGTCCCCGTCGACGGCGGCCGCCTGCGCGTCCGGGAGACCGGCCGCGGGCAGCCGGTCGTCGTCGTGCACGGCGGGCCCGACTTCGACGACGAGTACCTGCTCCCGGAGATGGGTCGGCTCGGCGACCGGTTCCGGGTCATCTCCTATGCGCAGCGTGGGCGGGGTCGCTCGTTCGACGGCAGCGACCCCGGGCCGGTGACGATGGCGTCGGAGGTCGAGGACCTCGACCGGGTCCGCGCCTCGGCCGGGCTCGCGTCGACGGCCCTCGTCGGACACTCCTGGGGCGGGTTGCTGGCGCTCGAGTACGCGCTGGCGCACCCGGACCGCGTCTCCCATCTCGTCCTGATGAACTCGGCACCGGTCTCGCACGAAGACGCCCAGGCTTTCCGGCTCGAGCTGGGTCGGCGGCGCCCGGGCGAGCAGAGCCGGCGGATGGCTGAGCTCCGCGCCTCGCCGGCGTTCCGCGCCGGCGACATCGCCACCGACGCCGAGTACTACCGCCTGCACTTCGCGACGACCGTGCGCGACCCCGCCCTGCTCGACATCGTCGTCCGCCGACTCCGCACCACGTTCTCGCCCCAGGGCGTCGTCGTGGCGCGCGCGATCGAGGAGGGGCTCTACGCGGACACGTGGTCCCGGCCCGACTACGACCTCGTACCGCTGCTCGGTGATCTCGACGTCCCGGTGCTCGTCATCCACGGCGACGACGACTTCGTCCCCCTCGCCGTCGTGCGCCGGATCGCCGACGCGATCCCGAACGCGCGTCTCGCCGTCCTGCCCGGCGGCCACTTCACCTACCTCGAGCAGCCCGACCGCGTGCTCGACGAGATCGCCGACCTCCTGACTCTCGGCCGACCCGCCCGCGGGCCTTCCCCGTCGTGACCCGCCGAGAGTCGATCGGACGTCAGCGCCAGAGCTCGGCGAGCTGCCCGGCCAGGGCTCGGCCTTGTTCGTACCCGGCTCGCGCGGCGAGCGGCCGCATCGACAGATCCATCGCATTGGCGCCGAACATGTGCTCGGAGCTGCTGTCCGGGAAGATCGTCTCGACCCTGCTGCCGCCTGAGCGGAGCGCCTCGACCTGCGCCGCGAGATGCACCCTCCACTCCGGCGGATACATCGACCTGCCGCCCAGGGGTGACAGCACGAGCACCCGGCCGTAGCCGGCCGCCAGATCCGCGTTCTCGGCATTGGATCGGTAGCCGCCGTCGATGTAGTGACTGTCCCCGATGCGGAACGCTGAGCCACCGCCGGACGTGCTCGCGGCGACGGCGTCGACCAGGTCGACTCCGCTGTGGCGGTCGAACACGATCGGTTCGCCGGTATGGGCATCGACCGCCGTGATGAGCACTGTCCGTTCCGGCCACCGCGCACCGGGGAGCCGGGCGGCGACGACGGCGCGCCACCGCGCCTGCGCGGAGCCGTCCGACGCCGCATCCTTAGCGAGCGCCGCCGCGCCCATCCTGCGGCGCATGTCCGCCGCATCCGCGGAAGCGGCGATGATCTGCCTGAACCGCTCCAGATGGTCGGCCACCGGTCCGGGGGCGCGTCCGCCGACCGGAGCGGGCCGTTGCGGGGGTGCGGCGGCAAGGGTGGCGGCGAGAAGCTCGGTCACGGTCGCGCCGGCAATCTGGGCCGCGGCCGTCGCGCCGGCTGACGTGCCGATCGTCAGGTCCGCCGTGGTGACGTCCAGGCCGGCATCGAACAGTCCGGCGATGACGCCGATCAGCCAGGCGTTGCCCGTCGATCCGCCGCCACCGAGGACCAACGCGCGCTCGCCCGTGGCGGGCACTCGCGTGGTGGCGTCGATCTGCGGCTGATCCTGGTCGGCGGCGGTCGCCGACACGGAGCGTGACGAGGGTGTGGTGTTCATGGGAGTCGCCTTTCGCGGAGTGCTTGGTGGGCGGCTCCCGATGGCGACCAGCTCAGTCGCGCGATCGTGGACTGCAGGGAGCACCCGGTGCGGATACTGCGTTCACGGGTCTCACCTCCCATCGACGGCTCACGATGGTCCGGACGCTACACAGCAGCGGCGAGGATTCGCAATCGACTTCACGCGCACTGCCGTGAACCCCCGCCGGGTCGACTCCCCCGCGCCGGCGGCTCCCGCGACGGGGGCGGGCGCCCACGACGGGACCGCTGTCGAAGGTCGCCGTCTCGTGAACCGGTCACGCGGTCCGGACGAGCTCGCCGTCTACGCGCTCCGGGTGGCCGGGCACCGCCAGGGGGAACCGGCGTTCGGCGGTCTCACCCACGAGAGCGACGGGACGACGACCCTGGCCGGCGAACCGACTCGCGACGTGCTCGGCGATCATGATCGTGGGCACATGGGTGTTGGCCGACGGGATGTCGGGCATCACCGACGCGTCGACCACCCACAGGCCGGCCACGCCGTGGACTCGCCCGCTCGCGTCGACGACCGCTCCCTGGGCAGCGTCGGGACCCATCGCGCAGGTGCCGACGGGGTGGTGGTACGTCCACACGGCCCGCGGGATCCACGACCGCAGCGCAGCTCGATCACCGGGCCGGACGTCGTGGCCGGGCCTCAGCTCGGCCCCTCCGGAGAGGTGGGCGACGGCTCCCTGCCGGCAGGCATCCCACGCGCGCGCGAACCCCTCGGCGAGCCGGTCGAGATCCGCGGGCTCGCGGAAGTACCCGAGGTCGATGGCCGGGGCCGTCGTGGGGTCGTCGTCGACCAGTCGGATGCTGCCCCGCGAGCGCGGCTTGAGCAGTGCGGTCCCGACGAAGAACGCCGCAGCCCCGCCGTCGAGGTAGGGCCCACCGACCATGTGCTGCAGGTCGGGCGGACCGGTCGGATCCGCGCCGTCGGTCCGGGCCGTGGCGGCGACCTGAAAGACCGGGACCGGGTCGACGGGTCCGGGGTGGCGCAGGTCGACGGAGACAACCGGGTGGTCTGCGAGGTTGGCGCCGACCCCGGGCAGGTCGACCCGCGGCCGGACACCCACAGCCTCGAGCTGCTCAGCCGGACCGATCCCGGACCGCAGGAGCAGCACCGGGCTGCCGTAGGCGCCACCGCAGAGCACGACCCCGTCGGCGTGGACGACCTCCCCCGGCAGCAGCCGGACCCCCACGACCCGATCGCTTTCGAGAAGCAGGTCGCGCACCTCGACGCCGCAGGTGACGGTGAGGTTCGCCCTCTCCCCGTCGCGCGGCAGGTACGCGATCGCCGTGCTGACCCGGCTCCCGTCCAGACAGTTCGTCGGGATCCGACCGACGCCGACGGCTCCCGGGGCGTTGAGGTCCGAGACCTGTGCGCAGCCGAGGTCCCGAAGCGCCTCCTCTCCGGCCCTCGCGACGTCGGTCAGCTCGGCGTCGGAGTACCGGCGGATCGGCAGCGGCCCCCTGTCCCCGTGCCAGGACTCCGAGCCGTGGTCCGCATCGGTCTCCAGCTGGATGAAGTCGGGGAGCACGTCGGCGAACGACCATCCCGGGTTGCCGGCCCGCGCCCAGGCGTCGTAGTCGCCGGGGTGACCCCGCAGGGCGAAGGTGGCGTTGGTCGACGAGCACCCTCCCAGCAGCCGCCCGCGCGGCAGGGGTCGTGCCGCGCCGTCGGGGCCGGGCGCCTCGGTGTAGCCCCAGTCGTGCTGCATGGTCGCTCGGCGACCGTCACGGACATCGTCGGGTGGGTCCACCCGATGGTCGGGCCCGGCCTCGAGCAGCAGCACCCGCCGCGACGGGTCTTCGCTCAGGCGGGCGGCGAGCACGCATCCGGCAGCGCCACCACCGACGACGACCACGTCCCAGCCCGCCGACATGACGACTCACGCCGCTGCCATCGAAGCGGGCAGGACGTTCTGGTTGAACCGGAACATGTTCCCCGGATCGTGCCGGAGCTTGACGTCGGACAGGCGCTCGTAGGTCTGCGGCGGGTAGCAGGCTCGGGCTCGGGCAGGCTCTCCCTCACCGGTGAAGTTGACATACATCGCCCCGCTGCCGAACGGTGCCATCGCGTCGCGCGTCGCCCTGGCCCAGTCCACCAGCGGCGCCGACTCGGCCGCCACCGAGGTCCGGGCGAGGCAGTTGATCACGAACGGTGCGCGTCTTTCGGCGAACGCCGTCGCGTCCGTCGGGACCCGTCCGACCGCTCCGCCGAGCTGGTGGACATGCAGCTCGCAGAGGGCGGGCGGTCCGGCGGCACGCCTGTGCGCGTCCGCGTACAGCTCCACCGCGGCGTCGGGGAGCTCGTCGAGGAACGCGGAGGTGAAGTAGTTCGAGGCGCCTCGGGTCCACAGCGGGTCGACGAGCTGCTGGAGGTCGACGTAGTGGATCGGGCCCAGCAGGTCGGCGATCGGGTCGCCGAGGGTCCGCAGCGGCCGCAGGACCTCCTCACCCACGTCGGCAGCACCTGTCCAGCACGCGACCACCGCGGCGACCTTGGTCCCGTGGACGTCGACGGGCAGCATCGGCAGCGKCGGCGCGGAGGTGAGGTTGACCAGGGAGGTGAGGCCGTCCGGCGTCCCGGAAACGGCGTCCCGCCAGCCGGCGAGGACCTGAGCGGCTTGGTCGCCGGGGTAGAAGATGACGCCGCCCAGGACGACGGGCCCGACCGGGTGCATGGCCAGCTCCATCGAGGTGACCACGCCGAAGTTGCCCCCGCCGCCGCGCAAGGCCCAGTAGAGGTCGACGTTCTCCTCCGAGCTGGCCCGCAGCACCCGGCCGTCGGCTGTCACCACCTCCGCGGACACGAGGTTGTCGCAGGTCAGGCCGTACTTGCGGGCCAGATGTCCGATGCCCCCGCCGAGGGCGAAGCCGCCGACACCGGTGGACGAGACCAGACCACCGGTCGTTGCCAGTCCGTGCACCTGGCTCTCCCGGTCGACGTGCTTCCACACGGCGCCTCCCTGGACCCGGGCCGTTCGTGCCACCGGGTCGACGTGCACCGCGTGCATCGGGCCCAGGTCGAGGACCAGCCCGCCGTCGCACGTGGAGAAGCCGGCCACGCTGTGCCCGCCGGCGCGGACCGCGACGGGCAGCCCCTCGCTGCTGGCGAAGCGCACGGCGGCGACGACGTCCGCGACGCCGGCGCAGCGCACGACGGCGGCCGGGCGCCGGTCGATGGCGTGGTTCCAGACGTGTCGCGCCTCGTCGTAGTCGCGATCTGTCGGGGCGACCATCGAGCCCTCGAGGGCGTCGCGGAACTCAGCGAGCGTCGCCTCGCCGATCGACTGGATGCTCATCTCTGCTACCTCCCGGGTCGTCAGGCTGGATCACGCCGATCCTCGCTCGCGCCCCCTGAGCATCGGCTTTGCACGACCGATCCGGCCGCCGAGCCGGCCCACCACGGCGAGTCCGCGCCGCTCGCCGATCTCGTGGAACACGGCGTGCGCGGCGTCGAGCTCGGCCGCGGCGCCTTCGGTGTCCCCGAGGCGAAGTCGCAGTCCGGCCAGGAGTGCGTGCTCCCACCCCACGGAGCGGTACGTGGACGGGACGGCCGCGAGCGACAAGGCCCTCTCGACGGCGTCGGCGGCGCGGTCGAGCTGCCCGGAGAGGACCTCGACCGCGGCGAGGTTGTCCAGGGCTCCGGATCGACCGGGGAGGTCCCCGGATCCCTCCAGCAGCCGCCACGCCTCGCCGGCCAGGGAGCGCGCTCGCGACACTCTCCCGAGAGCGGCCTCGGAGACGGCGAGGCCGGTCAGTGCGATCGCGGTGCCGCGCTGGTCCTGGATGCCGGCACGCAGGTCGACCGCGGACGTGAAGCAGCCGCGACTCGATTCCGGGTCGCCCATCTCCCGTAGGAGGTGGCCGCGCTGGACCTGGACGTGGGCCTGGCCCGCCCTGTCATCGAGAGCACGGAAGGTCCGCCCGGCCCGGTCGAGTGCGGCCGTTGCTGCTGCGTACCGCGCGTCCATGCGTTCGGCCGCTGCCAGCGTGGACCACACGTATCCCGTCGCCTGCGCCACGCCGACTCGTCGCCCGGCGAGCATGGTCTCCTCGAAGACCGGGAAGTGCAGACCCCTCGCGTGCCCCACGGAGAACGCCAACGAGCACACGGGGAAGAACGGCGGGGCGTCATGGGGCATCCGGTCCAAGATGGTCACGGCCTGCAGGCCGGTGGAGAGGGCGGCCTCGATATCACCCCGGCTGAGGTCGAGCAGGGCGCGCAGGTGGTGGTGCGCGGCCGACGCACCGGGAGACGCCGCCACTAGGGAACCCGCTGCTGCGACGACCCGATCGGTGCGCGACCAGTCGCCGGCCAGCATCGTCAGCAGCGCCTCCTGCTGGAAGGTCTCGGCGGCGCGATCCGGATCGGCAAGTCCGCGGCCGATCGCCGCGATCTCGGCACCGAGGTCGGCGGCGAGCGCCGCGCGCCCGAGCCGGACCTCGAAGACGGCCATCGCGAACAATCCGCGCGCCCGGAGATCGCCCCGGGTGGTCGACGCATCCAGCGCGCGGGACAGCCACCGACGCCCCTCGGCGTGCATGCCGCGCGCCAGCAGGAGGCGCCACGCGGCGAGTACCGCTTCCAGGGCGCCGTCAGGGTTCTCGTGCAGGGCGGTTTCCAGCGCCACGCGCAGGTTCTCCAGCTCGAGCGCGAACCACGCGTCCGGCTCGCGGGCGACCGGCCCGTTGCGCTCGGCGTCCAGCACCGCCGCGCGCCGGACGTACCACAGCGCATGGACGCGCATCAGCTCCGCCGCCTCGCCGGCGTCGGCCAGGCGCCGGGCGGCATACTGCCGGACCACCTCGAGGAGCCGGAAGCGGGCCTCGGCTGCGGGGCTCGTGTCTGCGACCACGAGCGACTTGTCGACCAAGCCGGCGAGGACGTCGCGGACCTCCCGCGACAGGCCACCGGCACAGGCATCTTCCGCGGCGAGGAGGCTGAATCCCCCGGCGAAGACTGACAGCCGGCGCAGGAGGACCTGCTCGTCCGGCTCGAGCAGGTCGTGGCTCCAGTCGAGCGTCGCCTCGAGGGTGACCTGGCGGTCCGGCGCACGTCGTGTCCTGCCGGTGAGGGTCGTCAGGGCGTCGTCGAGCAGCCCGGCGATCTCTGCCGGGGCGAGGTGGGCGGCGCGCGCGGCGGCGAACTCCAACGCCAGCGGGATGCCGTCCAGGCGACGACAGATGCGGGCCACGGCTGTCGCGTTCGACGCGTCCAGACGAAACTGCGGAGCCACCTCGACGGCCCGCCGCACGAAGAGCTGGACCGACTCGTGCTGGGCCGTCGCCGCCGGGTCGACCACCCGTCCGGCGTCGGGAAGGCCCAGCGAAGGAACGCGCCAGACCACCTCGCCGGGGAGGTGCAGAGGCTCGCGGCTCGTCGCCAGGACGAGGAGTCCGGTGCTGCGCGCGAGCATCGCCTCGACCAGCACGGCGGTCGCGTCGAGCACGTGCTCGCAGTTGTCGAGGACCACGGCCAGTCGCCGCTCAGCCACGAGGTCGGCGACCGCAGCGGGACGGACGGCCGCGTCGAGTGAGGTCAGTCCGAGAGCGGCCGCGACGGTGGACGTGACGTGGGCGCCGTCCCTCAGGCCGGAGAGGTCGGCGAACCACACGCCGTCCGGGAAGGCCGGCGAGGTCGTCAGCTGGCGGGCCAGCTCGACGGTCAGTCGAGTCTTGCCCACCCCGCCCGGGCCGCTCAGGGTGAGCAGCCGGGTGCGGTCCACCAGCACGTGCAGCTCGGCCAGCTCCCGGTGGCGACCCACGAACGTGGTCGCGGCCACCGGGAGGTTGGTGGCGGCTCGATGGGCGAGCGGGACCTGCCCGGCGAGCACCCGGCGCTGCAGCTCGACGGTCGCCGGCTCGGGAGACGATCCGTACCGCTCCTCCAGCGTCGACCGCAGCGACTCGTAGGCCTCGAGCGCGTCCCAGTGCCGACCGGTCGCGTCGAGAGCCCGGATCAGGATCCGCTGACGCCTCTCGTCCGTGGCGTGAGCGTCGGCCGAGGCCTGGAGCAGTCGGACTGCCTCCTCTGCCCGGCCCGCGTCGACCAGTGCCTCGGMCAGGACACCCTCGACTGCTGCGCGGAGCCGGTCGAGCCGGCGACGGTGCTCGTCGGCCCAGTCCTCGAACCGGTCCTCCGGCAAGAGGTCGGCGGCGAAGCGGTCGAGCACCGCCTGGCAGTCCTCCGCCCGACCGCCTTCCAGCGCCGCACGCGCCGCCGCCTCGAAGTCCTCAACGTCGGTCTGCACGGCCCCGACGCGGCCGAGCGTGATGATGTCGTCGTGCAGGCGCAGCAGCTCGGGGCTGCCCCCGGCCGACCCGAGGGCGCGCCGCGCCGCATGCAGCGCCTGGTGAAGGTTGTTCGCCGCCGCCGCCCGGTCGAGACCCGGCCAGAGCGTCTCGGTCACCACGTCCCGATGGATCCGGTGCCCCTCGGCGAGCGCCAGCAGCTTGACCAGCGACTTGGCCCGGTGCAACCGCCACGAGTCCAGGACCGGTTGGTCTCCGACGCGGACGTCGAAGCCCCCCAGCAGATTCACCCGGAGGGGCACCGTGCTTCCGGGCGCGTCCGCCCTCATCCGTGCAGTGTGCTGCACGGGATGCGTCGGCAACAGACCTCGAGCGCAGCGGGTGAGCGCCGACGCCGATCGGCCGAGGAGCGTGCCACGATGCCGCGGTGACACGAAGCCAGACGCCGAGCGGCCTCACCGACGTCCGCGAGACCCCACGGGCCAGGCACGGCACCCGGACCGTGCTGACGCTCGGGGCGTTGGGGGTGGTCTTCGGAGACATCGGCACGAGCCCGCTGTACTCGCTGCAGACGGTCTTCAGCATCGACCACAACCACGTCCTGCCGACGCCCGTCGACGTGTACGGCGTGATCTCGATGGTGTTCTGGTCCATCGCGATCGTCGTGTCTGTGAACTACGTCGCGCTGGTCATGCGGGCCGACAACGACGGCGAGGGCGGCATCCTGGCGCTGGTCGCGCTGCTGCGCGAGAAGCTGCCGGACCGGCGGCGGCTCGCGGTGGCCATGGCGCTGGGCATCTTCGGCGCGGCCCTGTTCTACGGCGACAGCGTGATCACGCCGGCGATCTCGGTGATGTCGTCGATCGAGGGCGTCGTCGTGGCGGACCCGTCCTTCGAGCGGCTGGTGCTACCGGCCTCGGTGGCCGTCCTCACGGTGCTGTTCCTCGTCCAGCGACGCGGCACCGAGGTGGTCGGGCGGGCGTTCGGCCCGGTGATGGCGCTGTGGTTCGTCGTCCTGGCGGTCCTGGGCGTGCCGCACATCGCGGAGAACCCCGCGATCCTGCGCGCGCTGTCGCCCACCTACGCCGTCGTGTTCGTCGTCGAGCACCCGTTCACGGCGTTCGTCGCCATGGGTGCCGTCGTGCTGACGATCACCGGCGCGGAGGCGCTCTACGCCGACATGGGCCACTTCGGGACGGGGCCGATCCGGATGGGCTGGTACGCCGTCGTGTTCCCTGCCCTGACGCTGAACTACCTCGGCCAGGGGGCCATGATCCTCGACGACCCCGGCACCATCGACAACCCGTTCTTCCACCTCGCACCCACCTGGGCGACGCTGCCGCTGGTGGCGCTGGCGACGCTCGCGACGGTCATCGCGTCACAGGCGGTCATCTCCGGGGCCTACTCGGTGTCCCGGCAGGCCGTCCGCCTCGGCCTGTTGCCGAGGCTGACCGTCCGGCAGACGTCGCGCCACGCGGGCGGCCAGATCTACGTGTCGGCGGTCAACTGGATCCTGTTCGTCGGCGTGCTCGTGCTGATCGCGGTGTTTGGCAGCTCGAGTCGGCTGGCCACCGCCTACGGCCTGGCCGTCACCGGGACGCTGCTGCTCACCAGCCTGCTGTTCCTGCTGCTCGCGAAGCGGGTGTGGCACTGGGCGATGTGGAAGGTCGTCGCGTACGGCGTCGTCGTCCTCGGCCTGGAGGTCGTCTTCTTCGCCGCCAACCTCACCAAGATCGTCAGCGGCGGCTGGCTCCCGCTGCTCCTCGCCGCCATCGTGGTGACGCTCATGACGACGTGGCGCGCGGGCGCCGCGCGGCTCCTCGCCCGGCGCAGCGAGCTGGAAGGGCCGCTCGACGAGTTCGTGGCGATGATCCGCGACAGCGGCGTCCCGCGGGTGCCCGGGCTGGCGGTGTTCCCCCATCCGAACAAGCTGACCGCACCGTTGGCTCTGCGCTCGCACGTCGCGTTCAACCGCGTGCTGCACGAGCAGGTGGTCATCGTGCAGATCATCAACGAGAACGTCCCGCACATCCGGCACGTCGACCGCGTCGTCGTCGACGACCTCGGCTACAACGACGACGGCATCGTGCACGTCTGCGTGCGTGTCGGGTTCAACGACAGCCAGGACATCCCGCGGGGCCTCGCGCTGGCGGTCGGCCAGAGTCCCGAGCTCTCGTTCGACGTCGACGACGCGCACTACTTCCTGTCGGTCCTCACCGTGCACGTCGCCGGAGTCCCCCATCGACGGAGCTGGCGTGCGCGGCTCTTCGTCTGGATGTCGCGCAACGCGGCGAGCCGCGCCGAGGCGTTCCACCTGCCACCGGACCGGACCGTGGTCATGGGCGCCAACGTGGACCTGTAGCTCGCGAGGGTCCCACCGCCCGGCGCCTGGGCGGTGGGACCTCGGACGGGTGGGGTCAGAGGGCCCGTGCGACCCCCGCGCGCCAGACGGTGCGCAGCGCCAACGTGTCGGCGATGTCGGTGGTCGGGTCGCCGTCGACCAAGAGCAGGTCCGCGCGCAGGCCGGGGGCGATCCGGCCACGGTCGTCCAGCCCGAACCGGCGAGCGGGCACGGACGTGGCGGCCCGCAGCGCCTCGACCGGCGTGAGGCCGGCGCGGACGAGCAGCTGCAGCTCGTGGTGCACGCTCGCGCCGTGGGCGACGCCTCCCAGGTACGGGACGGGCACGGACGCGTCCGAGCCGACGAGCAGGTCGACGCCCGCTCGGTGCAGCGCGGCGACCGTGGCGAGGACGTCGTCGAGGTTGCCCGCGGGGTACCGGGCGATGCTCGACCTCAGGGCGGCGAGCCAGGCCGGGTCCAGGCGCGAGGAGACCCGCGGGTCCGCGGCGAACGCCTCCCCCGTGAGACCCATCATCGACGCGTCGAGCACGATGCACGGCACGACGAATGCGTTCGCCGCGGCCAGGGCGGCGACGACCTCGGGTGTGTGCGGGCGGTCCATGAACACGTGGGTCAGGCCGTCGACGCCTGCCTGCACGGCGGACATCGTGGCGTCGACGGTCAGCGCGTGCGCGACGACGATCCGGTCGAGGCGGTGTGCCTCGGCCACCGCCGCGTCGACGGTGGCCTGGTCGAGGCACGGCAGGCCGGGGTGCCCTTCGACGGTTCCGTCGTCGATCATCACCTTGATGTAGTCCGACCCGGCCTCGACCAGCCGCGGGATCCAGGCGACTGCTTCCTCGGGCGTCGTCACGAACGGCATGACGGGGGCGGGCTCGTCGCTGCGCGGCGGGCCGCCGGGGCGCTCGCCGGCGGGGAAGAGCTCGGACGGGTGGCCTCCCGGGGGCGTGAGGGCGAAGCCCGAGGAGCGCACGTCGGCGAGGCCGGGGTCCGCCCCGACGCGCCGCTGCGCGTCGCCGGTCATGGCGCCCTGCATCTCGAGCTCCGTCGTGACGCCGAACCGGAGGGCCTGGGCGAGCGCCGGTGCGGACGTGTGGACGTGCGCGTCGATGAGGCCGGGTACCAGGGTGGCACCGCGAGCGTCCACCACCTCGGCGTGCGGCGGGACGGGGCCGCCGACGTCGACGATGCGGTCGTTCTCGAGGGTGACGGTGGTCGCGTCGAGCACGTGCAGTCCGTCGAAGACCCGGGCGTGGGTGATGCTGGTGATCAAGGAAGCCTCCTCAGTAGATGCATGACGATATGCATATATGTGCGTGATCGCAAGTATCGCGCTATCGTCGTGCCATGGAGACCGACCGAGAAGCCGAGAAGTCGACGGAGCCGGCCCTCTGGGACGAGGACCATCTCCTGGACGAGGTGGGAGCCGCGTTCTCCCGGCTGCGCCGACGGACCACCCAGGTCAGCGTCGACCCGGCGCCGAGCCGCAAGGACCTCAACCGCAACCTCGTGCTCAACATCGTCGACGAGGCGTCCGACGAGATGACCGTCGGCGGCCTCGCGGAGCAGCTGGGCATCGACCCCTCGGCCGCCAGCAGGGCCGTCTCCGACTGCATCGCGGCGGGCCTGCTCGAGCGCCGCGCCTCCCAGCTCGACGGCCGGCGCACGGTCCTGTCGATCACCGCCGAGGGCGACGCCCTGCGCGCGCGATTCCGGCGTCAGCAGCGGGCGGCGTTCGTGCACATCACCGGGGACTGGTCCGACGAGGACCGACTGACGTTCGCCCGGTTGCTCGTGCGGTACGACCGGGCGACCGCCCGCCTCACCGACTGACGCCGGCCACCGCGTGGTCAGACTGCCGCGGGCTGCGTGGACACGAGGGCTGGGGCGCGACGTGAGACCAGCGTGATCCCGAGGACCACCGCCCACAGCAGGTACACGAAGAACGTGAAGTAGGCCGGTGCGAGGATGCCGCACACGCCGGCCACGGCCGAGAAGACTCGGAGCGCACGGGGCAGCGCCGCCCCCCGGGAGAGCATGATCGCCACGATCCCCACGAAGAGCGCCGGAGCGCACCACGCGAGCAGGTTGCCGACCTCCGTCACGGCGTAGACGGTCGGAGCTGCCACTCCTGCCCTGACGCCGGACCCGCCCTCGGCCATCGCGACCGCGACCCCTCCGGTGATGAACCAGCCGACGACTCCGACGGCGGCTGCGGCCACGCCCAGGGCCCAGGCGAGCTCGCCGAAGCGGGCCAGCTCCGCACGCGCCCAGAGCACGAAGGGAAGCAGTGCCACCGACCCCAGGATGCCGAGGTAGGCGGCGGCGAAGGCGGTCGTCGTGTGACCGCTGGAGACGAAGTCGCTGACCACCGTGGGCTCGAAGTCGCCGCCAGGCGCGGCGATCAGGACGCCCGCCGTGAGAGTTGCCAACGCGTAGACCAGGAGAGCGGCCCCCGCTGTTCGTCGAGTGATCATCAGTGTCCTCCACAGGTTGTCGTCAGAAGGTTCTGTTCGGCCGCATCGGGCGGCGGTTCGACGCTAGGTCGGGGGCCGTCGCGAGCGCGTCCACCGCCGACACGAGATCTGGGTGCCTGCAGGCCGATCCCGGCCTCATCCCCAGGTCAGACGCGCGAATCCTCCGCACGGAGGACTTCAGGGGCGGCACGACGGCGGTAGCGTCGGCGTGTGACGCGGCGCCCCACGCTGTTCGACCTGCTGGTCGCAGGCGCGTGCCTGGTCGCCGGGCAGCTCGAGGTGTGGACGGGGGCCGGCGCCACTCATCTACAAGGGCCGCACTGGGCGCAGGCCCTCGGCTACGGCGTGGCCGCGGTGCTGCTCGTCGGGCGCCGGCTCTACCCGCTCGAGGTCTTCGGGGCGATCGTCGGCGTCTACATCCTCGAGTGGGCGGTGTTCGGGTCTCCGGAGGGGTTCGGCGTGGCGGTGCCACCGATGGTCGCGGCCTACAGCGTGGCTCGCTGGGAACGCCGCAGGCCGGCGTGGTGGGGCCTCGTGCTCATCGCCGTCCTCGGTGTCGCGTGGATCGGGCTCGACCCCGTGCCCACCACGGCGACCGCCCGTGCCCGCGGGGTGGTGTGGTGGTCCCCCTGGGTGATCGCCTGGCTGGTCGGCGCGTTGCTCCGCGTGAGCGCCCAGAACACCGAGCAACGACGGCTCCGCCGCGAGGAGCGAGCCGTCCGGGCCGTCACGGAGGAGCGGAACCGGATCGCGCGCGAGCTGCACGACGTGATCGGCCACAGCGTCAGCCTCATGACGGTGCAGACCTCCGCCGTGCGCCGCAGGCTCCACGAGGACCAGGCGGTCGAGCGCGAGGCCCTCGAGACGGTGGAGTCCACCGGCCGCCAGGCCCTGGCCGAGATGCGCCGGATGGTGGGTGTGCTGCGCGAGGACGGCGCCGTGGACGGCCGCGAGCCCGCGCCGGGGCTGACCCAGCTGGAACGCCTGGTCGCGCAGTTCCGCAGCGCCGGGCTGCCGGTCGACGTCTCCGTCACCGGCGAGGCCCAACCGCTGGCGCCGGGCCTGGACCTCACGGCCTACCGCCTCGTCCAGGAAGGGCTGACCAACTCACTGAGGCACGCGGTCTCCCCCAGCCGAGCCGAGGTGAGGATCGGGTACACCGCGGAGCAGCTCACGCTCTCGATCCGCGACGACGGGAACCACGTCGCCGCGCCTGCCGAGGCGGGGCACGGTCTGCTCGGTCTGCGGGAGCGGGTCTCGGTCTACGGCGGCGACCTCGTGGCCCGGCCGCGCCCCGAAGGCGGCTTCGAGCTGCTCGCCACGCTTCCCCTGGTCTCCGCATGAGTGCGGAACCCACCAAGGTACTGATCGCCGACGACCAGGCGCTCGTCCGGCGCGGATTCCGGATGATCCTCGAGATCGAGCCCGACGTGGAGGTGGTCGGCGAGGCGGCCGACGGTCAGGAGGCCGTCACCGGCGCCCGCGACCTTGCCGCCGACGTAGTCCTGATGGACGTGAGGATGCCGGGCGTCGACGGGATCGAGGCAACCCGACAGATCACGGCCGACGACGGGTGCCGGGCGAAGGTCATCATGCTCACCACCTTCGACATGGACGACTACGTCTATGACGCGTTGCAGGCCGGCGCGAGCGGGTTCCTGCTCAAGGACATCCAGCCCGAGATGCTCGTCGCGGGCATCCACGCCGTGCACGCGGGCGAGTCGCTCCTGGCCCCCACGGTCACCCGGCGGATGATCGAGACGTTCCTCGATCGTCGGCCCGCGCGGGACCGCAGGGACGACGCCCGGCTCCGCACGCTCACCGAGCGCGAGCGCCAGACTCTCGAGCTGGTCGCCCGCGGGCCGAGCAACGCCGAGATCGCCCAGACCTTCGTGGTGTCCGAGGCGACGGTGAAGACGCACGTCGGCCGGGTGCTGACCAAGCTCGGTGTCCGCGACCGGGTGCACGCGGTGATCTACGCCTACGAGCACGGGCTCATCTCGGCCTGAACCGGCGCCGTCGTCCCCGTCGTGATCGACGACACAGTGACTCGCATGTTGCAGTCATGCAATAATGCAGTTATGCAAACACCCGAGTTCGGTCTCCGCGAGCGCAAGCGCGTCGAGACCCGGCACCGCATCGCGGACGCCGCTCTGGACCTGACGCTCGAGCACGGCCTCGAGGGCGCCACCGTCGAGGCCATCAGCGCCGCGGCCGGCGTGTCCCCGCGCACGTTCTTCAACTACTTCGACTCGAAGGACGACGCGGTGCTCAACGCGCCCGACGCGCGGGAGATCGACCAGATGGTCGCTGCCGTCGTGGCGACAGGCGAGAGCCTGAGCCTGCGCGAGGTCGCCGTGCGCTTCTTCGTCGAGCAGATCCGCTCGAGCCTGCAGGCGGGAGGACATCGCGACGAGCGCCGTGCGCTGCTCCGTCGCCACCCCCACCTGTTCGCCGCGGCGTTCCGCCAGCTCGGGGACACCCAGGAGGCGTTCGCCGCCGCCCTGGTCCAGATCGCCGCCGCCCGCGCGGTCGGCACGGACCAGGACACGGCGTGGGCAGACGTCGCCATCACCGCCGCGGCCATCGCCGTGCGCGGCGCCATGAAAGAGGCGGCCACAGTGCCTGAGCCCGCCACCGCAGACCAGATCGAGGAGCGCGCGAACGCGCTCCTGACCACAGCATGGGAGAACCTCACGTGACCACGACCACCGCGGCAGCCGAACGGGCGCCGCTGACCCCCTCGCAGCCGGCGAGCGGGACGTCCCACAAGGGCGTCCTGCTGGTGTTCGCCGGCCTGCTCATCGCGATGCTGCTGGCGTCGCTCGACCAGATGATCTTCTCGACCGCACTGCCGACGATCGTCGGTGAGCTGCACGGCGTCGAGCACATGGTGTGGATCACGACCGCCTACATCCTGGCGTCGACCATCGTCATGCCCGTCTACGGCAAGCTCGGCGACCTCGTCGGTCGCAAGTGGCTGTTCGTCAGCGCGATCGCGATCTTCCTCGTCGGCTCCGTCATCGGCGGCCTGTCGCACTCCATGGGCAGCCTCATCGTGGGCCGCGCGGTGCAGGGTCTCGGCGGCGGTGGCCTCATGATCCTGGCGCTGGCGATCATCGCCGACGTCGTGCCCGCCCGTGAGCGCGGCCGGTACAGCGGGATCATGGGCGCAGTGTTCGCCGTGTCGTCGGTCGCCGGTCCCCTGCTCGGCGGGTTCTTCACCGAGGGTCCCGGCTGGCGCTGGGCGTTCTGGATGAACGTGCCGCTGGGCATCCTCGCGATCGTCTCGGCCATCAAGTTCATCCACCTGCCCAAGCGCGTGCAGGCCAAGCCTCGCCTCGACTACGCGGGCATGGTCCTCATCGCCATCGCGAGCACCTGCATCGTGCTGACCACCACCTGGGCCGGCTCCACGTACGCCTGGGCGTCGCCGCAGATCATCGGCATGATCGCCGGTGCGATCGTGGCCGGGGTCGCCTTCGTCTTCGTCGAGAGCCGTGCGGCCGAGCCGATCATGCCGCTCGCCCTGTTCCGCAACCGGAACTTCAACGTCGCCACCCTCGGCGGTCTGCTGACCGGCATCTCGATGTTCGGGGCGATGGCCTTCCTGCCGACGTACCTGCAGATGGTCACCGGTTCGAGCGCCACCGAGGCCGGTCTGCTGATGGTCCCGATGATGCTCGGCATGCTGCTGACGTCGGTGATCTCCGGCATCGCGATCTCGCGCACCGGGAAGTACAAGTGGTACCCGGTCGTGGGCATGTCGCTCGTCGCCGTGGGCCTGCTGCTGCTCTCCACGATGACTCCCGGCCTGGCCGTCTGGGTCATCTGCGCGTACACCGCGATCATGGGTG
Source organism: Cellulomonas sp. P1_C4 (assembly GCF_056406355.1). Classification (NCBI taxonomy): domain Bacteria; kingdom Bacillati; phylum Actinomycetota; class Actinomycetes; order Micrococcales; family Cellulomonadaceae; genus Cellulomonas; species Cellulomonas sp. P1_C4. The sequence goes on along the minus strand of NZ_JBFUAI010000013.1, from coordinate 180,696 downwards.
TCGGGCTCGGCATGACCATGCAGAACCTGGTGCTCGTCGTGCAGAACTCGTTCTCGATGAAGGTCGTCGGCACGGCGACGTCGTCGAACAACTACTTCCGCCAGATCGGCGCGTCGGTCGGTTCCGCCGTCGTAGGGTCGCTGTTCGCGACGAACCTCGCCCACCTGCTGACCCAGCGACTCCCGGCCTCCGGGGCGGGCGACACGGGCAGCTTCACGCCGGACCTGGTGCACAACCTGCCCGACCAGGTGCGCGAGATCATCGTCGGCGCCTACAACGACGCGCTGACGCCGGTGTTCCTCTACATGGTTCCGCTCGCGATCCTCGCCGCCGTCGTGCTCGTGTTCATCAAGCACAAGCCGCTGGCCACGTCGATCGACGTCGAGGTCGAGCCGGTGGACGTCGACGGCGCGACGTCCGGTGCGCTGGGCACCGACGCTGAGCTCGACGACGAGATCGACGCGTTCACCCGCGAGGCGCGGGACGCCGAGCTGGCGACCTCCTCGTCCTGAGAACCAGAGAACGGCCCCGCACCGCCGGTATCGGCGGAGCGGGGCCGTTCGGCTGTCCCCCGGTCGACGGATCAGTGCGGTGCCCGGTAGAAGTTCCGCTCCCACCGATGGCGCCGGATCACCTCACGCTGCGTGTCGGTCAGCCGGCGGCCGTCGCTCGTGGCGGCGTTGCGCTCGACGTTGCGTACGGTGCGCATGCCGGCGATCACGGTGGACACGGCGGGGTGGTCGAGGACGTAGCGCAGGGCGATGTCGGGCAGCTCGTCGGCACCGATGCCCAGGTCGTCGACGAGCGCGGCGACGTGCTGCTCGACCTGCGCCGGCCGGTCACCGCCGAAGTAGGTGGTGCGGAAGTCGCCCTCGGGGAACGTCGACCCCGCCGTGATCCGCCCGGTCAGCCCGCCTTCGTCGAGGGCGACGCGCACGATGACGCCGACGCCGTGCTCGGCACACGCGGGCAGCAGCTGCGCCTCCGGCTGCTGGTGCCAGGCGTTGTAGATGACCTGCACGGTGTCGACCGTTCCGCTGCGGACGAGCTCGAGCGCGTTCTCGGGCTGGTAGTCGTTGATGGAGACGCCGAAGAAGCGGATCTTGCCCTCCTGGCGCAGGTCGGCGATCGTCTCGAGCCAGTCCCCCTTGCCGACCCACTCGTCGCTCCAGACGTGGAGCTGCAGGACGTCGAACGCCTCGAGCCCGGACGTGGCGAGGCTGGTCTCGAGGCTCCGGCGGATGTGGTCGCCGGGGAACGTCTCGTCCGGGTGCAGGCCGTCGGGTGCCGGCCAGACCCCGTTCTTGGGCGGGACCTTCGTGGCGACGAGCACGTCCGGGTGGTCCCGCAGGACGCTGCCGACGATGCGCTCGCTCTCGCCGTAGCCGCGCGCGGTGTCGACGAAGGTGACGCCGAGCTCGATGGCGCGGTGCAGCGCCGCCACGGACTCGTCCTCGCGGGCGCCGACCCACTGGGTGGCGCCGATCCCCCACGCCCCGTAGCCGATCTCGGACACGGTCAGGCCGGTACGACCCAGCTGGCGATACTCCATGCGAGCTCCTCCGTCTCGTTGTCTCACGCGTCTCGGGCGAGGTGTCGCCGGAGGAAGTCGTCCACGATGTCGAGCACGTCGTCCTGCCAGAACGGTGGGCCGCCGTGGTCGGCGCCCTGGAGCTGGTAGAGCTCGACCGGCCGGCCGGCCTCGACGAGCGCGTCATGGAGCAGCACGCTCTGACCGAACGGCACGAACCTGTCCCTGCTGCCGTGCACGATCAGCACGGGAGGCAGGTCCCGTCGTGGCGCCAGGTGGTTCATGAGGATCGTCGGCTCGACCAGGTCGGGCCGACGCAGCACGTCGTGGCCGCCGATGAGAAGGCCCTCCGGGCTGGTCGGTTCGACGTGGTCCTGGACGGACGGCTCTTCGTGCATGCGCGAGATGTCGGTCGGCCCGTAGTAGTCGACGACGCACCGCACGCCTCGCGGCTCGTCGTCGACCGGCTCGTCCGAGTACTCCTGCTCCCCGTCCGTCAGGGCGGCGAGCACGGCCGTGTGCGCCCCCGACGAGTCGCCCCAGAGCGCGACCCGGTCGGGGTCGACGTGAAACTGGTCCGCGCTGCGGCGCAGGAAGCCGAGCGCGGAGCGCACGTCACGGACCTGGGCCGGAAAGGGCGCCAGCGTGGACGGCCGATACTCGACGATCGCGACGACGTAGCCACGCTTTGAGAACTCGGCGAGGGCCGGGAGCGACTGGCCCAGCGCCTGGTCCTTCCACGCCGACCCCTGCACGAAGACCACCAGAGGGAGCCGCGCCCCGTCCGCGTCGTCCCGCAGCGGCGGCAGGACGACCTGCAGGTGCAGCGCACGGCCGGACTTGCGGGTGTACTCCACCCCGAGCAACGCCGAGCCGTGCCGCGGCGTGGGGTCGGCGGCCAGCACCGTCATGCCCTCGCTGCGCCTGGTGCTCTCGGGGAAGTCGGTCGCCCACGCCTCCACGGTCGAGGCACCGCCGGGCGCGTTCGTCATGTCTTCTCCGTCTCCGAGGCTCGGTCGATGCCGACCCCGAGCATCGCAGCGGCGGTCGAGTGCCGCAGCCGGACGCCGACGATCGTCACGCGACGCCGATCGACCACCAGGCGGTCGGCGTCACGTGCGCGGGGTTCAGTCGTTCCAGGTGAACCGGACGTCGAGGTTCAGGAAGGTGGGGGGCTCGTCGCACAGGGCCGCCATCTGGGCCGCGAACGCATCGGTCTCGGGCCGGGCCGAGTTCTCCATTGCCGACTCGTAGGAGTCGAACTCGACGATGTTGAGGTAGCGGCCCGGGTCGTCCCGGTCGGCGGTCACCACCGCCCGCACCACCGCCGTGTCGCCCTGCGCCGCCCGGGCTTCCCGGTACGCGTCGCCCAGCGCCTGGACCTCGTCGAGCCGCGAGGTCCGGAAGTCGATGATCTGCACGAACCGTGTCATGACGCACCTCCATCCCTGTCCAGAGTCCTCCGGCACCACACCCAGCGCCACCCTTGCCTCCGGCTGGTCACGCGTATAGCGTGCTGGTTGTGCGTATAGCGCGGGAGAGCGACCTGACCGCCCGGGCAAGGATCCGGGACGCGGCCATCGAGTGCTTCGCCCAGGAAGGCTTCGGAGCCTCGTTCCGGACGATCTCTGCGCGCGCCGGCGTCTCCCCGGGACTCATCACGCACCACTTCGGGCCCAAGGAGGCCCTGCGCGAGGAGTGCGACGTCGAGGTCCTGCGCCGGTACCTCGAGATCAAGACCGACGCCGTCGACCGCCCGAGCGCACACCTGCTCGACGGCCTCACCAACCCCGGGGCGTCGCCGACCGTGGTCGTCTACCTGCTGCGCGCGATCCACGCCGGCGGTCCGGCCGCGCGCACGTTCCTCGACCGGCTCATGGACGACGCACGCATCGTCATGAAGCAGAGCGTCGAGAGCGGCCTCGCGCGACCGTCACGGGACGAAGAGGCGCGGCTGCGCTACCTGACCTACCAGACGATGGGCGCGATGCTCGTGCGATTCCTCACGACCGAGCACGCGACGCCGGAGGAGTTCGTCGCGTCGATGCGGGCGGCGGACGACGAGTTCATCCTGCCGATCCTCGAGGTGGGCACCGAGGGCTTCCTCGCGGACCGTTCGCTGCTCGACGACTACCTGCAGTACCTCTGGGAGCCGCCGGACCGTCAGGACACCACCCCGTCCTGACCCTCCCCGAAGGAAGAAGCACGCTCATGACCAGCATCGACAACGCCATCGAGGTCGAGGGGCTCACCAAGAGCTTCGGCCGGGTGCACGCGCTGCGCGGGCTCGACCTGACCGTCCCGACCGGCCAGGTGACGGGCTTCCTCGGCCCCAACGGCGCCGGCAAGTCGACGACCATCCGCATCCTGCTCGGCCTGCTGCGGGCCGACGGCGGCCGGGCGACAGTCCTCGGGGGCGACCCGTGGGCCGACGCGGTCGGCCTGCACCGGTCCATCGCCTACGTGCCGGGCGACGTGAACCTGTGGCCGAACCTCACCGGCGGCGAGGCGATCGACATCCTGGTGCGGCTCTCGGCGCCACTGGAGCCGGCGCGCAAGCAAGCCATGCTCGAGCGCTTCGAGCTCGACCCGACCAAGAAGGCCCGCGCCTACTCCAAGGGCAACCGCCAGAAGGTCGCGCTGGTCGCGGCGCTCGCCTCCCGGGCCGAGCTCCTCGTGCTCGACGAGCCGACCTCCGGCCTGGACCCCCTCATGGAGGCGGCCTTCACCGACTCGATCCGCGAGGTGAAGGCCGAGGGCCGGTCGGTGCTGCTCTCGAGCCACATCTTCGCGGAGGTCGAGAGGCTCGCCGACCGGGTGACGATCATCCGCGACGGCGTGACGGTCGAGGCCGGGACCATCGCGGAGCTGCGGCACCTCACGCGGTCACAGGTGACCGTCGGCATCGACGGCGGCGCCGACCGGCTCGCCGCGCTGCCCGGGGTGCACGACCTGCAGCAGACCGACGGCCACGTCACGTTCGCGGTCGACGACGCCGAGCTGTCGACCATCCTGGCGGCAGTCGCGACCCTGCGACCGCGGTCGCTCGTCGCCAACCCGCCCTCGCTCGAGGAGCTGTTCCTGCGCCACTACGGGGACGCGATCACCGAGCCCGAGACCGCCGGGACGGCAGCCGTCGAGGGGGTGCGGTCATGACCGCGACCGCGACCCGCTCCCCCACGCCGGCCGCCACTGCCGAGTCGCGGACGCCCTCGGACGCGTTCGCCGGGCTCGGCACGGCCGTCCGCCTGGTCGTCCGGCGCAACCGCGTCCGGCTCGTGGTGTGGGTGTACGTGGTGGTCGGACTGTTCGCGTACGTCGGCGCGTACTACCGGACCCTCTTCGACACCCAGCAGGCTCTCGACGACTTCGCCGCGCTGTCCAACACCCCCGCGATCCGTGCGCTCACCGGCCTCGCCGCCGCCCCGAACACGCTCGGCGGCGCCGTCTGGACGAAGATCTGGATGACGTGCACCCTCGCCCTCGCGTTCGGCGTCGCGTTCCTCGTGACGCGCAGCGGCCGGGCCGACGAGGAGCTCGGCCGCACCGAGCTCCTCCGTGCACGCATGCTGGGCCTGCACGCGTACTCGACCGCGTCGTGGCTGGTCAACGCCGTGCTGTGCCTGGTGTGCGGCATCGGGGTCACCGCCGCGTCGATCCTGCTCGGGCTCGACCCGGATGGCGCCGGCATCACGGGCTCGCTGGTGGTGGGCGCGTCGATCACCGGCGTCGCGGCCGTCGCGCTCGGGGTTGCGGCCGTCGCCAACCAGGTCGCGACGACCTCGCGGGGGGCCAACACGATCGCGTCGGTGGTGCTCGGCATCTTCTACGTGCTGCGCATGCTGGGCGACCTCGGCGACGGGCGGCTGACGTGGCTCTCGCCGATCGGCTGGGGCCAGGAGATGCAGCCCTGGGGCGCGAACCGCTGGTGGGTGCTCGCCCTCCTGCTCGGCCTGGCCGTCGCGCTCTGTCTCGTGGCGATGCGGCTCGAGGCCAGGCGCGACCTCGGTGCCGGGCTCGTCGCCGAGCGGCCCGGACCGGCCGGCGCGCCCGTCCGCTACGCGTCGCCGCTCGGGCTGGCGCTGCGGCTGCAGCGCGGGCCGGTCATCGGCTGGAGCGTGACGGTCGCGCTGGCGGCCCTGATGTTCGGAAGCGTCGTCCAGGCGATGACCGACCTGCTCGACGACGCGAACGACCAGACCGCGGCGATCATCGGCGGCACCGGCATCGACCCGCTCCTCGCCCTCCTGGTCGAGCTGGTCGCGTTGATCGTGACGGTCTTCGCGGTCCAGTCGGCCGTGGCGCTGCGCGGCGACGAGGCGGCCGGCATGGCCGAGATCCAGCTGGCCGGAGCGATGTCGCGCGCCCGATGGGCCGCCGGGCGGCTCGCCATCCCCGTCGTCGGTTCGGCGGTGCTGCTCGGCGTCGGCGGCGCCCTGTTCGGGTGGGGCTACGGGGTGTCCGTCGGTGAGGGTGGGCACGTCGGGGCGTTCGCGCTCGCGGCGCTCGCGTACTGGCCGGCGGTCATGGTCCTCGTCGGCGTGGCCGTCGCGCTCTTCGGCTGGGCTCCGCGCGCCGCGATCGCCGGCCCGTGGGCGGTGCTGGGAGCGATGTGGGTGATCGTCATCGCCGGCGACGCGCTGCACCTGCCCAGCTGGCTGCTCGACGCGCTGCCGTTCTCGGCGACCCCGTACCAGCCGGCCGAGCCCTTCACGTGGGCTCCCGTCCTCGCCCTGGCGCTCGTCGCGGCCGCGCTGTTCGCGCTGGGGGTGGGTCGCTTCACGCGCCGGGACACTCAACCTGCGTGACGTCCCCTCCTCACGCAGGTTGAGTGGCCGTGACCGCGGGCGTTCCGGCGGTGATCACGCGGGCGATCACCGCGAGAGCCACCGCCACGCCCGCGCCGACCAGGTAGACGCCGGCCAGGCCGATGCCGGTCAGGCTCTCGAGCGGCGCGACGCCGAACGCGGCGACGCCGTACCCCACCTGGTACGCCGCGATCAACTCGCCCGACGACGTCGCACCGAGCCGCGGGAACTCTTCCCCGGCGAGGCTCAGGTTGAGCGGGAGCATTGCGGAGCACGCGAACCCCGCGAGGGCGAAGGCCAGCACGGCGACGACCGCGCCGTGGGCGGACGACACGGCGAGGTTGGACCCGGCGATCAGCACCGGCAGGACGACGTACACGACGGTCGGCCGCACGCGCACGGTCAGGGCGGCCACGATGACGCGACCGATCGTGACGCAGGCCCAGAATGCCGCCAGCGCGAGCGACGCGACCTGCGCCGAGAGTGCGCGCTCGCTGGTGAGGTACACGCTCGACCAGTTGCCGAACAGCGTCTCGCACACGCCGTAGAGCACCGCCGCCGCGGCGTACCACCAGAAGCGGCTAGGCAGCTTCTGCCGACCGCCGGCGGCGCGCTGCGGCGTCGGGCCGGCGTCCAGCGCGGTCCGTACCGCCAGGACCAGGAAGACCGCGAGCCCGAAGGCCGCCAGAACGGGCAGGAGCCACCACGCGCCGAGCGCCAGGAACAGCGCGATGAGCAGCGGCGCGAGCGCGGTCCCGGTGCCCAGAAGGGCGTTGAGCGTGAGGATCGACCGGTCCTGGTTCTCGGGTGTCAGCCGCGCGGCGAACGTGTTCAGCGCGGGGACCGTGGTCCCGAAGCCGAATCCCAGCGCGCCGGTCGCGCACAGCAGGACGGGATACGCGGCCGCGGACGTGGAGACCGACTGGCTGAGCACCAGCAGCAGCATCGCCAGGAGGTTCGAGACCAGGCCGGCCTGCAGGACGCGCTGCAACGACCAGCGGGCAGCCAGCAGCGGCGACGTCGCGGCGCCGGTGATGGCCAGGACGACCTGCGGCACGAACATCAGGCCGTACTGGCTGGTGCTCAGGTCGTAGCCCGTCGGGCTGAGCAGGATCGAGCTGGCCGCGGGGAACGAGACGAGCGCCAGCCCCTGGACGAGCCCGGCCCCGTAGACGAGGACGGACCGCGCGCGAGGGACGGCGTCGACGCTCGTCATCCCGCCGTCAGCCCCCACGCCCCGCTCCAGGACTCCCCCGGCCCGAGCGTGACGAGGTCCGCCCCGGACCGGAAGGCGTGCGGTGGGCAGGTCATCGGCTCGACGGCCACCGCCCGCCGTCGCCGCTCGGCCGGGAACACGCCGTCGGCCGTGTAGACCATCAGGTACGCGAACGCGTCGTCGACCCAGAGGCGCACGCCGCGGGCGCCGGCCGGGTCGGCCAGATGGACGACCGCCCTCCGGTCATCGCCGCGTGCCAGGTCACCGAACACGGTGTCGAGGACCTCGGGCCCGATGGCGCGCGCCGCGCGGAAGTCGAGGTGCGACCCGGCCACGTCGACGGGCGTCGGCCGCTCGTCGGGGTCGGCCGGCACCGGGGAGTGGCTCTGCGCCGGCATCTGCAGCTCCAGCCCCTCCACGGGTACCCCGAGGCCCAGGTACGGGTGGAACCCGATGCCGAACGGCGCAGGCTCGACGCCCGTGTTGCTCACCGACGAGGCGACCGTGAGCCCGTCGGCGGACAGGTGATACCCCACCTGCAGGCTGAGCTCCCAGGCGTAGCCCGGCTGCGGGCGTAGGACGCAGGCGAGCACGACGTCCTGCTCGGTGAAGGACACCTCGGTCCAGTCGAGCCACCGGACCATGCCGTGGATGGCGTTGCCGCGCTCCGGCTCGTCCATCGCGACCTGGCACGTCCGGCCACCGAAGGTGTACCGGCCGCCGGCCAGCCGGTTGGGAAAGGGCGCGAGCACCTGGCCGCGCCCGTCGGGCGACCGTTCGTCGACGCCGAAGCCGTCCAGCACCGGCTGACCGTCCAGCAAGCACTGCCGCAGGGTGGCGCCGACCTGGGTGACCACAGCCTCGTGACCACCCGACCGGAGGCGGTACTGCGTGCCCGAGGGTGGGGTACCGGTCACGGGGTCGAGCCCCCGGCCGACGCCTCGACCGCGGTGATGGGCTTCGTGATCTCCTCCAGCGACTTCCCCTCGGCGTTGATCCCATAGACGATCTCGACGATGCCGCCGATCACCATGATCAGGCCGCCGATCACGTAGCCGACCACGAGTCCGTCGCGGCTCGACCCGTCGCCGATCAGCCAGCCGAAGAAGAACGGCCCGATCGCGCCGAAGACCTGGGCGATGGCGAAGAAGACGGCGATCGCCTCCGCGCGGATCTCGATCGGCCACGTCTCGCTCACGGTCAGGTAGGCCGCGCTCGCACCCGCTGACGCGAAGAAGAAGATGACGACCCACACGACCGTCTGCGTCGTGGCGGTGAGCAGGTCCTCGCCGAACAGCCACGCGCTGATGGCCAGGAGCACCCCGGAGACGAGATACGTGCCCGAGATCATCTTCTTGCGCCCGACCGTGTCGAAGAGCGGGCCGAGGATCAGCGGCCCGAGCAGGTTGCCGACGGAGAAGGCGAGACCGTAGAGGGGCACGGTGGTCGCCGATACGTCGTAGAACTTGGTCAGGACCAGCGCGTAGGTGAAGAAGATCGCGTTGTAGAGGAACGACTGCGTGATCATCAGGGTCGAGCCGAGGATCGCCCTCCTGGGGTACTCGTGGAACACGAGCCTCAGGAAGACGAGATAGCCGTACTTCTTGTCGGGCACGAGCGAGAGAGCGTGGCTGTCGTCCAGCTCCGGGAGCTCCTGGCCATGCCGGCGCGCGTTGTCCTCGATCTTCGCCAGCTCCGACTCGGCCTCGTCGACGCGACCGTGGGCCATCAACCATCTCGGGCTCTCCGGCAGGGTCCGGCCGACGACGATCACGACGAGCGCGAGCACGGGCCCCATGAGGAACGCGAGCCGCCAGCCGACGTTGATCGCGAACGCGTTGAGGAAGATCAGCGACACGAACGAGCCGATGATCGCGCCCGCCCAGTAGGTGCCGTTGATCCAGATGTCGACCCGCCCGCGGTACTTCGACGGCATCATCTCGTCGATCGCGGAGTTGATCGCCGCGTACTGACCGCCGATGCCCATGCCCGCGATGAACCGGGTGGCGTAGAAGAACACCAACCAGCCCTCGTGATGGCCCGTGACGAACGCGGCCAGGCCGGTGCCCAGCAGGTAGAGCAGCAGGGTGACGATGAGCAGCCGCTTGCGGCCGAGCTGGTCGGACAGCCGGCCGAAGTACAGGGCTCCGACCATCTCGCCGATCAGGTAGACCGAGGCGATCAGGCCGATCTCCTGGGAGCTCATGCCCAGCGTCTCCGGGCTGCTCAGCACCCCGGTCACCGAGCTGGAGATCGTGATCTGCAGGCCGTCGAGGATCCATGCCGCACCGAGGCCGGCGACCATGCGGGTGTGGAACGGGGTCCAGCTGAGCCGGTCCAGCCGGGCCGGGATCGTCGACCGGACCACGGCGCCGGTGGTCACCGGACCGTCCGCCCGGTGGCGACGGAACGGATGCTGGTCGATGCGTCCATGGCGACACACTCCTTCGTCCGCCCCACCTGGACGCCTCAGTTCGTCCTCGGCGGTGAGGTGCACGACGAGTCCAGCACCACCGGAGGCCGCCGTCGTCATCCTCTCGGGATGATGCGCTGGTCCGGTCGGCCGCGAAGACTCGTGCCGTGGCCGCGGCGGTGGACCGCCGATCGCGCTCGCCGGTGAGGTGGACTGTCATGACGACGCCAACGGATCAGAGCGTGCTCATCAACGGGTTCGGCCTGCTCTTCGTGATCCTGAACTCGTTCGGGCTCGGACTCCGGCTGACGGTCGGCAAGGTACTGGCCCAAGCCGCTGCGCACTGGAAGATCACCGTGTGGGTGCTGGTGATCAACTTCGTCATCATCCCGCTGCTGTTCGTCGGCTATCTGCTGACGATCGCCTCGTCCATCCCGGACGAGATCAAGGTCGGGTTCTGTATCGCAGCGCTGAGCGCGGGCATGCCCTTTGCTCCCATCCTCGCCAAGCTGGCCAAGGCAGATGTCAGCATCGCCACGACTCTGTTGGTGGTCCTGACCCTCGGGACCGTCGTCGCCCTCCCGGTGGGGCTGCCCCTGGCCATCGATGCCGTTGACTCGCAGCTGAGAACCACCGCCTGGGACATCGCCTGGCCGCTGCTGCTCTTCTTGCTGCTCCCCATGGTTCTCGGGTGCGCCTTCCGGGTCTGGTGGCCCGACCTCACCGCATCCCTGACCCGGTGGGTCGTCCGCGTCGCCATCCTGTGCCTGCTGTTCAACCTCAACTTCACGCTCGTGGCGTACTGGAGCCAGTTCGTGGAGAGCTGGGGCACCGAGAGCTACGTCGCGGCCATCGCCGGCCCGTTCATCGGGCTCGGGTGCGGCTACGTCCTGGTCACCACTCTGCGGGTCAAGGACCTGGGCATCAGGCACGCGAGCGAGGTGACCACGGCGGTCCGCAACATCGCTCCGATGCTCCTCATGATGATCTTCCCCTTCGTCTCCGACCCGTTGGTGACTGTGTCGATCACCATCCTCAACACCATCGGAATCACCGTGGTGGTGCTGTTCGTCCTGGCGTGGCGGCGCGCTGCACCGCCGGTCCCGGCCGTCGCCGTCCCGTGAGCCGAGCCCCTTTCATCCCGACGGGATGATGCTCGGTCGTCGGGGCCGGTGCGACGCTCGAACGGGTCGACGCGCCGAGCGCGCGTCGGCCCACCAAGATCGTCGACCTGGGGAGGGCCGGTGTCCGATCTCGACCTGGCTCGCCTGCAGTTCGCATCGACGAGCATCTACCACTTCCTCTTCGTCCCGATCACGATCGGGCTGGGGTTCCTCGTCGCCGTTCTGCACACCATGTGGTTCCGGTCGGGCAACCCCGACCACAAGCGGCTGACCAAGTTCTTCGGCACGCTCCTGCTGATCAACGTGGCCGTCGGCGTGGTGACGGGCCTGATCCAGGAGTTCGAGTTCGGCATGAACTGGTCGGCCTACTCCCGGTACGTCGGAGACGTGTTCGGGGCGCCGCTGGCGATGGAGGGGCTCGCGGCCTTCTTCCTCGAGTCGACGTTCATCGGGCTCTGGGTCTTCGGCTGGAACGTGCTCCCCCGCGGCATCCACCTGCTCACCGTGTGGCTCGTGGCGCTGGGGGCCGCGGGCTCGGCGGCGTTCATCATGGCCGCGAACTCGTGGATGCAGCACCCCGTCGGGTACACGGTCGACCAGTCCACGGGCCGGCCCGAGCTCTCGGACATCGGCGCCGTGATGACCAACCCCGTGTTCCTGTGGGGGTACGCGCACGTGCTCACCGCGTCCCTGGTCACCGGGTCGGTCCTCATGCTGGCCGTCTCCGCGTGGTACCTGCGGCGCGGTCAGCACGCGGAGGTGTTCACCCGCACGGCGAAGGTGTCGATCGCCGTACTCCTGCCCTCGATCCTCCTGGCGCTGGGCGTCGGCAGCCACCTCGGCGTGATCGAGGCGACGTACCAGCCGATGAAGATCTCCGCGGCGGAGGGGCAGTGGGAGACGTGCCAGCCCTGCTCGTTCTCGGCGTTCCAGATCGGCGGCGGCAACAACGACCAAGACCCCACCAAGATCATCGAGATCCCGCACCTGCTCTCGATCCTCGCCACGGGCACGTGGGACGGCGAGGTGCAGGGGCTGAACGAGCTCAACGCCCAGTACCAGGAGGAGTACGGGCCCGGGAACTACGTGCCGAACGTCTTCGTCCAGTACTGGTCGATGCGCGTGATGGCCTACCTGGGCTCGCTGGCCGCGCTCGTGGCCCTGTGGGGGCTGTGGCTCATCTGGCGACGGCGACTACCGACGGCGCGCGTGTTCCTGTTCGTCGCGACCTGGGCCGTCGCCTTCCCGTTCCTGATGAACACCGCCGGCTGGATGCTCACCGAGAACGGCCGCCAGCCGTGGATCGTCCAGGGCCTCATGAAGACGTCGGCCGGGGTCTCGCCGTCGGTCGGCACGACCGAGCTGATCACCAGCCTCGTCGTCTTCTACGGCGTCTTCCTCCTCCTCGGCGCGGTCAACCTCTATCTCATGATGCGGTTCGCCCGCCGCGGCCTCGAGCTCGAGGAGCCGGACGAGGCCGAGCACACCGGTGACGGCGGGCAGCCGCGAGTCCCGGCCCTGACCTTCTGAAGGAGGAGTCACGATGACGTTGCCCGACCTGTGGTTCCTCGTCGTCGCGTTCCTCTGGACCGGCTTCTTCGTGCTGGAGGGGTTCGACTTCGGCGTCGGCATGCTGCACAAGGTGGTGGGACGCACCGACACCGAGCAGCGCGTCGCCATCAACGCGATCGGCCCGTTCTGGGACGGCAACGAGGTCTGGCTGATCGTCGGCGCGGCCGCCATCTTCGCCGCGTTCCCCAGCTGGTACGCCACGTGGTTCTCCGCGATGTACCTGCCCCTGGTGCTGCTGCTCGTCGCGCTCATCGCGCGCGGCGTCTCCTTCGAGTTCCGCGGCCGCATGGACGCCACCCGGTGGCGGCAGACCTGGTCGTGGAGCCTGACGATCGGCAGCGCGCTGTGCCCGCTGCTGCTGGGCGTGGCGCTCGGCAACCTCCTCGCCGGGATGCCCGTGGACTCCTCCGAGGAGTTCAGCGGCTCCGTCGCCGACTCGATCACGGGGTACGGCCTGCTGGTCGGGCTCACCCTCGTCGCCCTCTGCCTGCTGCACGGCGCCACGTTCCTCGCGTTGCGCACCGAGGGCGACGTGCGTCGTCGCGCCCACCGCGCCGTCGCCGTCACCCACGTGCCGGCCGTCCTGCTGCTGCTCGGTTTGGCCGTGTGGACGCCGTCGGTGTCCGACGCCCCTGCGCTTCGCGGCATCGGGCTGCCCGCACTCGCCGTCGTCGCCGTGCTGCTCGCCGGCGCACTGTCCCGCGCGGGCCGGGAGGGGTGGGCCTTCACCGCCACGGCGATCGCGATCGCCCTGACCGTCGTCACCCTCTTCGCCAACCTCTACCCGAACGTGCTGGTCTCCAGCACTGCCGCCTCGGACAGCTTGACCGTCACCAGCACCGCATCCGGGCAGTACGCCCTCCAGGTCATGACCATCGTGGCGCTCGTCCTGGTACCCGTCGTGCTGCTCTACCAGGGCTGGTCGTACGTCGTCTTCCGTCGGCGGGTCGTCGGCCCGCCGACGACGGAACCATCGGAACCACCGGACCCCACCACGGGCCCGTCCGCACCCCTCGACGAAGGAGCACTCACATGAGCCTGCACGGGAAAGTAGCGGTCGTCACCGGCGGCAACAGCGGCATCGGCAAGGCCGTCGTGCTCGCCCTCGCCGAGGCCGGCGCCAACATCGTCATCGACTTCGTCGCCCACCCCGAGGCGACGGAGGAGCTGGAGAAGCAGGTGCACGCCCTGGGCGACCAGGCGATCGGGGTCGACGCCGACGTCAGCAAGGTGGCCGACCTCGAGAGGCTGGTGGCGCGCACCGTCGAGGCGTTCGGGCACCTCGACATCATGGTGAACAACGCCGGGATCGAGACGCGCACGTCGGTGCTCGACACCACCGAGGCGCAGTACGAGCGCGTCATGGACATCAACCTCAAGAGCGCCTTCTTCGGCACCCAGATCGCCGCCAAGCAGATGATCAAGCAGGGCACGGGCGGCCGGATCATCAACATGACCTCGGTGCACGAGGACTGGCCCATGCCGGGGAACACCGCGTACTGCCTGTCCAAGGGCGGCATGCGGATGCTCACCCGGACCGCGGGTGTCGAGCTCGGGCCGTACGGCGTCCAGGTGGTCGGTGTCGGGCCCGGCGCGGTGGCCACGCCGATCAACACGTCGACCATGAACGACCCCGAGAAGATGAAGACGCTCGACGCGGCGATCCCGCTGGGCCGCATGGCCGAGCCGGAGGAGATCGCCAGCCTCGTCGCCTTCCTCGCCGGCGACGGCGCCACGTACCTCACCGCCACGACGGTCTTCGCCGACGGCGGCATCATGCACAGCAGCCCGGGTCTGTGAGGCGGACGAGATGACCGAGCACTACGACGTCGTCATCATCGGGTCGGGCGCCGGAGGCGGGACCCTCGCGCACCGGCTGGCGCCGTCGGGGAAGAAGGTCCTCATCCTCGAGCGCGGCGACTGGCTCCCGCGCGAGCCGGAGAACTGGGACGCGACCGAGACGTTCGTCAAGAACCGCTACGTCTCGAAGGACACCTGGTACGACCACGAAGGCAGGTCGTTCCAGCCCCAGGTGCACTACAACGTGGGCGGCGCGACCAAGTTCTACGGAGCCGCGCTCTACCGGCTGCGGGAGCGGGACTTCGGGGAGCTGCAGCACCACGGGGGGATCTCGCCGGCGTGGCCGGTCGCGTACGACGAGTTCGAGCCGTACTACACCCAGGCCGAGGAGCTCTACCAGGTGCACGGCGCGCGCGGCGAGGACCCGACCGAGCCCCCGTCGACCGGCCCCTACCCGTTCCCGGCCGTCTCGCACGAGCCGCGCATCCAGCAGCTCTTCGACGACATGTCGAAGATCGGCCTGCACCCGTTCCACTCCCCCTCGGGCATCATGCTCAACGAGGCGAACCCGGCGTACAGCCCGTGCATCCGTAGCGCGACGTGCGACGGGTTCGCGTGCCTGCTGCACGCCAAGTCCGACGCCGAGGTCATCGCGGTCCGACCCGCCGTGGAGCACGCCAACGTCACGCTGGTCCGCAACGCCGAGGTGCGCCGGCTCGAGACCGACGACTCGGGGCGCACGGTGACCTCCGTCGTCGCGGATGTCGAGGGCGTCGAGCAGCGGTTCTCCGGCGACGTGGTCGTGGTCTCGGCGGGTGCCGCCAACTCGGCGAAGCTCCTCCTGGCCAGCGCCAACGACCGGCACCCGAACGGCCTGGCCAACGGGTCCGACCACGTCGGTCGCCACTACATGTTCCACAACAGCCGGGCGTTCCTCGCGGTCTCGCTCGAGCGCAACGACACCCGCTTCCAGAAGACGTTGGGCGTCAACGACTACTACTTCGGCGACGAGCACTTCGCGTTCCCGATGGGCAACGTGCAGATGGTCGGCAAGTCATCGGCGCCGATGTACCGCGGTGAGAAGCCCATCGCGAAGCTCGCGCCCTTGTTCGCTCTCGGCGAGGTGGCGGAGCACGCGGTCGACTTCTGGCTGTCGGCCGAGGACCTGCCCGACCCCGACAACCGCGTCACCCTCGGCAACCACGGCGACATCGTGCTGACGTACACCCCGAACAACCGGCAGCCGCTCGAGGAGCTCTACAGCCGCGTCAAGGGCAACCTGGGGCACCTCGGCATGCACCCGCACCACCTGGTGCCGCGCGACATGTACATGAAGAACGACATCCCGGTCGCGGGGTGCGCCCACCAGGCCGGCACGGTCCGGTTCGGCGACGACCCCGCGACGTCGGTGCTGGACCGCGACTGCCGCACGCACGAGGTGGACAACCTCTACGTCGTCGACACGAGCTTCTTCCCGAGCATCGGTGCGGTGAACCCGGCGCTGACCGCCATCGCGAACGCCCTGCGCGTCGGCGACCACCTGCTCGCCCGGCTCGGCTGAGACCTACCCGAGGAGACACCCATGGACTCGAACAGCCCCGACTCGCCATTCCCTCCCATCGCTGAGTACGCCTTCCTGTCCGACTGCCACACCGGGGCGCTCGTGGCGCCGGACGGGTCGATCGATTGGCTGTGCGTGCCCAGGTTCGACAGCCAGAGCGTGTTCGGCAGCCTGCTCGACCGCGGCGCCGGCTACTTCCGGTTCGCGCCGTACGGGATCAACGTGCCGACGTCGCGCGCCTACGACCCCGGCACCAACGTGCTGGTCACCACGTGGCACACCCCGTCGGGGTGGATCGAGATCCGCGACGCGCTCATCATGGGCCGGCGCGAGGGTCCCGACGAGACGACACCGCACACCCGCCCGCCCGCCGACGACGACGCGGAGCACGTGCTGGTGCGGACCGCCACCTGCCTCGAGGGGGCCGTGCGGATCGAGC
Source organism: Cellulomonas sp. P1_C4 (assembly GCF_056406355.1). NCBI lineage: Bacteria > Bacillati > Actinomycetota > Actinomycetes > Micrococcales > Cellulomonadaceae > Cellulomonas > Cellulomonas sp. P1_C4. Next base: position 164,232 of record NZ_JBFUAI010000013.1, on the reverse strand, counting down.
TCGTGTGCGACCCGGCGTTCGACTACGGCCGGACGCGCGCGCCCTGGGTCCTCGACGCCGCAGGCCACGCCGCCGACATCAGTGCGGCCGGGCTGGCGATGCGGCTGACCACCGACCTCGCGCTGGGCGTCGAGGGCGACGCGCTCCGCGGCCGGCACGAGCTCGTCGCGGGCGAGACCGTGTTCTGCGCGCTGTCGTGGTCCGCGTCGCTGGACGGCCCCACCGATGCGCAGGACGCCGTGGCGCGGATCGCGACGACGCGCGACTTCTGGCGCCGCTGGCTCGGTCGCGCCCTGATGCCCGACCACCGCCTGCGGCCCTACGTCGAGCGCTCCGCCCTCGTGATCAAGGGCCTGACCTACATGCCGACCGGCGCCACGGTCGCGGCCCTCACGACCTCGCTCCCCGAGACCCCCGGCGGCGAGCGCAACTGGGACTACCGGTACACGTGGATGCGCGACTCGACGTTCACGCTGCAGGCGCTGCACTACCTCCGGCTCGACTGGGAGGCCGACGAGTTCATGCAGTTCGTCGCCGACGTCGAGCCCGACGCGGACGGCGCGCTGCAGATCATGTACGGCATCGACGGCCGGCGCGACCTCACCGAGACCACCCGGGACGAGCTGACCGGCTACCAGGGCGCTCGGCCCGTGCGTCTCGGGAACGGCGCGTTCGACCAGAAGCAGAACGACGTCTTCGGCTCCGTGCTGGACTCGATCCTGCTGCACACCCGGCGCAGCGAACGCCTGCCGGCGCGGCTGTGGCCGATCGTCAAAGCCCAGGCGGAGTGCGCGGCGGCCGTCTGGCAGCAACCCGACCAGGGCATCTGGGAGGCCCGGGGCAAGCCGCAGCACTACGTCTCGTCGAAGATCATGTGCTGGGTCGCCATGGACCGTGCCGCCCAGCTGGCCGGCATCCGCGGCGAGCCCGACCTGCAGTCGAGCTGGGCCGCGATCGCGGAGGAGATCAAGGCCGACATCCTCGAGCACGGTGTCAGCGACCGTGGCGTGCTGCGGCAGCACTACGAGACGGACGCGCTCGATGCCTCCAACCTGCTCGCGGCGCACTTCGGGCTGCTGCCCGGCACCGACAAGCGGTTGCACGCGAGCGTCCTGGCCATCGCCGACGAGCTCTCCGAGAACGGCTTCGTGCTGCGGTACAAGACCGACGAGACCGACGACGGGATGTCCGGCAAGGAGGGCACGTTCGTCATCTGCTCGTTCTGGCTGGTCTCCGCGCTCATGGTCGTCGGCGAGAAGCAGCGCGCGCTCGACCTCATGGAGCGCCTGCTGCGGATCGCCTCCCCGTTCGGGCTGTATGCCGAGGAGTTCGAGGTCGACGCCGCGCGGCACCTGGGCAACATCCCGCAGGCGTTCTCGCACCTGGCGCTCATCGAGGCCGCGGCCCGGATCATCCTGGCGGAGCGCGTCCAGGAGATGTCGCTGTGACGGACGTCCTCATCCTCGGCGGTGGCCTGGCGGGCGTCGCCGCCGCGCAGACCCTCGGCGAGGCCGGCGTCCACGTGACACTGGTGGACCGCACCGACTACCACCAGTTCCAGCCGTTGCTCTACCAGGTGGCCACGTCGCAGCTGCCGGCCGAGGACGTCGCCCGGCCGCTGCGGACGATCTTCGCGGACTCGCCGAACGTCGACGTGGTGGTGCAGGGCGTCGCGTCGGCGTCGTTCGCCGACCGCACGCTCGTGCTCGACGACGGCAGCTCGCTGTCCGCGGACCACCTGGTGCTCGCCGCCGGCGCGCGCCCGAACTTCTTCGGCATCGCCGGGGCACGCGAGCACGCCTTCCCGCTCTACTCGGTGGTGGACGCGGAACGGCTGCGCCGCCACCACCGGGCCCTGGTCGCCGAGTCGGACGCGGAGGGTGGCGATCCGCCGGGGTCACGTGACGTCGTCGTCGTCGGCGGCGGGCCGACCGGGGTCGAGGTGTCGGGCGCCCTCGCGGAGCTCGTCGCGGCGCTGCAGGCCCACGGCCGGATGCCCGACGACGCGCGCGTGCACCTGGTCGACAGGGGGCACGCCGTGCTGGGCCAGTTCTCGGAACGCGCGCAGAAGTACGCGCACAAGCACCTGACGGAGGCGGGCGTCGAGCTCCGGCTCGGTGCGGGTGTCGCGTCCGTGCACGCGGACCACGTCGACCTCGACGACGGCACCAGCCTGCCTACCCGGACGGTCATCTGGGCGGGCGGCGAGTCGGGCTCGGCCGTCGCCCAGTCGGCCGGACCGACCACCGGTCGCGGCGGACGCATCGACGTCCGGCCCGACCTCGGCGTCGAGGGCTACCCCGGCGTCTGGGCCGTGGGCGACGTGGCCAACATCCCGTCCGGACCGCACGAGGGGGCTCCGACGCTTCCGCAGCTGGGCTCGGTCGCCCAGCAGTCCGGCCGGTGGGCGGCGCAGAACATCCTGCGCGAGTCTCAGGGCGACAAGCTCGCGCCGTTCCACTACAAGGACAAGGGCATCATGGCGATGATCGGCCGCAACTCCGCGGTCGCCGAGGTCGGCGCCCACCGGCACGAGGTCGACGGTCCCCTCGCCTTCGCCGCCTGGCTCGGGGTCCACGCGATGCTCCTCAGCGGGGTGCACAGCCGCACGGACGCGTTCCTCAGCTGGGCCTGGGACTACTTCGACCGCGACCACGCGGCGACGGTCGAGTCGCACGACACCCCGCGTCGGATCGCTTGGGGTGACGACACCGACGACGTCCCGCACATCGACCTCGACGCACCGAGGGCCGAGTGAGCCGGCCAGGGGGTTGATCGCCGGGCGGAGTCGGGGCGTAGCGTGGCCCGATGTGGGGGAAAACACCGTTAGGTCCCATTCATCCGCATCCGAGGTCGAGCTGACGACAGGCGACGAGGAGGGCCCGGTGAGGGCCCGCAGCCCGCGAGTGCGGGCGCGCCTGGTCCCGCGCACGGCATTGATGGACGCCATCGACGTCTCGCCCGCCCGGGTGGTCGCCCTGGTCGCAGGGCCTGGCTACGGCAAGACGGCGGTGCTCGCGCAATGGGCGGACCGCTGGCCCGGGGCGGCCGCGTGGCACACCTGCTCGGCGGTCGACAACGACCCGGTGGGCCTGCTGACCTCGCTCGGGCGCAAGATCGGCCCCGACCGGGGGGTGGTCACCGTCGCCGGCCTGGTCGCGTCCGCCGCCGACAACGGACCGCGCACGCTCTTGCTCGACGACGTCGATGCGATCACCGGCGCCGGCAGCCTGAACGTGCTGACCGACGTCATCGACCGGCTCCCCGAGCCCTGGCGCGTAGTGATGACCTCGCGCGCACGACCGCGACTGCCGCTCGCCCGCCTGCGCGCCGCAGGCGACCTGCTGGAGATCGGGCCGCCCGAGCTCTCGCTGGATGCCGACGAGGCAACGGTGGTCCTCTCGCGCGCGGGCGTCTCGCTCCCTCCCCCGGCGATGACCGACCTGCTCGCCCGGACCGAGGGCTGGCCCGTCGCCGTCTCGCTCGCCGCGATGGCTCTGCGCGCGGGTGGCCAGAACCCGTCCGCCCAGCCCCCCTTCACGGGCGACGACCGGTTCATGCGTGAGTACCTGCGCACCGAGGTGCTCGGCGGACTGGGTGGGCGCGACACCCGGCTGCTGGTGCGCTGCGCGATCCTCGACGAGCTGTCCGGCCCCCTGTGCGACGCGGTCCTGCGCGCCCGCTCGTCGGGCGCGGCGCTGGAGCACCTGGCGGCGCACGGGGTGATCGAGCCGGTCGGCCGGGGCGGAGACCGGTTCCGGTGCCACCCCCTCCTGCGCGACCTGCTGAGCGCCGAGCTGCACCGCAAGGAGCCCGCCCTGGTGCCCGAGCTCCACGATCGCGCGGCCCGCTGGTACGGCCAGGCCGGCGTCCCGGACCAGGCGATCGAGCACGCGCACCGGTCGGGCGACGTCGAGGAGTTCACGCGACTGGTCCTCGACTGGTCGCAGCAGACCTGGGCCAGCGGCGGCATCGACTCCGTCCACCGGTGGATGTCGTGGCTCGAGGAGGCCCACGACGGCAACGCGTTCCCGGCGATCGCCGCGCACGCGGCGCTCATCTTCGCGCTGGTCGGCGAGCCCGCGCGCGCCGAGCGGTGGTCCGCGATCGCGAAGGGGACACCCGGGTCCGGCACCCTGGCCGACGGCAGCACGGTCGAGGGGACGCTCGCCTACCTGGATGCGATCGAGGCCCGCCAGGGCACGGCGCAGATGCGGACCGACGCACGCAGCGCCTGGACGGGACTGTCACCGGTGAGCCCGCTGCGCGCGACGATGCGCCACACCGAGGCCCTCGCCGACCTGCTGGACGGCGACCTCGACCACGCCGACGACCTCTTCGTCGAGGCTCAGGAGGCCGCCGACCTCGTGGGCGTCGACCCGCTCGTCGCGATGGTCCTCTGCGAGCGGGCGGCGATCGCGGTCGAGCGCGGCGACTGGTCGTCGGCAGAGACGTCGGTGCGCCGCGCGACGTCGATCGTCGTCGACGGCGACTACGGCTCCTACTGGTCCAGTGCGCTGGTGTTCGCCTGGGCAGCTCGCGTCGCCCTGCACCTCGGCCTGCGGTCAGAGGCCGTCGAGCACGCACGGCGAGCCCTGGCCCTGCAGCCCCTGCTCACGTACGCGATCCCGGTCGTCTCCACGCAGGCACTCCTCGCCATCGCGCAGACGTCGCTCGGCCTGGGGGACCACCACGCGGCCGCCGCTGCCGCGCGGCAGGCCGAGGAGATCGTGCGCCGGCGACCCGGGCTCGGCGACCTGCCGGACAAGGTCGCGACCCTGCTCGAGGCCGTGCAGGAGACCGCCCACCGAGGAATGCCCGACACCCTCACGCCCGCCGAGGTCCGGCTCATGCCGCTCCTCGCCACGCACCTCACGTTCCCGCTGATCGCCGAGCGACTCGGGGTCTCCCGCAACACCGTGAAGACGCAGGCGATCTCGACCTACCGCAAGCTCGGCGTCTCGTCTCGCAGCGAGGCTGTCGCGCGCTGGGAGCTGCTCGACGGGACCACGAGCGCGTAGCCAGGTCCGGCACGAACTCCCCGGCGAGGAAGGTGGACGCACTCGTGAGCGACGCGAGCGCCGGACCGCGATACGCCCCGCTGAGCGCACGCCTGGCGCCCTTGCTCGCCGTCGTCGTCGCCGTGCTCGCGCAGGTGCTCATGCGCGACCGGATCGTGCTCGGCCCGCTCCTGCTGGTGCCCGTCATCGAGGTCGTGCTCCTCCTCGCGATCATCCTGGGCGACGAGGCGCTGCCGGCCCAGCGGCACCGCGTGGACCTCCTGCGGTACGCGCTCGCGCTCGTGCTCTGCGTCTCGGCGACCTCGTCGGCCCTGCTGCTCATCAGGGACGTGATCGCGGTCCGGCCCGTGAGCGTCCAGCAGCTGCTCGGGGAGGGCGGGCAGATCCTCGTCGTCCTGACGGTCGGGTTCGCGCTCCTGTTCTGGCAGCTCGACCGGGGCGGGCCGAACGGCCGCGCGCAACCGGACGTCGAGCGGATGTCGTTCTGGTTCACGCAGGACGCCATCCGCGAGTACTCGGACCAGTTCGACAGCTGGCAGCCACGCTTCCTCGACTACCTGTACGTCGCGATCACCAACCTCATCGCGTTCTCCCCCACGGACACGATGCCGCTGACCCGCACCGCGAAGATGCTGATGGCCTGGCAGTCGACCGTCTCGCTCGCCACGTTCGCCGTCGTCCTGGCTCGGGCCGTCAACATCCTCAACTGACGGGACCGGCCGGCGGGCCGGTCAGCTCGTCGCGGCGACGGACGAGGAACGCCGTCTCGGCGGCGTTGCCGGGCACGGCGATCGCCTGGTCGTACGCCGCTCGCGCCTGCGCGTCCTCACCCAGGCGCCGCAGCAGGTGGGCGCGGGTGGCGTGGAAGGCGCGATAGCCCTGCAGCGGCAGGCCGTCGACCTCCGCGAGCGCGACCTGCGGACCGTCGAGCTCGGCGACCGCGATGGCCCGGTTGAGCCGCACGATCGGCGAGCGGTCGAGCCGGACCAGCTGGTCGTAGAGCGCGACCACCTGCGACCAGTCGGTGTCGCGGACGTCGCGGGCGTCTGTGTGGACCGCGTTGATCGCGGCGAGGACCTGGTATCGCCCCGGCGGCTCGCCGGACCCGAGCCGCGCACGGATCAGGGCGTGGCCCTCGGCGATCAGCTCCGGGTCCCAGGCCGAGCGGTCCTGGTCGTCGAGGGCGACGAGCTCACCGCTCGCGGACACCCGCTCCACCCGGCGCGCGTCCGTCATGAGCATCAGCGCCAGGAGCCCGGCGACCTCGCCGTCCGCCGGCAGGAGCTCTCGGACCAGCCGCGTCAGCCGGATCGCCTCGGCGGTGAGGTCGCTGCGGACCGGGTCGGCGCCGGGCTCGGACGCCAGGTAGCCCTCGTTGAAGATGAGGAAGAGCACCGTGAGCACGCCGCTGACGCGCCCCGGGAGGTCCTCCCGGAACGGCACGCCGTACGGGATCCTGGCGGCCGCGATCTTGGCCTTCGCGCGCGTGATCCGCCGGCTCATGGCGGTCTCCTGGACCAGGAACGCGTGGGCGATCTCCGGCACGGTGAGCCCGCCGACCATCCGCAGGGTCAACGCCACCCGCGCCTCCATGGCGAGCGCGGGGTGGCAGCAGGTGAACAGGAGCCGGAGGCGGTCGTCGTCGATGGCACCGAGCGCCTCGGGGGCGTCGACGAGCATCATCGCCTCCCTGTGCTTCGACCCCCGCTTGGCCTCGCGGCGGATCCGGTCGATGGCCTTGCGGTGGGCGGTGGTGATGAGCCACGCGCCGGGGTTCGGCGGCACCCCGTCGACGGGCCAGCGCTCGACGGCGGTCGCGAACGCCTCGGCGGCCATCTCCTCGGCCAGGTCGAGGTTGCCGAAGCGCCGGGCCACGGCCGCGACCACCCGGGCCCACTCCTCGCGGTGGACCCGGGTGATCGCGTCGGCGACGTCGGTCATGCGCCGCCGAGGAGCGGCCTGAGCTCGACCCGCCGGTTGCAGTGCTTCGACCCCTGCGCCGCGAGCCGCCTCGCCGCGTCGAGGTCAGGGGCGTCGATGATCCAGAAACCGGCCACGCACTCCTTCGACTCGAGGTACGGCCCGTCGGTGAACACCGCCGCCTCGTCCCGGCCGTCGACGACGGTCGCGGTGTCGGGCGCCCCGAGGCCGCCGGCGAACACCCAGTGGCCGGCGGCCACCAGCTGCGCGTTGAAGACGTCGATGGCCGCCATCTCGTCCGGGGTGGCGGAGCCGGACGTGTGGTCGAGCACGGAGATCAGGTACTGCGCCATCGGGTCTCCTTCTCATCGGAACGCGGCGGCCGCGCACCGCCGAACCTCTTCGAGCATCTTCGTACACCCCGCGGCGCCGCAGCGCGGGAGTGTTCGTGCTGGTCCGCGGTGGAGCAGACTGGTCGGCGTCCGCGAGTCCGTCGGCGCCGGAGCCCCGGCTCCCGCGAGCGAGGAGATCGTTTCGTGCGTTCCGACATGGTGCCCGGCGGAGTCTTCCCCGACTACGAGCTGCCCGACCACACCGGCACCGTCCGCCGGCTGAGCGAGATCCAGGGCGACGACCCGATGGTTCTCACGCTCGCGCGCGGGCACTACTGCCCGAAGGAGCACCAGCAGCATCTCGAGCTCGCCGGGATGCAGTCCAAGATCGGGGTGGCTTACACCCGCATCGCCACCATCGCGACGGATGAGCACCACACGCTCCAGGAGTTCCGCGCCTCCGTGGGCGCGCACTGGCCGTTCCTGTCCGACCCGGGTCGTGTCGTGCAGCAGGATCTGGACATCCAGGAGTACACGGACCCGGAGCACGACCCGATGATCCCCCACACGCTCGTGCTCAAGCCGGGGCTCGTGATCCATAGCATCTACAACGGCTACTGGTTCTGGGGCCGCCCCTCCACCGACGACCTCTGGCGCGACCTGCGCGCCGCCTCGCGCGAGGTCCGTCCGGACTGGGACCTCAGCGCCCCGGGACTGCGCGAGGCCTGGGAAGCCGGCGACGTCGCGAAGTTCCACGGCTGGGAACGGCGGTCGCCCGAGGAGGTCCGCCGAGCCCGCGGCCTGGACTGACGGGCCGCGCACCATGGCCACGCTCCTGTCGGTGAACGTCGGGCTGCCGAAGGACGTGCCCTGGCGCGGCCGGACGGTGCACACGGGCGTCTGGAAGAGCCCGGTGACGGGCCCGCAGATGGTCCGCCGGCTCAACATCGACGGCGACGGGCAGGGCGACCTCGCCGGTCACGGCGGCGAGCAGCGCGCGGTGCTCGTCTACCAGATCGAGTCGTACCGGCACTGGAAGGAGTTCTTCGGGCTGGAGGACCTCGAGCCGGGGGCGTTCGGGGAGAACTTCACGGTCGAGGGACTCGGCGACGACGAGGTCTGCATCGGCGACCGGTACCGCATCGGCGACGCCGAGCTCGAGGTCACCCAGCCGCGCGTCACCTGCTTCCGCGTGGGGATGCGCATGGGACAGCCGCAGCTCCCGTCGCTGCTGGTGGCGCACCACCGTCCCGGGTTCTACCTCCGCGTCCTGACCGAGGGGCACGTCGCCGCCGGCGACCCGATCGAGCGGACCCGACGCGGGCCGCACGCGCTGAGCGTCGCCGACGTCGACGCCCTGCTCTACCTGCCCGGTCACGACGAGGCGCGGCTCGAGATCGCCATGGACATCCCGGCCCTCAGCCCCGGCTGGMGAGAGTCGTTCCGGAGCATGCTCGCCGGTGGGACCGTCCAGCCCGCCGGTGTCGCCGTCGCCGCGAAGCCGTCGTGGGCGGGCTTCCGGACGCTCACCGTCACGGACGTCGTCGCCGAGACGGAGGCGGTGACGTCGTTCCGGCTCGCCGGCGACGGCCCGCTGCCGGAGTTCGCGCCCGGCCAGTTCCTCAGCCTGCGCGTGCGGGATGCCGGTGATCCTGCACCGGTGCGCACGTACTCGCTGTCGGGCGATCCCGACGGCGGCGACTACCGGATCAGCGTGAAGAGCGAGCTCGACGGGTTGGTCAGCTCGCGTCTGCGCGCGCTCCTGCACCGGGGCGACCGGATCGAGGTCGCGGCCCCGCGCGGCGGCTTCGTGCTCGACGACGGCACCGAGCCCGTGCTGCTCATCTCGGCGGGCATCGGCCTGACCCCCGTGCTGGCGATGCTGCACCGGCTCGCGAGCGAGCCCAGCGCCCGCGAGGTGTGGTGGATCCACACGACCCACGACGAGCAGAGCCACGCCTTCGCCGGCGAGGCCGCCGAGCTGCTCGCCCGCCTCCCGGCGGCACGCTCGCGCGTCTTCTACACGACCCCGAGCGGCCCGCTGCCCGCAGGGGTCCGCGCGGGACGGCTCACCGCGGACGTGCTGGCCGGCCTGGACCTGCCGGTCGACGCGCAGGCCTACGTCTGCGGCCCCGAGTCGTTCATGGACGACGTCGTCGCCGCCCTCGCCACGGCCGGCCTCGACCCGGCCCGCGTCCACACGGAACGCTTCGGCTCACGCTCCCCGATCAACCCCGGCGTCGTCCGGTCCGACGCACCGCCGCCCCACCAGCCATCCGGCCCGCCCGGCACCGGTCCGCAGGTGACCTTCGCGCGCTCCGGTCTCTCCGCCGGCTGGTCGGACGGCTACGACTCCGTGCTCGAGCTCGCCGAGGCGTGCGACGTGCCCACGCAGTGGTCGTGCCGCACGGGCGTGTGCCACACGTGCGTGACGGCGGTTCTGTCCGGGTCGGCGTCGTACGGGACGCCGCCGCTCGAGCCGCCCGGCGACGACGAGCTGCTCATCTGCTCGTCGCGCCCCACGACGGATCTCGTCCTCGACCTCTGACGGGCTAGCGGACGAATTGCTGGCCGCCGTCGACGTCGAAGGTCGCGCCGGTCAGGGCGGTGTTGGTCATGACGTGCACCGCCAGCGCCGCGACGTCGTCCGGTCCGACCACCCGGCCGATCGGCAGCGTCGCGCGCAGCTGCTCGCGGCGCTCGTCCAGCCTGTCGCCGAGCAGCGACGCCGACAGCGGGGTGTCGACGAACCCCGCGGCGATGAGGTTGACGCGCACCGGGGCGATCTCGATCGCGAGGTTCGCCGCCAGGACGGGCAGCGCCGCGGTCATCGCCGCGGTGATCCCCAGGCCGACCCCTGGTCGCCGGGCGCCGGTGCCGCCCATGAACAGGAGAGTCCCGCCGGGCCGGATCTTGCCGGCGGTGTAGCGGGCCACACCCAGCATCACCATCGGGTGCTCGGCGATGGCGCGGCGCACGTCCTCGAAGTCCATGTCGACCAGCGGCGCGTAGTAGGGAGCGCCGGCCGTCACCATGACGTGGTCGATCGGCCCGTCGAGCCCGTCGAAGAAGCCCTCCAGGGCGGCGAGGTCGTTCGCGTCGAACGCCGCGACGCTCCGCGCACCGACCTCGTCGGCGGCACTCCGGAGCCGGTCGGGATCGCGGGCCGTCAGCACGACCTCGGCTCCCTCGGCGCGCGCCCGCCGGGCCGTCGCGAGCCCGATGCCCGCGCTCCCGCCGATGACGACGACGGTCTGCCCCGCCAGCGCCGGCTCGCGCGTCGAGGGGCTCATCGTGCGATCTCGCCGAGCAGGGCCTTCAGCGCCGGCACGTAGATCTCCGAGAAGGTGGGGAACGGCTGGATCGTGTCGGCCAGGATCTTCAGCGGGACGTGCGCCCGGATCGCGAGCGTGGCCTGCTGCAGCCACTCCCCCGCCTCTGGACCGAGCGCGTACGCCCCGGTCAGCCGCTCGCCGTCGCTGACCAGCGTGAGGAACCCGTTGCTCTCGGCGTAGGCGCGTGTGTAGGTCGACGTCTTCGCCACCCCGGACACCGGGACGGTCGCCTGGAAGCGGTCGTCCGCGACGCCCACCGCCGCTGCCTGAGGGTCGGTGTACGTCACCCGCGGGACGGCCTCGTAGTTGGCGGCCCGCGCCTCGCCCAGGATGTTCGCCGCGACCACGTCGCCCTGGTACTTCCCGACGTGCGTGAGCGGCCAGAGCCCGGTCACGTCGCCGATCGCCCACAGTCCGTCGGCGACGCGCAGGTGCTCGTCGACGGGCACGCCCTTGTCATCCGGTTCGATGCCGACCGTCTCTAGGCCGACGTCGTGCACGCGCGGGCGCCGTCCCGTGGCGACGAGCAGCTTGTCGCCCCGCAGCTCGCGCCCGTCGTCGAGCTCGAGCACGTAGTCGTCCCCGTCGCGCCGCGCTCGGGCCACGCCGGCCCCCAGGACGAGCTCGACGCCCTCGCCCCGCAGCACGTCGCCCAGCGCCTCTCCGAGGGGCGCGGGCTCCCGCCCGAGCACGTGCGCCGACCGGTCGACCAGGACCACCTCGCCCCCGAGCCGCCGGACCACCTGCGCGATCTCCACCCCGACCGGTCCGCCGCCCATGATGAGCAGGCGGCGCGGGACCGCCGTCATGGAGGTCGCCTCGCGGCTGGTCCAGAGGCCGTCCAGCTCACGCAGCCCGGGCACCGGGGGCACGATCGGCGACGCGCCGTTGGCGAGCACCACGTGGTCGGCCGTGTGCCGCACGCCGTCGACCTCCACGGCACCGGGTCCGGCGAGCCGACCGTCGCCCCGCAGCAGGTCGATGCCGTTGTCGGCGAGCCACGTCACCTGACCGGCATCGGAGTAGTCCGACACCTGGAAGTTCCGCCAGGCGAAGACCGCCTCGAGGTCGATGTCCGCCGTCGCCGCGGCCTCGCGTGCCGCGTGGACCGCCTCGCCCGGCCGCAGCAGGGTCTTCGACGGGATGCAGGCCCAGTACGAGCACTCGCCCCCGACGAGCTCTCGCTCGACGACGGCGACCCGCAGCCCGCCCTCGGCCAGGGCGCCCGCGCAGTGCTCGCCGGGCGAGCCGCCGCCGAGCACGATCACGTCGTAGTCGGCGGTCACGTCGGCAGCTCTTCGCCGGCGCGCTCGCGGACCATGTACAGCGCGTACCAGTCCGGCCAGTCCGCGTCCGCCTCGCCCGTCCGGGCTTCGTGCTCGCCGTGTGCCGCGGCCGCGCGCCGCAGGGCGTCGGCGAGGTCGCTCACGGACTCGTAGCGCGTGTCCATCGGCTCATCCCCTCATCGGCCGGGCAGTCGCGTCTTGATCTCCTGGAGCAGCCACCCGTTGCCGTCCGGATCGCTGAAGGCGACGAACGAGCCGTAGTCGGCGTGGCCGGGCGCGGGGCCGCTCACCCGGCCCCCGGTGCCGGCGTGATGGAAGATGCCGGTCTCGTCGTGGAACGGCTCGCTGACCTCGACGCCGCGCTGGACCAGGTCGGCGCGCGCCGCGTCGATGTCGTAGACGGACAGCTGCAGGCCCTCGAACGAGCCGGGCGCAGCGTTCGTCAGGCCCGTGCCGAAGATGATCGAGCACGCCGACCCCGGTGGCGTCAGCTGCACCACGCGGTAGCCGTCGTCGATCGTGAGATTGGCGTCGAGCCGCCAGCCCAGCGACTCGTAGAAGCTCTTCGCCCGGTCGACGTCCGAGACCGGGAGAACCACGACCTCGAGCCGGAACTGCCCCGGTTCCACCGGCGGGCTCCCGCCCGTGCTCGCGCTGCTCGCCTCGGTACTGGTCATCTCCGGCTCCCTCGCGTCGGCTCCGTCCGCGCGAGGACCAGCCCCACGTGGGTAGAGAGGTGAGTTGCTCGTGACACACGATGCTCCCGGCCGCCACGAGCGTCAAGGGTGTCTCTGGGGACTGTCGTGGGTACCCCTCGAGGGTGCATGGTGACGGCATGCCGTGGTTCCCGGAGTTCGTCTCCGCCGCCGAGCTTGCCCGCGATCAGGCACGAGAGGAAGGGCATGCCGACCCCGTCGCGCAGTACCTCCGGGCCCTGGACACCGGCGACTCCGGAGGCCTGGAGTACGTCTGGCCAGGCGACGTCAGGGTCTACGACCCGCGCGCCGGCGAGGTGCACGGCCACCGTCAGCTCCGGACGTTCGTCCGGCGCAACACGTCGTGGTTGGCGGGCCACCGTGCCCGGGTCGAGACCGTGGCCTCGACGATCGTCGGGCGGCGGGCGGTGGTGGAGCTCCTCGCCCGCGTCGAGGACGACGACGGGCTGGCCACGGACTGGCCGGTCGCCGTCGTCGCCGAGTCCCCGGACGACCGCTCGGTGATCTTCCGCACCTACTGCAGCCAGTGGCCGGTCGACGGCCGGCGCCACGTTCGGCCGCCCGTCCTGCCACCCGGCAGCGGCGCCCTCTCCGGCGTGGTCGGCCGCTTCCACACCGCGTTGGCCGGCGGGGACGTCGACGCCGTGATGACCCTGTTCGCCGACGACGCGTACCTCCGCGAGTCCTTCGGCCCGCACGGCGCCCACCGCGGGAGCGACGAGCTGCGCGCCTACTTCACCACGAGCTTCAGCGCGGGCGGCGGCATCGCGCTGGAGCACTGCAGCGTGACGCAGGACGGCGCGCGGAGCGCCGTCGAGTACAACTGCGTCCGCTGGGGCGACCGCGGCCTCCCACCGCAGGCCGGGGCGGCCGTCTACGAGTGGGGTGCGGACGACCTGCTCACCGCGGTGCGCCTCTACGACGACATCGAACCTCTGGTGCAGCGCGGCTGACCGGCGTGCCGTTCAGTCGGTCCGAGCTCGAGTCGTTCCGCGGCGGGAGCCTGCCCGACCTGCTCGGGGAGCCCACGCGGCTCCTCTTCGTCGGCATCAACCCGGGCCTGCGCGCCGTCGCGGTCCAGGCGCACTTCGGCGGTGGCGGAACCAACCGCTTCTACCCGGCGCTCTATCGGGCCGGCATCGTCGATCGGCGGATCGACGCCTCCGCCGGCCTGCTCCCCGAGGACGCCGACCATCTCCGAGAACGCGGGGTCGGCATCACCTCGCTGGTCGCGGGAGCCTCGGCTCGGGCGGACGAGCTCTCCGCGGCGCAGCTCGTCGGTGCGGCCGGCGACCTGGCCGAGCGCGTCGGACGCATCGCGCCGACCGCCGTGGCGATGCTCGGGATCACCGCCTACCGGACCGCGTTCTCCCAGCCGCGGGCGACCGTCGGTCGTCAGCCGGGAGACCTGGGCATCGGCGTCATCGTGTGGGTGGTGCCCAACCCGAGCGGCCTGAACCGGGGTGCCACGGTGGACGACCTGGCCATCGCCTACCGGGAGGTCGCTGTCGCCGCGGGCATCGAGCCCTTCACGGTGACGGACGGCTCGTAGGACGTCGCGGAGAACGCAACCCCCTCAGGACGAGCGGCGCTCGCGGCGGAAGTCATCGGCGATCTGCTGGGCCTGCGCGCTGATGAACCGGACGTAGTCGGTCCAGAGCAGCTCGATCCGGGCCGGCGTCGCCCCGCCGGAGACGGCGAGCTCCCACCGCCGCCGCGCGTCCGCGATGTCCGCGCCAGTCACTTCCACTCGTAGCCCCATGCGTCGAGCCTCTCCCGAGACTCGCGGCTCGACCATCCCGCGGGGGCAGGATCACCCACTGGTTCCCTCGTCCGAGTGACCGGGCGGTGGGGGCGAGAAGCGGTACGTGGTCTGGCCGTGGCCGTCGCCGAAGGCCATGACCTTCGCGGGGGCGACCCGGTAGACCCACGCGCCGCCGGAACCCCCGCCCGAGCTGCTCCTCTCGACGAACACGTCGCCGCGGACGTCCCACAACCAGTCGTCGCCGTACTTGGCGGACCACGCGTCGGCCAGCGCCTGGAGCTCGTCGGGATCGGTCACGCGCACCGCTGTGCCCTCGACCACCAGGTCCTTCCCGCTGTCCCACCCGCTCGCCCCGGTGCTGCCGGTGGTCACCGCCACCTGGGCATGCACGTCGAGGTTCCGCTGCTTCTGCTCCTCGGGGCCGGTGCAGAACGCGAACGCACCGTCGTGCCAGACGCCGACGAGCGGGACGGCGTGCGGGCGTCCATCGGCTCGGACGGTGATGATCCAGTAGAGCTGCGCCTCGGCCAGGAGGCGTTCGATGTCCGCCCATGGCGGCGGGGTTGCCGTGGGGTCGCCGTACCTGGGGTCGATCACTCCGGTCGTCATGCGGGTCACCTCGGTTCGAGAGCTCGTACGCACGTGGATCCATCCTCCACGCGTCGAGGCCCCCGCCGGGAGGGTCCGGCGCCGGACGCCCGTCGCTACAGTCGCAGCATGGGCGTCGCCGACTTCCTCGACCCGATGCTGGGCAGCTGGCAGGGCACCAACCGCCTGCGACTGATGCCCACCGACGAGTACCAGTCCTCGGTCGCCACCGCCACGGTCGGCATCACGGCCGTCCGGTTCGTCTCGATCGCCTACACGTGGGCGGACGGGGACGCACCGCAGGACGGTCTTCTCCTGGTCGGTGGCTCCGCGGAGGCCGCCGAGGCCGTCTGGGTGGACTCGTTCCACACGGGACCGACGTGGATGACCTTCACCGGCGGCGTCGGCGACGACGGCGAGCTCAGGCTCCACGGCTCGTACGCCGCACCGACCGGACCGGACTGGGGGTGGCACATCCACGTGCGCCCGCAGGACGCCCTCCTCACGATGCACAACGTCGTGCCCGGGTCGGAGCCGTACCAGGTGGTCGAGCTCGCGCTCGAGCGCGCCGGTTGAGGACGCTCCGCGGGCTCGTGCAGAGAGAGGCTCACGGGCGATAGCGAACCGCCGCGGGGACGATGCTCGGCGTCAGTGCCCGTCGGCGCCCGGGTCGAGCAGGGAGTGCATCAGGGCGCGGATCGGCGCGACGAGCTCGGCGGAGTCCACGGACGCGAGGGGCTCGAGCGCCGTCGACGAGCGCAGCACCGCGATCCCCAGTGCCGCGCACAGCGCGAGCTGCGCCCGGACGAGGAGCTGCTCGCCCCCCGGCCCGTCCGGCGCGCCGCCCACAGCCTCCGCGAGGCGCCGCGCGTAGGACTGCAACGTGTCCCGACGGATCGCCTCGGCGTTCTCGTCGCCGGAGGTCCGTAGCAGCAGGACCAGCTGGTTCGGGTGCTCGGCGGTGCCCGGTCTCGCGAGCTGCTCGGCGACGGCGCCGGCCACCTCCTCGACCGTCGACCGCGGCCCGAGCGAGCTGCCGAGCTCGGCCGAGACCCCCCGCAGGCAGGCCTCGAAGAGCCCTTCCTTGGAGTCGAAGTAGCGGCTGATGAGGGCGGCGTTGACGCCGGCGTCGTCGGCGATCTCGCGCACGGTCGTCGCCGCGTATCCCCGTGCGGCGAAGCGCCCGCGGGCCGCGGCGAGCAGGGCCTGCCGTGTGGTGGCCGCGTCACGGCGCCTCGAGGTGGGCGCCGACGACGGAGCTGCGGCGACGCGCATGGGACCTCCCTTGGTCCGGAGCAGCGTAGCGAGACGCGTGTCACAAGTAAACATTCGTTGACTTCGATTGCGCGAGGCACCCATACTTGAGTCAACAGGCGTTGACTTCTAGCACCCGAGGACCCCGTGTCACACTCCCCCGCCCTCCCCGACGTCGCCGACGTTGCCGGCCAGCACCGGTCCGGCAGCAAGTTCCTGGTGCTCTACCTGTCCCTCGGCGGACTCGCGTTCGCCGTCCTGCAGTCCCTCGTCGCACCGGCGCTGCCGATCCTCGCGCAGGACCTCGCCGTCTCGACGGCCGACGCGAGCTGGATCCTCACGGCCTACCTGCTTGCCGCATCGGTCCTGACCCCGATCCTCGGCCGCCTGGGCGACATGGTCGGCAAGCGCCGCGTCCTCATCGGCGTCCTGGCCGCTCTCGCCGTCGGCACGCTGGTCGCGGCGCTGGCCCCGAACCTGGGCGTGCTCATCATCGCCCGCGTCCTGCAGGGCTCCGCCGGGGCGATCCTGCCGCTGTCCATCGGGATGGTCCGCGACGAGCTGCCCCGCGAGAAGGTCAGCGTCACCGTCGGCCTCCTGTCGGCAATCTTCGGCGTCGGCGCCGGCATCGGCATCGTCGCGGCCGGTCCGATCGTCGACAACCTGTCGTGGCACTGGCTGTTCTGGCTGCCCCTGGTGCTCGTGGTGATCGCCCTGCTCGGGGCCATCTTCGGGATGAAGGAGTCGCCCGTGCGGACCCCGGGCCGGCTCGACGTGCTCGGCGCCGGCATCCTCACCGTCGGCCTGGTGTCGCTGCTGCTCGCCATCAGCAAGGGCCAGTCCTGGGGATGGCTCGAGACGAAGACCGTCAGCCTGTTCCTCCTCGGGGTCGTCGCCCTGGTGGCGTTCGTCCTGGTGGAGCTGCGCGTGAGCCAGCCGCTGATCGACATCCGCCTCATGGCCAACCGTGGCGTGTGGGCCACCGACCTCGTCGCCCTGACGCTCGGCTTCGCCATGTTCGGGACGTTCCTGCTGGTCCCGACCCTCCTCGAGCTGCCCGCGGCCTCCGGGATCGGGTTCGGCAAGTCGGTGTCCGAGGCGGGGCTGTTCCTGCTGCCGACCGTCCTGATGATGGTCGTGTTCGGCCCGATCGCCGGCCTGCTGGACCGGCGGTTCGGCCCGAAGCTACCGATGTTCCTCGGCACGTCCCTGGTCGTCCTGGCCTTCGCGCTGCCCGGCCTCATGCACGACCACCTCTGGCAGGTGCTGGCCTCCGGGCTGCTCACCGGTGCCGGCATCGGCCTGGCCTTCGCGGCCATGTCCAACGCCATCATCGAGAGCGTCCCGGCGGCGCAGACCGGCGAGGCCAGCAGCGTGAACGTCATCTCCCGGACCATCGGCAGCAGCATCGGTACCGCCGTCGTCGCGGCCGTGATCACGTCGCACAGCACGCCGCAGGGGATGCCGACCGACGACGCGTTCACCTACGGGTTCCTCGTGTGCGCCGCCGTGGCGGTCCTCGCGGTGATCGCCTCGGTCGCCCTGCCCTCGGCCCGTCACCGCCGCGAGCAGGCGCTGGCGGCCGGCGTCAGCGACCTGCCGGCCGAGCCCGCGGAGCTTCACCTGCCGCACCCTCACCTGCCTGGTCACCACGACAGCAAGGCGGACACCCGGGCCTGATCCCGACCCGAGAGCCGAGCCCCCCGCAGCGCCTCCGCGCCCCGGGGGGCTCGGCTCTCTCGTGTGCGCCACACGAATAGTGCGGATGTGAGCGTTAACAAATCGTGACCTGAGGGCGCTTGACCGGACGGACCGCCCCGGTGCTTAATCGTTGCCAGCGAGTTGGTGTATCGATACACCACCGGTTCGACGGAGAACCCCGAGGAGGTGCGTGATGACGCGACGACCGAGCTCAGCGCGTGCTCTCGCGCAGCACGAGACGCGGAGTCGGCATGACCACCTGCGGCTCCGGAGGCTCCGTCGCACCGATCCGGCGCAGCAGCAGGTCGACGATCGCGTCGGCCATCGCGTCGTTGTCGGGCTCGACAGACGAGAGCCGGGGCACGGAGTACTCCCCCTCGTCGACGTTGTCGAATCCCACGACCTGCACGTCGTCGGGGACGGACCGACCGAGGTCCGCCAGGGCGCGGAGCACACCGAAGGCCACGACGTCGGTGATGGCCACGATGCCGTCCACGTCGGGCCGCTCGGACAGCAGCCGGTGGACCACGTCATGGGCAGCGCCCATGTCCAGCTCCTCCGGCGTCACGACGAGCGTGGGGTCGGCGACCAGGCCGGCCGCCTCGTGCGCCCGGATCCATCCCTGCGTCCGCAGACTCACCATGTCGTGCTCGGCGTGGTCCAGCGAGCCGCCGACCATGGCGACGACGCGGGAGCCGGTCGCGAGAAGGTGCCCGGTGGCCAGCTCGGCACCGCCGACGTTGTCCATGACCACGTGGTCGAACGTCCCCGGCACGTCGCGCTCGCCGATGAGCAGCGCGGGGCGGCCCAGCTCGATGCGCCGCAGGTCGTCGGGCGTCAAGCCGGTCACGCTGAGCACCACGCCGTCGTAGAGCTGGACACGCTCCTTGGCCACCGAGCTGAGCTGGCGCTCGCGCAACGCTCCGGTGCGCTCCACCGCGAGGTGCATGCCGTGGCGCTCCACCCGGTCGGCCAGGCGCCGGGCCAGCTGGCTGAAGTAGGGCCGCTCGAGCTCCGGCACCAGCAGCCCGATGGCGCCCGTGCGGCCCACCCGCAGGTAGCGCGCCGCCAGGTTGACCTCGTAGCCCAGCTCGTCGATCGCCTGGAGCACCCGCAGGCGAGTCGGTGCACCCACTCGGTTCCTGCCGTTCACGACGTTCGACACGGTGATCTTGGACACGCCTGCTGCCTTGGCGACGTCGTCCATGGTGACCACCCCCCCATCTTGGTGCCCCGCGGCCCCCGCGGTGCGCCAGGCAACGCCCAACTCACCCATCTGACCGAGGAGACCTCCCGATGAAGCGACGCTCCCGGATCGCCACGGCCCTGACGGCCGCCGCGACCCTCGCCCTTGCCATCACCGCGTGCAGCGGCGGCTCGTCCAGCGACGACGACACCCTGACCTTCCTGTCCTGGAGCGGCGAGGAGGTGATGGCACCGGTGGTGGCGGAGTTCGAGAAGGCGCACCCCGACATCAAGGTCAAGGTGTCCTACGCCCCGCCCGTCGCCGAGTACATCCAGGCGCTGCAGACGCGCGTGCTGTCGAACACGGCGCCGGACGTCTTCCTCATCGCCGCGGAGAACAAGACCAACCTCATCGAGGGCAAGCACGTCGTCGACCTGTCCGGCGAGCCCTGGATGTCGACCATTCCCGAGTTCAACCAGAACACCTACGGCTCGGGCGACGCGGTCTACGGAGCCTCCACCTCCACGTGGGGCGCGGGGATCATGTACAACGAGGCGCTGCTGGCCGAGGTCGGCGCCGACGGCGTGCCGGCGACGTGGGACGAGTTCCTGGCCCTGTGCCAGAAGCTCAAGGACGCGGGCATCACGCCGTACCTCGAGGACCTGTCGCAGATGCCGACGATCGTCTCGTCGTTCGTGGGCGCCCACAACGCCGCGGAGGGCTTCGGCATGGACGCCGCCATCTTCGACGGCACGTCGTCCTTCGAGAAGGAGTGGACCGAGCCGCTCACGCAGTTCAACCGGCTCTACGAGTCGGGGCTGGGCGACCCGAACACCGTCGGCCTGACCGGCGACCAGGTGTTCGACGAGTTCGCCAACGGACGCGTCGCCATGATCACCTCCGGGCCGTGGAACGTCACGCCGCTGAAGGAGGCGGCGCCCGACATGAAGTTCGCGATCGCCCCGATCCCTGCCGCGCCCGACGGTGATCCCTACCTCGCCGGTGCCGCGAGCCCGGGCTACGCCATCAACGCCCAGTCCGACAAGATCGAGCAGGCCAAGACGTTCCTGGAGTGGCTGGTGAGCGCCGAGGGCGTCGAGAAGTTCCAGTCGTTGTCGGCCGACATCACCGTCACGTCGGACTTCCAGCCCACCGTCGACCCGTCGCTCGACGCGATCGTCGAGGACGTGCGCGCCGGCAACGTGTACCTGCCGATGATCGCCTGGACCCGCTCGGAGGACGTGCTCAACGTCGAGGCGGTCGCCCAGATCCAGCAGATGGTCCAGGGCACGGTGACGCCGCAGCAGGCCGCCGCGGCGCTCGACCAGAAGCTCGCCAGCTCCTGACGACCCGGCCGGKGGTGCGCGGGCACGCGCACCACCGGCCTTCCCCCGGAAGGAGCTGCTCGTGGTCGTCGCCACCGCACCCACCACCACCGCGCTGTCCCGCCCCGCCGGACGCCGCGGCCGCCCGAGGCCCTCCGGCTGGGGCGGACCCCGCGCCAGCCAGCTGTTCCTCGTGCCGATCGTGCTCGTCTTCGTCGTGCTGTTCGTCATCCCGCTGGGGCAGACCGTCTACTGGAGCTTCACGGACTTCACCGGGTACTCCGCGGACGTGAACTTCGTCGGGCTGGAGAACTACCGCGTGATCCTGCGCGACCCGTCGATGCTCGCCGGGCTCGGCTTCACGCTGCTGTTCGCCGTCGGCACCACCCTGCTGGTCACCGCGATCGCGATCCCGCTGGCGGTCCTGCTCAACAAGGCGTTCGTCGGGCGCAACTTCGTCCGCTCGGCCCTGTTCTTCCCCGCGATCCCGAGCATGGCCGTCCTCGGCCTGGTCTGGGCCTACATCCTGTCGCCGATCGCGTCGGGAGCCCTGAACACCGTCCTGAACAACCTGTTCGGCCTCGGGCCCGTGCCGTGGCTGTCCGACGCCAGCCTGGCGCGGCTGTCGGTCATCCTCGTCGGCGTCTGGGGCGCAGCAGGCTGGCACGCAGTGCTGTACCTGGCCTACCTGCAGTCGATCCCGGCCGAGCTGTACGAGGTCGCGACCATCGACGGCGCGGGCGCCATCGCGCAGTTCCGGCACATCACGCTTCCGCTGCTCACCCCCGGCATCGTGGTCAGCCAGTTCCTGCTCATGACGGGCGGCCTCAAGGTGTTCGACCTGCCGTACACCCTGACCAACGGCGGCCCAGGGTTCGCGACGTACACGATCACGCAGTCGATCATCACGTCCGGTGTCGGCCAGGGCCGCTACGGCCTGGCCTCCGCGCTCGCCGCTCTGTTCACGCTCGCGGTGGCCGCCCTGTCGATCGGGCAGCTGGTGCTGTCCCGCCGCGTGGAGAGGAACGTGCTGTGATCCGCCTGAAGCGGGCGACGCTGAGCGTCGTCATGATCGCGATCGCCTGCCTGGTCGCCCTGCCGCTGTACTACATCGTCGTCAACACGTTCAAGACGCAGGCCGAGATGGTCGCGTCCCCGATCGCGCTGCCGTCGCAGTTCACGCTGCAGAACTACGTCGACGTGTTCCGCGACGTCCCTCTCGTGCAGAGCTTCGCCAACACGCTCTACGTCACCGTCGTGGGCGTCCTGATCCAGCTGCTCGTGGGCGCGATGGCCGCCTACGGCATGATCATGCGGGCCTCGCGGTTCAACCGGATCCTCGGGATCGTCCTGGTCCTCGCGTTCGTCGTGCCCGCGCAGTCGACGCTCATCCCGCTGTACCGGATCCTCGTCGGCATCAACCAGGTGGACACCCTCAACGGGCTGGTCATCATGTACGCGGCCGGCGCGGTGTTCTGCTTCTTCCTCATCCAGGGGTACATGCGGACGCTGCCGTTCGAGGTGATCGAGGCGGCGATGCTCGACGGCGCCGGGGCCGTGCAGATCTTCTGGCGCATCGTCCTGCCGCTCATCCGGCCGATCCTGGTGACGGTCGGCGTGTTCCAGACGATGTGGGTGTGGAACGACTTCATCCTGCCGAACGTGTTCATCTCCTCCCCGGAGAAGCGGACGATCGTCCTGCAGGTCTACACGGCGGTCGGGGAGTTCCGGACCGACTGGCCGTCGTTCATGACCCTGAGCGTCATCGCGCTCCTGCCCATGGTCGTGTTCTTCGTCGTCACGCAGCGGCACATCGTCTCGGGCCTGCTCGCCGGAAGCCTCAAGGGATGAGCCGCGCGGTCCCCGCCCCGCTGTTCACCGACCCCGTGCACCACGCGCCGACCGACCCGGTCGTCGTCGAGGCCCCCGACGGCACCTGGCGGCTGCTGTACACGCAGCGCCGGGCGGCCGACCGCTCCGGCGGCGTCGGCTGGGTGCACGGCACCGAGATCGGCGTCGCGTCGTCCGACGACGGCGGCCTGACCTGGACGTACGCGGGCGTCGTCGACGGCCTCGACCACCTGCCCGGACCCAACACCCTGTGGGCGCCGGAGATCGTCCGCATCGGCGCCGAGTACCACATGTTCCTCTCGCACGTGCCCGGCACCCCGGCCTCTTGGGACGCGACGCGCAGCATCACGCACCACACGTCGCCCGACCTCACCACGTGGACGTACCGCGGCACTCTGCCGCTGTCCTCCGACCGGGTCATCGACGCGTGCATCGTCCCGCTGCCGACCGGCGGTTTCCGCCTCTGGTACAAGGACGAGGTGGCCGGCTCCCAGCAGTGGAGCGTGGACTCCCCCGACCTGGTCACGTGGACCGAGCCGCGGCCGGTCATCACCGAGCCGCCGGGAGAGGGGGCCAACGTCTTTCGCCTGGGCGGGTGGTGGTGGCTGCTGGTGGACGAGTGGCGCGGGCTGGGCGTCTACCGGTCGTCCGACCTCGAGTCGTGGGAGCGCGATGGGCTCGTGCTCGACTCCCCCGGCGCCCGGCCATGGGACGCGGGCACGGGTCGGCACGCCGACGTCGTGGTCGGGCGCACGCGCGCCGGCGACGAGGTCGCGTGGATCTTCTACTTCACACACCGCGTCGAGCCTGGGCCCGAGAACGTGAGCACGACCGACGAGCTCGACGACGACGGGATCCCGCTCGCCCACCGCACCGACGTGCAGGTCGCCGCCGCCGTCGTCGTCGACGACCACCTCGTCTGCGACCGCGACGCCGACCCGGACCTCGACCTGCGACGCATCTCCGCCCTCGCCCACCCCTGACAGGAGCCTCACCCGATGCACGACACGACGCCCGCGCTGGTCGCGGCCATCGACCTCGACGTCCCCGGCCCGACCATCAGCCGCCACCTGTACGGGCAGTTCGCCGAGCACCTCGGCCGCTGCATCTACGAGGGCTTCTGGGTGGGCGAGGACGCCGACGTCCCGCACGTAGGCGGGATCCGTGCCGACGTGGTGGACGCGCTGCGCGAGCTCTCCGTGCCCAACCTCCGCTGGCCCGGGGGCTGCTTCGCCGACGAGTACCACTGGCGCGACGGCGTCGGACCCCGCGAGCAACGGCCGCGCATGGTGAACACCCACTGGGGCGACGTCGAGGAGAACAACCACTTCGGCACCCACGAGTTCATGGCGCTGTGCGAGCTGCTCGGTGCCGAGCCGTACGTGTCATCGAACGTCGGGTCGGGCTCGGTGCAGGAGATGAGCGAGTGGGTCGAGTACCTCACCCGCTCCGGCGACTCCCCGATGGCACGGCTGCGGCGCGATAACGGGCGCGACGAGCCGTGGGGCGTGCGGTTCTGGGGCATCGGCAACGAGCCGTGGGGCTGCGGTGGCAACCTGCGGGCCCCGCAGTTCGCGTCGCTCGCCCGGCAATACGCCACCTACGCCCGCGACCACGGCGACAACCGGCTGTACCGGGTGGCCGCGGGTGCCGCCGACGGCGACTACGCCTGGACCGAGACCCTGATGAAGGAGCTCACGACGGGCCTGGGCGACCGCGCGCCGCGACCGCTGTTCCAGGCGGTCTCGTTCCACTACTACACGATGTCCGGCACCTGGTCGCAGAAGGGCTCCGCCACCGCCTTCACCGACGACGAGTACTGGACGACGATCCGCCGCGCCCAGCACGTGCGCGAGCTGATCGCCGGGCATGCCGCCGTGATGGACGCTTACGACCCCACCAAGCAGGTCGGCCTTGCGCTCGACGAGTGGGGCACATGGTGGGACGTCGAGCCGGGCACCAACCCCGGGTTCCTGTTCCAGCAGAACGCGCTGCGCGACGCGCTCGTCGCGTCCGTGCACCTCGACGCGTTCCACGACCACGCCGACCGGCTGCGCCTGGCGAACATCGCCCAGACCGTCAACGTGCTGCAGGCGATGGTCCTCACCGACGGCGACCAGCTCGTGCGCACCCCGACGTTCCACGTCTTCGCGATGAGCAAGGGGCACCACGACGCCGAGTCGTTGCCCGTGCGGGTGGTCACCGGGCGGTCGCACCAGGTGGACGACGCCGAGGTCCCGACCGTCTCGGCATCGGCGTCCACCAAGGACGGCCGCGTGCTCCTGTCGGTGACCAACCTGGACCCCGCCGCCGGCGCGACCGTCCGCATCGACCTTCGCGGCAGGGCTGTGTCCGCCCCCCGGGGAACCGTGCTCACCGCGGCGTCGGTGCGGGATCACAACACCGCGGACGACCCCGATGCCGTCGCGCCGCGGCCGTTCGAAGCATTGCGCCTGACCGGCACGACGATCGAGCTCGACCTCCCGCCGGCCGCCTTCGCCACCGTCGACCTCACGCTGGGCTGACGTCGATCGAGACGGTGGGACCATGTGCCGTGCCTCCGACGACGACCGCCTTCACGATCGCCACCGACGACCCGCGGGCGCCGGACGTGCTGGAGCTCCTGGGTGAGCACCTCGCGGACATGTTCGCGACCTCGCCCGCCGAGTCGGTGCACGCGCTCGACCCGTCGGCGCTCGCGGCGCCGGGCATCACGTTCTGGACGGCGCGCGACAGCGCCGGCGCCCTGCTCGGCTGCGCGGCCCTCAAGCAGCTGAGCGGGTCGGACGGCGAGCTCAAGTCCATGCGCACGACGACCGCGGCGCGGGGGCGCGGTGTCGCGACGGCGGTGCTGACGCACGTCCTGGCTGCCGCGACGGATCGCGGCATCCTGACGGTCCACCTGGAGACGGGGACCGAGGACTACTTCGCGCCGGCCCGCCGCCTCTACGAGCGCGCGGGGTTCGTCGAGTGCACGCCGTTCGCGGACTACGTGCTCGACCCGCACAGCGTGTTCTACCGGCTCGCCCTGCCGGAGCGCTGACTCAGATCGTTCGCAGCACCAGGAGGAACTGGCCGCCACCCGGCTCGGCGCTGGCCGTGACCTTGAGGTCCGGCGCGAACCGCGAGAGCCGGTCGACCAGCCAGGTCGCGGCCTCGTCGGCGTCGGATCGCGTGGGGCAGCGGGCCACCACTTCGCGCCCTCCCTTGCGGGTCAGCCGTTCGACGGTCGCCACGATGGGCGCCGGCTCCACGACGAACAGGTCCGGCGACCAGGCCACGACGGGCTTGACCGCGCCCTTGCGGGTGTTGCAGGCCCGGTGCGCCAGGCGCTCGGAGCCCGGGGTCGGCTTCTTGCCCTTCGGCGTCGCCCCGCCGTCGATGCTCGGGCCGCGGTCGGCGTTGACCGACGCGTCGGGGTCGACCGGCTCGTCGCACAGCCAGCATCGCCAGCCGTCGCGCTCGCCGACCTCGTGAAGGGTGCTCATGGCCGGAGCCTACGGGTCAGCCGGTGCCCAGCTTCTCGTCGAAGAAGTCGAGCACCCGGGCGACCGCCGTCTCGTCCCGGTGCTGGGTGAGGGTGGCGTGCCGTGAGCCGGGGAGGTCGACGGTGAGGAAGTTGTCGCCCAGCGCCCGGCTCAGCGTCTCGAACCGCGTGCCGACGGCGGGGTCGCCGAGGTAGCGGACGCCCAGCACCTGGCAGCCCGCGTCGACCTTGGCCCGCACCGCGGCGACGTCGTCGGGACCAAGACCAAGGTCGGCGGACCGACGGCGACCGACGGGGAACGGGGTCGACGGCTGAGCCAGCACGGGCGCGGCGATGGGCGCGTCGGCGAGCATGGCGAGCGCGAACCCGCCCGTGAAGCACATGCCGACCGCGCCCACGCCGGGACCGCCGAGCTCGTCGTGCAGCTCGCGGGCGAGCGACCGGAGCCATCCGGCGACGGGACTGGTCCGGCCGAGCGCGAACGCGTGGAACTCCCTGCTCACGCACACGCCGGCCAGCGACGCCGCGATCGCGCGTGGTGTCTTGGGGGCGCCCGCCGTGCCGAAGAGCACCGGCATCACGACGGTGTGGCCCCGCGCGACGATCTCCGCCCCGAACCGGATGCACTCCGGCGTGAGGCCGGGCAGCTCGTGGATCAAGACGACCCCCGGACCGCTCCCCTTCCGGTGGGCGCGGCCGATTCTTGACGCGGCATCGGCGCCGGTGTTCTGTGGGGGCGACTGTCCGACAGAGAGCGAGGCGACGGTGCGCATCACCACCGTGCTTGCCGCGGCGTCCGATGCCGGCTCCGGCCTGGGCGGACGCGCCGCGCTCGTGGCGATCCTGCTTGCCGTCACGACCGTCGCCTGGCTGCTCGTCCGACGCCGCACGCAACGCTTCCGACCCGTGCGAGTCCGACCCGAGGCGGACGCGCAGGACGGCTCGACACTCGCGGGCACCGACCTGGGGGTCGAGCTGGGGTCCCGCGCGACCCTGGTCCAGTTCTCCGCCCAGACCTGCGCGACGTGCCCGCAGGTCAGGCGCGTGCTGGGCGCGCTCGCCGCGGACGAGCCCGGCGTCGTGCACGTCGACCTCGATTCTGAGGACCACCTCGACCTGGTCCGACGGTTCTCCGTCTTCCGCACCCCGACCGTGCTGCTGCTCGACTCGGCCGGGCACGTGCGCTCCCGGGCGTCCGGGCCGCTCACGGCCGAGCACGCGCAGGCCGCGCTCAGGGACCTCACCGAGCCCGTCGGGAGCGGCACCACCGACTGACCTCCCGGCTATGGTGTCGGGATCCGGTGGCGACTGGCGAGGGAGCGAACCGTGCCGCGGTTGACGAGTGCCGACGTGGCCCGAGAGAGCGGCGTCTCGCGCACCACCGTCAGCTACGTCCTCAACGGCAAGGACGGCGTCACGATCCCCGAAGCCACGCGCCAGCGCGTCCGGGACGCCGCCGAGCGGCTGGGCTACACCCCGTCCGCCGCCGCGCGGGCGCTGCGCTCGGGCAAGAGCGACCTCGTCCTGTGCGTCCTGCCCAACTGGACCATCGGCCCGGTCATCGACACCCTCCTGGACCACCTGACGTCCGAGCTGGCCGACCGCGGGCTGGCCGTCCTCGTACACCACGCCCGGGGCCCTCGACCGCTCTCGGAGCTCTGGCACGCGGTCACCCCCCGCGCCGTGCTCGGGCTCGGCCCGTTCGCCGAGGCG
Organism: Cellulomonas sp. P1_C4; assembly: GCF_056406355.1. Classification (NCBI taxonomy): domain Bacteria; kingdom Bacillati; phylum Actinomycetota; class Actinomycetes; order Micrococcales; family Cellulomonadaceae; genus Cellulomonas; species Cellulomonas sp. P1_C4. The sequence goes on along the minus strand of NZ_JBFUAI010000013.1, from coordinate 136,752 downwards.
GACGAGCGCGCGATGCGACTCGCCGGCATCAAGGTGGTGGGCAGCGCGCTCGACGTGGACTCGCACCCGGGGACGTTCTCCGCCCCGCAGACGGAGATCGGGCGGCTCCAGGTCGAGCACCTGGCCGACCGGGGCCACCGGGTCCTCGCCTACGCGTCGCCGAGCGACACCCGTCTCACGGCGTTCGCCGACCGCCGGCTCGCGGGGGTCGCGCTCGAGTGCGAGCGGCGAGGGCTCTCGGCGCCCAGGGTCCACGAGGTGGAGCTCGACACCGCGTCCGCCGCCGCCGCGGTGCGGTCGTGGCGGGCGGGCGGGTCACCCGTGACCGCGGTCGCGGCCTACAACGACGAGGTGGCGCTGGCCGTCCTGTCCGGGCTGCGCGCCGAGGGCCTGCGCGTCCCGGACGACGTGGCGGTCATCGGCGTCGACGACATCCCGGCGGCGCGCCTGGCCGCCCCCGCGCTGAGCACCGTGTGGCAGGCGCTCGACGCGCAGGCGAGCTACCTGGCCGCCGCCGTCGTCGCGGCCCTCGACGAGCTCGAGCCACCCGCCCACCCGGGCGACGTCTTCCACGTCATCGCCCGGGACTCGACGGCCACGACGCCTAGCTGAACGTGAACCAGTTGATGTTGACGTAGTCCGCCGGCTGGCCGGAGTCGAACGTCAGGTACACCGTGTGCGTGCCCGTGGTCGGCACGATGTTGCCCGGGACCGTCCGCCACGCCTGCCACCCGCCCGTGCTGCTGAGGGCGAAGCTGCCGATGGACGGACCGGTCAGGCTGTCGAGCCGGACGTTGACCAGGCCGCTGATCCCGCCCGCCGCGCCGGAGGCGACCCGCGCGGTGAACGTCGACCGCGGCGTCGTCCCGAAGTTCACGTTGTCGAAGCGGACGTGGTCGCCGTTGGTGATCCAGCCGATGTCCTGGCCGCCGTCGACGTCCTGCGTCGTCTCGGTGGCCACGCCGGACATCGCGGAGTACGCCTCGGCCTGGATGCGGGAGGTGGCGTCGACGCCCGTCGACGCGCCGGCCGTCGTGGTCACCGTGACGGCGCTGCTCGCGGCGGACTGGTTGCCCGCCGCGTCGTGGGCCCGCACGGTGAACGTGTAGGCGGTCGAGGCCGCCAGGCCCGTGACCGTGTACGTCCGGCCCGCCGTGGAACCCACGACGGTGCCGTTGCGCAGGACGTCGTAGCCCGTCACACCGACGGCGTCGGTGGAGGCCGACCATGCCAGGGTCGTCGCGGAGGCCGTCGTACCCGAAGCGGTGAGCCCGGTGGGCACCGACGGCGCGGTCGTGTCGCCTCCGCCGGCCGACGTGGTCACCGACACCGCGCCGCTGCTCGCGGACCTGTTCCCGGCTGCGTCCAGCGCGCGGATGGTGAACGAGGAGGTGGTCGAGGCCGGCAGGCCGGTCACCGCGTAGGCGGTCCCCGACGCGGTGCCGACGACGGCGCCGTTGCGGAGCACCTCGTAGCCCGTGACCCCGACGTTGTCGGTCGAGCCCGTCCAGGCCAGGTTCGTGGAGGTCGCCGTCGTGCCGGACGCGGCGAGGTTGGTCGGGGCCGTCGGCGCCGACGTGTCCGCCGGGGCCGTGCTGTTCGAGCTGGCCACGGAGCGGGCCGGGACGTTCAGCGTGACGCCGGTGGAGAAGGTCACGGTGGTGGCGGATCCACTCATGTTCGCGGCCTGGTATGTGCGGGTGCCGTTCTTGACGAAGACCGCGGCCAGCGGGCTGTTCGCGGTGACCGACAGGTCGACCGTGCCCAGACCCGCCAGAGCCTTGAGCCAGTAGAAGGTGTGCGCCTTCGACTCGCCCTCCTCGACGGCGTAGCTGTCCGCCTGGGCGCGGAACTGGGCGAGCGCCGTCGGGGCGTCGGCCAGCGCTTGGTACTCCCAGAGGATGTCCTTCCAGACGGTTGCGGGACCCCCGTTGTTGCGCTCGAGCTCGGCGAGGTTGCGGCTGATGTAGGCCGGGTCGTAGCCCAGGTACAGGTGCCCCGCGGTGCTGGGGAGCAGGTTGATGCCCTGGATCATCTCGGGCTCGGCGCTGAACCACGTCGAGTACGAGCCGCCGTCGCCCCACACCATGCCGACCGCCGAGTGGCCGAACGCGGCCGGGAACGCCTCGTCGTCGGTGTCGAACCAGTAGTTCTCGATGGCCGACGCCTGCGTCGTGTACAGGTAGATGCCCAGGTCGCGAACGGTCTTGTTGCCCGTCGCCTGGCCCCACTGGATGAGCCCGCTGGCGAAGTTCATGCCCTCCGACGACGACTCCTGGTTGTTGCCCGCGGCGAAGGCGCCGTGCCCGGCCGCCCAGTCGTGCCCGGCGAAGATGTCGAAGTCACGCAGGAACGGGAATCGCGTGTCGGTGCGGTCCCAGTTGGCCGCGTCCTTGATGACGGTGTTGACCATGCCGCCGTACGCGGAGTCCGCGGCCCACGCCGGGTCGAACTCGGCGACGTTCGCCGCCCCGACGACGAAGTAGCCGTAGTGGAAGTGGTGGTCGTTGAGGTCGGTGTCCGAGCCGTACGAGGCGGGATAGCCGATGAGCGTGCCCCACGACGGGTTGTACCAGAACGACCGTGTGGTCTCCCCCGGCGATGCCGTGAGCCAGTCCGTCAGGCGCGTCTTCATGGCGCCGAGCAGCCGGTCGCGTGCGCTCGTGTTGCCGGTGAGGTTGGCGATCTGGGCGACCTGCGAGGTCCGCCCGAACGCCTTGCCGGTCCAGTAGGTGTCGTCGCCGAAGCCCGCGAACGGGTCACCCGTTGCCACCTGCTCGACGTACCCGTTCAGCTGGGTGGCGTCGGCCGAGCCCGCCGCGAAGCCCGTCGTGGCCACCTGCGGGAGCACGCCGTGGAACGGTGTGACCGTCTGGAACTGCGAGCTGCCGACCACCACGCGCATCGGGCCGCGCGGGGACACGTAGGAGTAGCCGCTCGGCGTCGCGCCGGCGAGGTGGTCGCGCTGGTGCGGGTACAGCGCGTAGACCGTGCCGGTGGCCGAGCCCTGGCGCACGGTCGTGGTGAACGCGTACGTGGCGGTCATCTTCGCGGTGGCCTCGTCGTACGACCACGAGACCTTGGTGCCGGTCACGTGGTTGTGCGCGTACGGCGCGTAGGCGGCCAGGGCGGCGAGCCGGTCCGCCGTGGTGCTGCTCGGCGACGTCGGCAGGACCGCGACGGAGAAGAAGCTCTTGCCGCCCAGCGAGGAGCTGATCGTGCTGCCGGACACCGTCCACGTCGAGCCCGTCGGCGCGAAGGCCGCGTAGTCGTGGCCGTTGATCGTGTAGCCGATCGTCGCGTCGGCGTTGCTCCACACGGTCGGCGCCGCGGTGCCGGTGAGGGTCGCGTTGCCGCCGGTCTTCGTCGCGTAGACGAACGGGAGGCCGTGACCGAACGTGGTCCGCAGGCTGCTCGCGCCGTTGGTCCACAGCTCGCTCACCGTCCAGTCGGAGTAGGCGTCGACCTTGCCGTCCGCGTCGAGGCCGGCGATCCCGAGCCGGAAGTCCTCGGTGTACGGGTAGTGGTACTCCCCCACCCCCGTGGCCGTCCCGGTGATCGTCGCCGTCGTCGGGTAGCTCACCCCGAGCCCGTCGGTGAAGGCGTGGTAGGCGAGCGGGTGCGCCATGAGGTTCTCGGAGACCGACGCGCAGCTGAACTTGCGCCAGATCAGCGACGTCCACCAGTCGTTGGTCGGGATGGCGCCCGCCGGGAAGTTCGCCGTCACGTGCGCCCGCGGGTTGGTGACCGGGGTGTTGTCGCACTCGGTGGGCACCGCCCCGCCCGTCGGMGTGCCCTCGGCGTAGCTACCCTGCCCGACCGACTCCGCCGCGGCGCGCGTGACCGGGAGGAGGAGCACCTGCACGAGATACGCCAGCATCGCGCCGATCACGACCATCGCGACGATCCTGCGACGGTCCCCCCGGGGCACTGAACTGGTCACGGTCGTTGCTCGAGCAGACATCGTCGTCTCCTTCTGACCTGCGACCGGCGACGGGCTCGTCGACCGCTGCCGCGCCCGTGCGGGCGCGACGAAAGCGCAGCCCGCCGACCTCCGGACAGGCAGGTCCGCGGGCGTCGCTCAGGCGCTCTCGGGCCGGGTGTGCCGGGTGGGACCGACTCCCTCCACGTTGAGGTGTCCCACGCAGTGACTCGTGTCACCGGGCTCAGCACCACACTCGATCCGGGGGCGCGCGTTGTCAAGTGCTGGGCCCGGGCAGGGCGACGCCCGCCCCCGCCGGATGGCGGGAGCGGGCGCCTGGTTGCCGTCAGCCCGCGGTCGGGTGCGCCTGGGCCGACGCGATGAACGCGAGCATCGCGGAGCGTGAGCTGCCGTCGTCGATCGACGTGTCCGGCAGGCTCGTCGCCTCCGTCCACGCGGCCGCCGCGTCATCCGCGCCGGCCAGGGCGGCGTACATCAGCAGGTAGTCGCCGAACTGCACCCCGTACCCGCCCGGCGTGGCCTCCGCGACCGACGCCCGGATCTGCTCCGGGTCCACGCCGGCCGCCAGGTACGTCTGCACGGGGCCCATCGGGATCAGCTGGATGCCGAGGATGGCGTTCGGCTCGGGGCTGAACCAGGTGGCGTAGTCCCGCTTGCCACCCCAGTTCAGCGACACCATCGTGTGGTCGAACCCGTCGAAGGACGCGAGGTCCGGATCCGTCCAGTACGTCCGGGCCGTCGAGGCTTCCGTCGAGGCCAGCCAGGTGGCCTCCGTGGCGAGCGCCGACTGGTCGGACGCGCCCGCCCACAGGCCGAGCCCGTTCCAGGCGTTGACGGCCTCCGACGACGACTCCTGGTTGTTCCCGTCCGCGAAGGGCGACGTTCCCGACGCCCACGAGTGGCCCGCGTAGGGGTCGAACGACCGCAGCTGCGGCAGCTCGGCGGACGGCTTCGCGGCGGCGATGTCCTGCGCGAGCAGGTTCATCACCGGTGCCAGCTGCTTCGCCAGGGACGGGTCGTCCTTGGCCAGCAGACCGGCCGCCGCGAGCAGGTAGCCGTAGTGGAAGTGGTGGTCGTTGAGCTCGTCCGACCCGAAGGACGGCGTCAGCCCGATCGCCGAGCGCGCGGCCTGGTCGTAGACGACGCACCGCGCGTCGCGCTGCGTGCAGCCGTCCGGCTCGGTCCACTCCTTCAGCGCGTCGACCGTCTTCGCCTTCAGGTCGGCCACGACGTCCTGCGCGCCCAGCTGCTCGCCGAGCACCACGAGCGACGCCGCGCGGTTGAGGGCCTTGCCGCCGAAGTACGTGTCCGACGGGAACGCCGGCGTCGCCGCGACGTCCTGCGTCAGCGCCTCCAGGATGGCCGACTTCTGGTCGGCCGTGATGCCGTCGAGGTCGATCGCGCCGGCCGCGGGCAGGGCCGGCGCGTAGGACGTGAGCTGCGAGCCGGTGCACAGCTCGAGGTCCCCGTAGACGCTGGCGTACGAGCCGAGTCCGCAGTCCGACCGCGTCGGCTGGTCGCCGGTGCGGTGGTGCGGCATGGTCACGTAGGCCGTGGGCGATCCGCCGGCCGTGCGGTAGGTCAGCGTGGTGCGGGCGACCGAGTCGTCCACGCCGTAGCTCACGTCGACACCCGTGACAGGGTCGGCCGCCGCGGCGGCCAGGGCGGCCGCCGTCGCGGGCTTCGCGTCCTGCGGTAGCGCGTACCAGGTCGCCGTACGACCGGCGGCCAGGGTCGTCGAGCCGCCGTCCGCCCCGCCACCGACGAGCCCCCACGTCGAGGTCCCCGCGTCGGCGGTCAGCGCACCGTCGTCGCCGGCCTCGAAGGAGCCGCCGGCGACCGTGGAGCTCACCGTCAGATCCTTCTCGGCCGTGAGGCTCACGAACGGCGAGCCCTCGGCGAGGACGACGTGGCCGAGCACGGCGCCGGACGCGTCCAGCAGCTCGATCGTGACGCTCACGGGGTCCGCGGCGCTGATCTGCGCCGAGGCGGCGCCCGCGTCGACGGTCACGGCGGGCACGTGCGGCGCCATGATCGTCTGCGCACTCGTCGTCGGCGTCGGAAGCCCCAGCGTGAAGCCGGTGTCCGTCAGGCCGAACGACAGCGGCTCGGCGAAGACCGGTTGCGCCTGGTCCCCGAACACGAGGCCGCTGTACCAGCGGTTGGTGGGCGGCACGACGCCGTCCTTGAGCCGGACCGGGTCGATCTTGCCGACCGACTTCTCCGGCACCCCGGCGACCAGGGCCGCCGAGTCGACGGTGGGCGTCTGGGCGTCCTGCGGACCGCTGGTGGGTGCCTCCGGCGCCGAGCCGGGGCCTCCGTCGGCGGTCGTCGCGCCCGACGTGGACCAGGGCGTCGTCAGGGCGAGGACCGCTGCCACCGCGACCGCGACCGCGACGGCGGTGGCGATCAGCACGCGGCGGCGCCGACGGTCTCGGGGCGGGGGCCGCACGTCGGTCGTGTGCTCTGTCAGGTGTGCCGTCATCCGAAGATTCCTCCGATGTAGGTCTTGACCGAGTCAGCGGTCCGAGTCACCACGCCGTTGTTGCGCAGCTGCAGCTCGGCCGTCACGGGGGTGCCGGCGGACACCAGCCCGTTCTGTGCCCCGTCCTTGAGGGCGGTCCCCGTGAGGGTCATGACCGCCTGGGCCTGGCCGGCCACCGTCTCCACCTTGACCTTGGAGACGTGCGCCGTGATCGTGCGGTGGTTGGGCAGCTCGACCGTCGCCGTCGCGTTGTCCGCGACGCGGGCGTACTCGTTCGGCGTGAGCGTGTACTCGGCCTGGACGTAGAGGGTGTTGGCGCGCTGGACGGTCGCCAGCTCGGTCGCGGACTGGACGAACGTGCCGCGCTCGGAGTTGATCGCGGTCACGGTGCCGTCGCCGGCCGCCAGGACCACGAGGCGGCCCTGGTCGTCCACCTGCGTGGCCTCCGTCTCCGGCTTGGCGAACCCGTTCTTGAGGTCGTACTGCAGGCTCGACGAATCGATGACGAACAGCGGCTGGCCCTTCGTCACGGTGTCGCCGACGTCGACCCTCTGGTCGACCACGAGGCCGGCGTAGGGCGTGCCGACGTCGTAGGTCCTGGCGAGGATCTGCGCGGAGTCGCTGGCGGCGACGCCCTTCTTCTGGTTGAGCTGGTAGGTGGCCAGTGCGGCCAGGACGAGCACGAGGATCGTGCCCACGAGCAGTCGGAAACGGCTGGCCCAGGTCATGCGACACCTCCGGTCGGTGCGGTCTCGAGACGGGCGTGGCTCGCGCGGCGCACGGAGCGCTCGGCCTTGGCGGTGAGTCGGCCGCGGTGGCCCTCCCGCCAGGCGGTGAGGATGAAGCTGCCCAGGATCAGGGTGTTGGTCGCGTTCCACGCGAGGGCGAGGCTCGGGTAGCCGTTGCCGAGGTCCTTCCAGGCGCCGACCACCGTGGTGATGAGCAGGAACTGGAAGAAGAGGACCTGCGGCATCATGAAGGCGAAGGGCGAGCGGTACGCGCCCTTCTGGCCCGTGACGTGCCACTTCTGGTCCCGGCGGAAGATCGCGTTGATCAGCGCGCGCGTGTAGATGGGGAACGACACCGCGGCCAGCAGGAGGACCTGCCAGCGGAACGAACCGAGCGTGTAGAACGCGAGCACGATCTGCAGCACGTAGAAGCCCGAGTAGTAGAGCAACCACGTCAGCGGCGTGATCGTGAGGTTCATCGGGGTGAGGTTGAAGTAGATCTGCAGCGGCGGCACGAGGATCAGCAGCAGGGGCGCGATCCCGGTGAGGTAGTGCGTCGCGGTCACCTGGTACTGCAGCCTCTGGTCCATCGTGAGGTTGCGCTTCCGGGAGAACGGGTTGTGCGTGAGCATGATCTCGAAGCCGCCGGTCGCCCAGCGCAGCTGCTGCTTCGTGTACGTCTCGACGGTCTCCGGGGTGTCCCCCACGGCCAGCTCGGTCGGGATGTAGACCGTCCGCCAGCCGTTCTCGTGCAGCATCAGGGACGTCCACACGTCCTCCGACTTGGAGTCGGAGTAGATGCCGCCGATCGAGTCGACCGCGGCCCGTCGGTAGATGACGTTGGTCCCCACCGAGAACGCGGCGTTGAACCGGTTGCGGCCCGGCTGGATGAACTTGTAGAACACCGACTGCATGTAGCCGGCGCCCTTCGAGATGACCGAGTTCAGGTTCCCGTACACCTGGGGTGTCTGCACGAAGGCCACGTCGTCGCTGGCGAAGAACGGGACCGTCTCGTGCAGGAACTCCGGCTTGGGCACGAAGTCGGCGTCGAGGATGACGAAGAAGTCCCCCTTGGCCAGCGTCAGGGCGTGGTTGATGTTCCCCGCCTTGGCCCCGTTGCTGGACAGCCGGCGCACGTAGCGGGCGCCGACCCGTGCCGCCAGGTCGCGGACCTCGTCCGACCGGCCGTCGTCGAGGATCCAGGTCTCGTGCCGGCCGTGCATGGCGACGGCCGCCGTCGCGGTGCGCCGGATGGTGTCGAGGTCCTCGCCGTACGTGGTGATGAAGACGTCGACCGTGATGGGCCACTCGTCCAGGTACATGCGCCAGTCCTGGGGGGACTTCTCGGCGCCCTCGCGGATGATCTCGGCGAGGTCGTACAGCCGGTCCTGCGCGAGGTGGAACGCGAAGCCTCGCGGGTTGCTCCCGCTGGACAGGACGGTCCACATCGCCAGCAGGGCGTGCACCACGAGGATCGTCTCCGCGACGATCACGAGCGTGTACGGCAGCCAGTCTCCTCGGTTCGCAGGGTTCAGCAGGAACGCCGCGTACACGATGACCCCGGCGCACGCCAGGAGGACCAGAAGCATGAGCGACGGGCTCTGGGCGGCCTCGTTCTCCGCCCGCCTGGTCGGTCTGATCCTGACCTGGTCCGTCTTACGAGGTTCGATCAGAAGCCTGTCGAACGTGGTCGTCATAGGGTTGCCCTCTTTTCGCTGTCGTCCGGTCGGATGGCAGTGGTGGGCGCTGGGCTCGACCCACCTTGTGAGGCAGCAACATCGGCACCAGGTGCACGAAAGGGCGGCGACGGTGAGGACCCGGCTGGACCGGACCTCACGCAGCGTCACCGCCCTCGTGGATGTCTACGAACGTACGTGGGATGTGTGGCACCGTCCACAGCACACGCTGTTCGACAGGTCACATCACCCACGAGAGGACGAAGCGGGAGCAACCGCTCGCCGGCACTGTGCCCCGCTCAGCGGGCCCCGGCATCGCCGGTCCCCGCGTGGCGCAGGACGCGCCGACGGCGGACCGCGGCCGGCGCCGCCGGAGCGACTCGGTACGGCGTGCCGCAGGGCGCCGCGCGTCCCACGATCGGCTCATGTGACGATCGTGGGAGCCGGAGGGAGACTGCGTCGCTGCAGGTCAGCGAGGGGGTCCGACCGCCAGCGCCCCGGCCGGCGGCGCGGCACCGGGGCCACCGCAAGAACGCCGGCCACGCCGTGGCGGGGCTMGTCGGGTGGGGCCCGGCCGACGAGGCTCGACGACGCTGCCGACGGGGCCAGCAGACCCCCGCCGGCGCGTCCCACCGACGCACGCCATCCCCGAAAGTCACCCGTGACCGCGTCCCGACATGCGGTCGACCCCGCCAGGAATGTCCACGGACCGGACGCCTCGGGCGTCGCCGCTCCGTCTCTCGAGAGCGCCTGGTGCCCCATTCAAAGGGTGTTCCCAGGCAGGGGACCTACCGTTCGCTCACGCAGTCTCGTCACTCCGGAGGACGTCATGTCGGCTCAGTCGAACTCCCCAGGCCCGGACCCCGCAGCGGTGCCCGCCGCCTCGCCCGGCCCCGCCACGCTACCCACGGCGACGGCGCCTCCTCCCCCGCTGCCCCCGGCCGCGGCCGCACCGGTCGGCTGGGTGATCGCCGCGATGATCCTGTTCTGGCCCACCGGCATCCCCGCGCTGCTCGCCTCGCACCGCGCGGCGCGAGCCGCCGGCGCCGCCGACGTCGGGACGGCCGCCCGGGAGTCCGCCAACGCCCGGCGCTGGGGAATCATCAGCGTGATCGTGGGGGCGGCGCTGATCCTCCTGTCGATCCTCGTCTCGATCGCGTGGGCCGTCCTCGCCGTGGTCGCCGTCCACGAGCACCGCGGTGGCCTGGACTGGGAGCAGCGTGGACCCGGCTGGCGCAACGAGCTCCCGTTCGACGCGCCCGGCCGTCCCGGGCCGCCCGACCGCTCCGACTMCGGCAACTGACCTCGTCCACCATCCGGGATTCGCCGCCCAGCCCTTGACCGCGCTGCGCGACGGGTGCTTCCTTGTGCGCGCCACGACCGGGTGGGTGCCAGCCGCACCCGCTCGACGACCACTCGAGGGGAGCTCGCGATGACGACCGTCCACGTCTCGTCGCCCTCCCTGCGTGCCTGTCTGCACCTCTGTACCGCCTGCTGTCAGCAGCACTGACGCACCCGCCCGGCCCTACGCCAGGAGCAGGCCATCCGACCGCGCCGCCAGAGCCGCGCCGTCGGTCCGCAGACGCACCCGAGAGGCACCACCATGACCGTCGACCTGTCCCACCGTCCCGACACCGTCCTCGGCGTCGAGGAGCTGAGCGCACTGACCCGCTCCATCGCCGCCCGCCCCGAGCTCTGGCGGCCCCTGGTCCAGTTCCAGGCGGCCGGCCGCTGGTGGACCCGTCTGGACGCCCCCGCGGGCGTCGACGTGTGGCTGATCTCGTGGCTGCCGTCGCAGGGCACCGAGCTGCACGACCACGGCATCTCGTCGGCCGCGTTCACCATCGTCGCCGGCACGCTGACCGAGATCCGACCCGACCGCGAGGGCCGGCTGGTGCCGCAGGAGTTCGCTGCCGGCCTCACGCAGACCGTCGACCCCGGCGACCTGCACGACGTGCTGAACGCCGGGACCGAGCCGGCCGTCAGCATCCACGCCTACTCGGCGCCGCTGACGCGGATGACGTACTGGGCGCAGGACGCCGAGGGCACCCTGGTGCCCACGCGCACGGTCGAGACGGATGAGCCGGAGACCGAGGCGTGAGCCCGGCGAGCCCTGTGAGCTCTTTGAACACGGCGCGCCGCCGGACCATCGACGACGTGCTGGCCGAGGCCCGCGCCCGCCTGGTGCGGCTGTCGCCGGAGGAGACGTGGGACGCGCTGGAGCACGGTGCCGTGCTCGTCGACATCCGCCCGGCGGCCCAGCGGGCGGCCGAGGGCGACGTCCCGCAGGCCGTCGTCATCGAGCGCAACGTGCTCGAGTGGCGCCTCGACCCGGCCAGCGCCCACCGGATCCCCGCGGCGACCGGGTACGACCTGCAGGTCGTCGTGCTCTGCTCGGAGGGCTACACCTCCAGCCTCGCCGCCGCCGCGCTGGCCGACCTCGGCCTGCACCGCGCGACGGACGTCGTCGGAGGCTTCCACGCCTGGTCCGCGGCTGGCCTGCCCGTCACCGCCGAGGCTCGCGAGCTGGTCGGGGCCGGCCCCGCGCACTGATCGCACGACGACATCCCGAGGCCCAGGAGCGATGCTCGAACCGGGACCTCGGGATGCGCGTCGAGAGTGTCACACGAGTCGTTTCGGTGGCGTTTCGCGGACCTGGGTGCAGGTCAGCCCACGGCAGCCGACGCCAGGTCCGGGTTGTCGCTGAAGAACCCGTCCATGCCGGCGCGGACGAACACCTGGATCTCCCCGGCCAGGTCACCGACCGCGTTCGGGTCGGCGCTGCTGCGGAACTCCGCCGGCAGGAACTGGTTCTCCCGGCGGAACGTCCAGCCGTGCACCTCGAGGCCGACGCGGTGCGCGTCCCGGATGACCGTGGTGGGCGTGGCGAGCGTCCCGTCGGGGTTCCGCGGGATCATCACGTCCTTGCACAAGCCGACGCCGTCGGCGTACGTGGCGATCTGGGCGAGGCCCGACCGGGTCACCAGGTCGCGGTAGGTGCGCGGGTCACCCGCGGCGACCAGGTCGTACGGCGCGCCGGAGCAGTCGACCAACTGCGCGAGGGTCACGTCCGTCATCGTGTCGAGCTGGCGGAGGTTGCCCGTCTCGAAGCTCTGGATGATCACCGGGGACCGTCGGTCGTCCAGGCCGTTCGCCTTCAGCTGGGCGAGCAGCGGCTCCTCGAGCGAGAGTCCGACCGAGTCGAAGTACGTCGGGTGCTTGGTCTCCGGGTAGACCCCGACGGGCTGCCCGTCGCAGGTCACCGAGTGACGGGCGAGGTCGAGCACCTCGTCGAACGTCGGGATCTCGTAGAGCTTGTCGAAGGCGGTGTTCGCCGGTCGGACGGCGGGCAGGCGCTCCTTGGCGCGCAGGGTCTTCAGCTCGGCGAGCGTGAAGTCCTCCGTGAACCAGCCGGTGACGCTGCGTCCGTCGATGACCTTCGTGGCCTTGCGGCCTGCGAACTCGGCGTGGTCGGCCACGTCGGTCGTCCCGCCGATCTCGTTCTCGTGCCGCGCGACGAGCACTCCGTCCTTCGTCGAGACCAGGTCGGGCTCGATGTAGTCGGCGCACATCAGGATCGCCGTCTCGTAGGAGGCCAGCGTGTGCTCGGGCCGGTACCCGCTGGCGCCGCGGTGGCCGACGACGGTGACGTCGCCCGCCTTCGCCGCCCGGACCTGTCGCAGGTCGATCACGTCCATCTCGGTGTCGTCCGGCGTCCCCGCGATGCGCGCGGCGTTGCCCGGGTAGTTGTTGTCGTTGGCGACGAGGAGGCGACCGTCGCGCAGCTGCACGACCGTCTCGAACGACTGCACCGGCAGCGAGAACGGGTCGTCCGTGCCGTAGCCGTCGCCGGAGCCGAGGTGGTCCGGATTGGCGATCTTGAGTGCGTCGAGCACGAGGGTCTTGGCCACGAAGCCGTCCGCGTCGACCTTGTCGAGGTCGACCCGGTACACCCGCTTCATCACCGAGGCGGCGCCCTGGAAGTCGTCACGCTCGATGAGCAGCAGCTCGTGCTTGCCGGTCATGAAGGCGTCGCCGATGACGTTCGCGTCCTGGTGCGTCTGGTACGCCCACGTGCGGCCGGTGTACGCGCCCGCGGCGGTGTCGAACTCGGAGATGGTGCGCCGACGCTGCTGCGGGTCGTCGACGAACGCGCCCTCCGTGATCGGGTAGAGGAACCGCCCGTCGCGAGAGCCGGCCATCGCCTCGAACCCCCGGCTGGCGCGGATCCGCGGGGTCTCGCCGGCCTGCAGGTACGGGTTCTGCGGCGACTTCCCGGCCGGGAAGGGCACCGGGGCGGCCAGCAGCGCGCCCGACGCGTCGACGTGCAGCAGGAACGGGCCCAACTCCTCGCCGATCCAGAAGCTGCCGTCCTGTGCCCGCACCACCGACTCGACGTCGAAGTCGGCCCCGGTGAGCAGGCGGTCGGGGGTCGCGTCGTTGACGATCGGGAAGTCGATGCGGTGGTCCGGGTCGCGCAGCGAGATGAACTCGCCGACGCCGATCTCGCCACTCCCGCCGCGCGCCGTCTGCCACTGCGGCGTCACGTGGTAGAGCCGGAGCAGGAAGTCGGCGGAGTTGGCCTTGGTGCCGAAGCCGTTGTCCGGCAGCGCCCAGAACGTGCCGTCGCCGGCGTCGACGACCCCGGAGAAGCCCGGGATCACCTGCCCGGCGAAGGGTCCCTGGCGCCCGTTGGCCGGCGAGGCCAATGCCCCGGACGGGGGTCCGGCGGCGAGGAAGTCGGCGGAAAGGGTTGCCCGGGCGACCAGCGTGGGCTGGACGACGGTGTGCCGACCTCGGTCGGGTTGCCCGCCGTGGTCACCGGCGAGGGCCGGCGTCGGGGCGAGGAGGGCGACGGTCACGGCCGTCGCGAGGACTGAGAGTGCTGCGGTGCGTCTCATGGCGGCCAGGCAACCGGGCGCGGGCGACGAGCGCCCGACTTTCCGGGAAGGTCCGGATGGCGACCCTGTGAACCTCCTGTGACTCGGAGCATGACTGGAGTCGAGGCCGCACTCTCTCTGGACGAACCGCTCGATGACGCGTAGGTGAACTCTCGGCCAACTCGCCCTGCCCGAGTTGCTGCACCCCCCGAATCCGGTCGACCGTCGAGACATGACCGATGTCCCGCTGCTCGTCCTGGTGGTCGTGACCGCGCTCGCGTTCGACTTCACCAACGGGTTCCATGACACGGCGAACGCCATGGCGACGTCGATCGCGACCGGGGCCCTGCGGCCCAAGGCCGCAGTGCTGCTCTCCGCCGTCCTCAACGTCGTCGGTGCGTTCCTCTCGCTGGCCGTGGCCGCGACGATCGCCTCCGGCATCGTCGAGCAGGACGCGGTGACCCTCTCGGTGGTCTTCGCCGGGCTGGCGGGGGGCATCCTCTGGAACCTCGTCACCTGGTACCTCGGGCTGCCCTCGAGCTCGTCGCACGCGATCATCGGCGGCCTGGTCGGCGCCGTACTCGTGGCCGCCGGTCCCTCGGGCGTCATCTGGGCGGGTCTCATCGGCAAGGTCGTGATCCCCGCCGTCGTCGCGCCCGTGGCCGCCGGCGTCGTCGCCCTCCTCGGAACGTGGCTCGTCTACCGCATCACGCGCGGAGTCCCCGGGCGCGAACGCACCAAGGAGTTCCGCTGGGGGCAGGTCGGCTCCGCCTCGATGGTGTCCCTCGCCCACGGCACCAACGACGCGCAGAAGACGATGGGCATCATCCTGCTGGCGCTCATCGCCGGCGGCGCGCTCCCCGACGACGCCGCCGTGCCCGTCTGGGTGATCGTCAGCTGCGCGCTCGCGATCGGCCTCGGCACGTACATCGGCGGCTGGCGCGTGATCCGCACGCTGGGCAAGGGGCTGGTGGACATCGAGTCCCCGCAGGGGCTCGCCGCCGAGACGTCGTCCGCCGTCGTGATCCTCGTGTCCAGCAACCTCGGCTTCCCGTTGTCCACCACGCATGTCGCGAGCGGCTCGATCATGGGCTCCGGCGTCGGTCGGGGCAGCGAGGTGCGCTGGTCGACGGCCCGCCGCATGGCCGTCGCCTGGCTGGTCACCCTGCCTGCCGCGGCACTCGTCGGCGGCGGGGCGGAGGCGCTGCAGAGCTGGCTCGGGGGCACGCTCGGCAACCTGGCCGTCCTGGTGCTCCTCGTCGGCGCGTCCGCGTGGATCTTCCTCGCCGCGCGGCGCAGCACGGTCAACCACGAGAACGTCAACGAGGAGTGGTCCGAACCCGCACGCCCGACCCGGCGCCCCGCCACGGTCTGAGAGGAGAGCGACATGGATCAGCTCATCGACGGCGGCGCCCTGCTCCGCGTGGTGGTCGTCAGCCTGCTGCTCGGGGCCAGCATCCCCGCGGTGTTCGCGCTGGGTGTGCGCGCCCTGGCGACCGACGCGGGCGCGGGTCCGCGTCCGGCGATCCGGACCGTGGCGGGCTACGCGTGCTTCGTCGTCGTCGTCGCGGCGGTCGTCCTCGGCATCGTCAGCATCATCGAGGCGAAGTGATGGACCGGCCGAACGCCGTGCGCCGCGTCGCGGACTGGCTGCGCGCCGGCTACCCCGTCGGGGTGCCCGAGAACGACTACGTCGCCCTGCTCGCCCTCCTGCGCCGCAAGCTCAGCGAGGACGAGGTGACCGAGGTGGCCGACCGCGTCATCCTGCTGCACCCCGACGGTGCCACGCACGACGCGGTCGGTGCGCAGATCGGTGCGCTGCTGAGCGACGAGCCGCACGAGAGCGACATCGCGCGGGTCAGCGCCCGGCTCGCGGCGGTCGGCTGGCCGCTCGCCGACGTCGACGAGTAGGCCGAGACCCACCCCGCGGGCACCTCGGACCGGATGTCGAACGTCCTCAGGCGGGTGCTCGTTCTCCGGCGCTGCCGACATAGACGGTATTGGCGGCCGGCCGACCCTGGAGCGGGTTGTCGAAGGCGACAACGCGCGCGACGGGATCCGTGAACACCTGCGCCATCGTCGCCAGGAACACCTCGTCCGGCGGGTCGTTGGACCACAGCGCGAAGACCCCGCCCGCGCGCAGGGCGCCCGCGACCCGGCGCAGGCCGTCGGCCGTGTAGAACGGGGCGTTCTGCGGGGCGAGCGGGTGTCGCGGCGAGTGGTCGATGTCGACGAGAACGGCATCGCAGGGCCAGCCCGGGCGACCCGGG
This sequence comes from Cellulomonas sp. P1_C4, assembly GCF_056406355.1. NCBI lineage: Bacteria > Bacillati > Actinomycetota > Actinomycetes > Micrococcales > Cellulomonadaceae > Cellulomonas > Cellulomonas sp. P1_C4. Next base: position 120,770 of record NZ_JBFUAI010000013.1, on the reverse strand, counting down.
TCGAGGCCCGCCCCGGCAGCCGCCAACGCGAAGAAGTCCCCCTGCACGAGGCGGCAGCGGGGGTCACCGACGAGCTCCGGACCGAGCGGCACGAGCCCTCGCCGATGCCAGTCGATCACCGGCGCGAGAGCCTCCACGACGACGAGCGCGGCGACACCGGGACGGTCGAGGACGGCTCGCGCGGTGTAGCCGAGGCCCAGACCGCCGACGACAACCTCGAGCCCCGTACGTCCGGCGACGCGGTCGAGCCCCAGCTCGGCCAAGGCCACCTCGGCCTCGGTGAACATGCTCGACATGAGAAAGTCGTCGTCGATCTTGACCTCGTGCACCTCTCGACCGGTGACGGGCTCGATCCGCCGCCGCAAGCTGATGGCGCCGATCGGCGTCAAGTGCCAGTCGAGCTCCTCGAACCGGCGCCGCACGTCCCGATCGGGCATGGCCTCCACCTTCCTGTCGGGCGCGGCGCAACCGGTGCGGCTCGGGCCAGTGTCGATCATGCGCCCCGTCTTCGGACGGCATCGACCCGAACCTCGTCCATCGCCCTTCGGAGACCACGTCGACGGAGAGACTGCCTGGCTAGCCATCGCACAGGCCGCGCAGGATGCTGGAACCGGCGTGCTCGTCGAGGGCGCTCGGGTCGAGCCGGACTCGTCGTCGAGGGAGACCGGATGACCAGCATCGCGCCGTGGCTGCAGGTAGTCGACGCCCAGGAGGCGGTCGAGTTCTACGGGCGGGCCTTCGGCGCGGTCGTCGTGGAGCACCTCGACGACGGCGCCGGGAACGCGGTGGTGGCCCTGCTCTCGATCGACGGGGCGCAGTTCTGGGTGCAGACGGGCGGACCACCGGCGGCGGACGCCCCCGACGACCCGGCCGTGCGGATGATCCTCACGGTCGGCGATCCACGGGCCGTGCACGCGTCGGCCCTGAGCGCCGGGGCGGCGCAGGTCGTCGCGGTAGGAGAAGGCAACGGTTGGCTCGTGGGGCGTGTGACCGACCCGTTCGGGCACCACTGGGAAGTCGGCCACCGGCTGCCGCCCACCGACCACACGGAGACGCCATGACCCGCCGCAGCGTGCACACCGACAAGGCCCCCGCCGCCCTGGGTCCGTACAGCCAGGCGATCGTCGCGGGCGGATTCGTCTTCTGCTCGGGCACCGCCAGGATCGACCCGACCACCGGCGAGATCCCCGACGGCATCGAGGCTCAGACCGATCTGGCGCTGCGGAACGTGGCGGCCACGCTCGAGGCGGCCGGCTCGTCGATGGCCGAGCTGGTCAAGACGACGATCTTCTACGCCGACGTGGCCGACTTCGCGGCCCTCAACGCGGTGTACGCCCGGCACATGCCCACGCCGCCCCCCGCGCGATCGGCGCCGGGCAACGTCGTCCTCCCCCGCGGCCTGCTCGTGTCGATCGAGGCGATCGCCACGATCTCGTCGACGTAGCAGCGCAGCACGACCGGTCAGGGACCACGCAGGATCCGCTCGAGGAGCTGCGGCACGTCCACCAGCGCGACCCTCACGGCGGCGTCGCTGCACCCGTACGGCAGGACGAGCGTGTCGCCGTGCAGCAGCGACCCGCACGAGTAGACGACGTTCGGCACGTACCCGTCGCGCTCGTCGGCGGCCGGGGTCAGCAGCGGCGTCGCCAGGCTGCCGAGCACGCGGCGCGGGTCGTCGAGGTCGAGGAGCATGGCGCCGATGCCGTACTGACGCATCGGGCCGACGCCGTGGGTGAGGACCAGCCAGCCGGCACTCGTCTCGATCGGCGAGCCGCAGTTCCCGGCCTGGACGATCTCCCAGGCGTGCACCGGCGTGCTCAGCGTGCCGAGGTCGTCCCAGTGCTGCAGGTCCGTGGACCCAGCCAGGGAGTTGTTCTCGCGGTCCCAGCGCGACAGGGCGAGGTACTGGCCGCCCACCCGCCGCGGGAACAGCGCCATCCCCTTGTTCTTCGCCCCGGCGCCGCTGAGCCGGCTCATCCGGAACGAGTCGAAGTCGTCGGTGGCCACCAGGTGCGGCGCGACCGTCTCGCCGTCGAACGCCGTGTACGTCCCCAGGTAGGTGCGCCGACCGTCGGCATACTCGACCTCGACCAGACGGAGGTCCTCGATGCCGTTGCGCTCCGCCGGGCTCCCCGGCAGCAGCACGCGGGAGTCGACGCGGCTGTCCGCGGGGAACGTGACGTCGTACGTGCAGGCGACCAGCCACTCCAGCCGCGGGATCCCGCGGACGGCCTCCGCCGCGAACACCTCCGGGAGGGACAGAAGCAGGGCGTCGGCCTCCTCGCGCTCACCCTCCAGCTCGTCGTTCTGGCGGCGCAGGTCAGCGCGCGAGTGCGCCGTCGTGTCCCGGGTCGGCACGGTCGTCGTCGGCCCCGGGGTGTCGAACGTCAGCTCGTCGTCGGCGTCGACGACGCCCGTCCGCAGCTCGACGCACGACACGTGGCCCTCGCCCACGCCGCGGACGCTCATGACGAACCGCGTGCTCCCGGGCGGCAGGCCGCCCTGGTCGGGGTGCGCGACCATCGACGGGTTGAACAGCGCCGCGGACTCGATCGCGTACTCCTGGCTCATGCACGCGCCGATGAGTCGGCGACGCTCGAGCGACAGCGACCCGGCGTGGTCGAGAAGGCCGGCGACCATTGCGAAGCGCGAGTCGAGCAGCCCGACGAGGTCCTCGTGCCGCGCGCTGAACCTCGTCAGGACGTCGATGAGCGCGGCGTCCACCTCGGCGTCGGGCAGGGCCAGGAGGCGCGCGAGGACCGCGGCCCTGCGCGAGACGCCGGCGCCGAAGATCTCCTCGCCAGGCAGGAACGGCGTGCTGACCACCCTCGTCGCGTCCGGCCGCAGCACGTGGCCGGTGCGCCGGACGAGCGGGCCCGCCTCGACGATCGTCACGCGACCGCCTGGACCAGCGCGAGTCGGCCGAGCTGCAGGGTCGAGAGCGCGGCCAGTGTCGACTCGGCGCCCTGGTTCTCGTTGACGCCGTGCGCGTGCAGGCCGTCGTACCCGCCGCCGGACACCTCGTCGTAGAGCGCCATGCCGGTGTCGTTGTCGCCGAGGAACCACCCGACGCAGCGGTCCAGGTACGCGAGCCAGACCTCCTGCCGCGTCGCGCGGAACGCCCGCCAGCACGCCTCGGCCAGAGCCGCGACCTCGATGGGCTGCTGGTCGAACCCGGGCCGGTCGTCGCCGTCCTGCCGACCGCCGACCGGGGTCATCGAGAGGTGCCCGTCGTGGGTCTCCTCCTCGACGAGCCAGTGCAGAAGGTCGAGCCCGGCCTGCAGGGTGTCGTCGTCGCCCAACGCGGTCCCGATGGCGACCAGCGCCTCGGGCAGCACCGCGTTGGCGTAGGTGAGTCGCGCGTCGGGCCAGGGCCACGACCGATCCATCGGCCGCGCGAGCAGGTCGCGGGCGTCCGTGAGCAGCCCGAGGGCGGCGCGGTTGGCGGGCTGCACGTCCAGCACCTCGGCTGCGCCCAGCGCCGCATAGGCCATGGCGTGCCACCAGGGCGAGCGCTGCTGGAGGCTCACGACCGCACCGTCGAGGGCGGCCGACCGCACGCGGGCGTCCGGCGTCGCGCGCGCGGCGGTGCCCAGCGCCCACAGCGCGCGGCCCCAGTGGTCCTCCACGCTGGCGCAATCGGTCCATCGGCCCGCGAGGTCGCGGCGGTTGTGGAACCGCCCGAGGCCGTCCTGGGCGAAGAGCGTGAAGCGCAGGTAGGTCGCCGTGAGGCCCTCGACCTGCGGCGTCGGGTGCGGCTGGCGGGCCGTCACGACAAGGCCACGAGCGACGTCGTCGAGGCAGTAGCCGTGCTCGGGCCGGGGCTCGGTGAGCAGCGCGTGCTCGAACAGCCCGATCGGCGTGCTCAGGTGCGCGAGGTGGTCGAAGACCGGTGTCGGATACATCAGGCGGCCGACAGCGCGCGGGCGTGCAGGAGGCCGGCCCCGAGCTCCACGTACTGCTCGGCGACCGCCGTCCACAGCAGGCTGGGCGCGATCGCGCGGGAGGTGGCCGCCATCGACGCCGCGAGGCCGGGCTCGGTGAGCACGCGCCGCAGCGCGTCGCGGATCGCCGCCGGGTCGCGGCGCGGCACGAGGATCCCCGCGCCCCCGGACAGCAGCTCGACGGCGTGCGGGAACGCGGTGGACACCACCGGCTTGCCCGCGACCACGGCCTCGGTCAGCACGCCCGACGTCACCTGGTCCGGGGAGTCGTACGGGAGGAGCACGACGTCCGCCGCACGCACGATGCGCTGCAACGTCGGGACGTCGAGGTACCGGGCGTCGAACTGGACCATGCTCGCGAGGTCCAGCCGGTCGACCAGGCCCTCGAGGCGCCGGCGGTACCTCTCGCCGTCCCGCTCGAGGACCTTCGGGTGCGTCTCGCCGACGATCCGATAGGTCGGCCGCGGGCGCAGGTCGCCGAGCCCGGCGAGTGCCTCCAGCGCCCACTCGATGCCCTTGCCCTCGCCGAGCAGCCCCCAGGTCAGGATCGTGGGCGCCGTGCGTGACGGCGTGATCGTCGCGTCGTGCCCCCGGTCGTCCCGCGCGCCGTGCGCGATGACGACGACGGACGACGGATCCACGCCCCAGCCGGCGACGAGCCGCTGGCGGCCGGCCTCGGTCATCGTCACGGTGACCGACGACGCGGCGACGACCCGCGCGAGCACCTCGTGCTGGTGCGGCGTCGGGTGGGCCAGGACGGTGTGCAGGACGGTGATGACGGGGACGCGCACGCGCGCCAGGACGTCCAGGACGTCCTCGCCGTCGGCGCCGCCGAAGATGCCGTACTCGTGCTGGACGAGCGCGACGTCGCACGCGTTGAGCGCCGCGGCCGCGGCCCGCGCCTCGTCCGGTGCCCCGGTCACCAGCTGGTGGGACACGAGGGGCACCGGGGGCTGAAGGCTGTCGACGACGCGGACGACGGAGACGTCGGCGCCGCGGTCGACCAGGTGCGTGGCGAGCGCCGCCGAGAACGTGGCGAGGCCGCACTGCGTGGGGGGGAAAGTGCTGAGGACGCCGAATCTGATGGCCATGAAGGCCCTTCGCGCTGGTGATGCTTCGCAGCGGAGTGCGCTACCGACCTCGGGCGGGGCCTGATCGACATCCCCGGGCGTCCTGGCCCACCGGCTGCGTCTCGGCCGGGCCTGGCACCGCGTGGCTAGGCTACCAGTCGCGGTCGGCGCCCTTCCGGGACGTCCGACTGCGCCAGCCGTGGAGGCACCCCGTCAGGATCGCCGTGCTCGCCTCGATCGCCCACCGCACGCCGCCCCGCTCGTACGGGCCATGGGAGCAGGTGGCCTCGACCCTCGCGGAGGGGCTGGTCGCCCGCGGGCACGAGGTCACGCTCTTCGCGACGGCCGACTCGCAGACGCGCGCACGCCTGCACGCCGAGGCGCCGACGGGCTACGAGGAGGACCCGACGATCGACGTCAAGGTGTGCGAGTCCCTGCACATCGCGGCGGTGTTCGAGCGGGCCCCGCGGTTCGACGTGATCTCCAACCAGTTCGACTTCCTCCCGCTGACCTACAGCCGGCTCGTCGCGACGCCCGTGGTGACCACCGTCCACGGCTTCTCGTCGGAACGGGTCGTGCGGGTCTACCGCGCCTACGACGACGTCGCGCGCTACGTGTCGATCAGCGACTCGGACCGGCACCCGGACCTCACCTACGCGTCGACCATCCACCACGGGCTCGACCTTTCGCAGTTCTCCCCCGGCCGCGGCGACGGCGGCTACCTCCTGTTCCTCGGCCGCATCCACCCCGACAAGGGCACCCACGTGGCGATCGAGGTCGCCCGGCGGGCCGGGATGCCGCTCGTCGTCGCCGGCGTGGTGCACGACGAGCCGTACTTCCGCTCGCTCGTCGAGCCCCACGTCGATGGGGACCGCGTGCGGTTCGTCGGGTCGGTCGGGCCGGACGAGCGGGACGCGCTGCTCGGCGGCGCGGCGGCCCTGCTGCACCTCATCGACTTCGAGGAGCCCTTCGGGCTGTCGGTGGTGGAGGCGCTCGCCGCCGGGACACCCGTGATCGCCACCCCGCGGGGCTCCATGCCCGAGCTGGTCCGCGACGGCGTCACCGGCTTCCTCGTGCGCGACGCGGACCACGCCGTCGCCGCGGTCGAGCGGCTGTCGACGATCGAGAGGACCGCCTGCCGGCGCGACGCAGAGACCCGCTTCAGCGCCGATCGCATGGTCGACGAGTACGAGGCGCTCTTCGCGCGGGTCGCGGCATCGAACCGGTGACGTCGGCGACGCGCGGCCGGGCCCCCGGAGACGCACACTGGGAGTGGCGCCGACCCGGCGCCACGACGGTAGGCACAGCAGGACGAAGGAACACGTCATGACTCGCGAAGACGACACCGAGCTCGAGACCACCGAGGCGGCGAAGATCAAGGCCGACGGACTTCCTCGAGGGGTCGACGACGTCGTCGACCTGACCACCGACGCCGAGAAGATCGAGGCCGACGGGCTCCGCGGCCCCGACGCCCCGGACGTGCACACGACCGAGGCCGAGAAGATCGAGGCCGACGGGGTCGGCGGCACGACCACCCAGACCTGGCACCACACGACGGAGGCCGAGCAGATCGAGTCGGACGACCTCCGCTGACCTCAGCGATACCGCCCTCGGCGGCCCCACGACCCCGGGCATGATGGCCGCAGGGCAACCGGGAGGCCGATCGTGGACGTGCACCTCATCACCGACGACGGGGTGCGCGAGTGCGCCGTCGACGAGCTCCCCGAGCTGCTCACCGGGCGGCACGGCATCGTCTGGGTCGACATCCCGGAATGGTCGCCGCAGGCCGCCGAGGTCCTGACGACGGTGTTCGGGATGCACCCCCTCGCGGTGCACGACTGCGAGGTACGCAACCGGCTGCCCAAGCTGCACGCGTACCCGAGCTCGCTGTTCCTCGTGCTGCACGCCCCCGAGCGTGGGGTCGGCGGGCACGTCCACCACGTCGAGCTCGACCGGCTGATCGGTCCCCGTTTTCTGGTCACCGTGCACGGGCCGGTCAACCCCGCGGTCGCGCCCGACGTGCCTCTGCGCGACACCCGCGAGGTCCTCGAGCGCATCAGGTCCGGCCGGCTGAAGCCGCGCACGTCCTTCGACATCTCGCACGCGATCGTGTCGGCGCTCACGCGGCGCATGGAGAAGTTCGTCGAGGATCTCACCGCCGACGTCTGGGAGCTCGAGCGGCGGGTCACCGACGGCGCGTACGACAACCCCGAGAAGTTCCTCGACCAGATGTTCCGGACGAGACACGGCCTCCTGGCGGTGAAGACCATCGCCGCGCAGACCGCCGAGATCTACCGCCGCCTCGTGGGCCTCCCCCGCGCCGTGCCCGAGGAGAGCCGGCACCTCGTCGGCGACCTGGTCAACCAGTTCGACCGCATCGCGGGCCTGGCCGGGGAGGAGAAGGAGTACCTGCAGGGCGTCATCGAGTTCTACCGGACCCGCACCGAGACGAAGATGACCATCGCCGCCGAGCGGCTCGCCGTGATCGCCGTGGTCACCCTGCCGATCACCGCCCTGGCGTCGGTCCTCGGCATGAACATGATCGTGAACAGCCACACGGTCCCGATCCCGTTGACCATCGCGCTCACGGTCATGGTCGCGATGTCCGGCGGCCTCCTGTGGTGGGCGAAGCGCCAAGGCTGGTGGTGAGCCGGAGTCAACGCGCCCGTCACCCGCCAGAGGTGTCAATGTCACTTGGAGCCGCTACCGTGCCCGGGGCACCGCAACCCGGTGCAGAACCGACAGCACGGGAGGACTCCGGCATGGGTATCAATGTCCTGCAGCACGGCAGAGGCCGGCTGGGCCTGAGGGCGGGCACGGTGGCAGCAGCCACGGCGCTCGTCGTCGCCATGGCCACACCGGCGATGGCCGGCAACGAGCACGGGAACGGCGGCTCGAACGACTTCCGGCTGACCGTCATGGGGACCACGGACCTGCACGGCAACGCCCTGAACTGGGACTACTTCAAGAACGCGGAGTACGACGACAGCGCCCACAACGACGTGGGCCTGGCCAAGGTGTCGACGCTGGTGAACCAGGTCCGCGCCGACCGCGGGGAGTCGAACACGCTCCTCATCGACGCGGGCGACACCATCCAGGGGACGTCCCTGGCCTACTACTTCGCCAAGATCCAACCGATCTCGAAGAGCGTCGAGCACCCCATGGCGGCCGCCATGAACGCGATCGGCTACGACGCCGCCGCGGTGGGCAACCACGAGTTCAACTACGGCATCCCGTACCTGCGCACGTTCGAGAAGCAGCTCGACTTCCCGCTGCTCGCGGCGAACGCGCTGGACGACGGCACGGGCAAGCCGGCCTTCAAGCCCTACGTCATCAAGACCGTCAAGCCGGCGCACGGCAAGCCGATCCAGGTGGGCATCCTCGGCCTGACCAACCCGGGCATCGCGATCTGGGACAAGGCGAACGTCGAGGGCAAGATGCACTTCGACGGGCTGGTCGAGCAGGCCAAGAAGTACGTGCCCGAGATGAAGCGCGCGGGCGCCGACGTCGTCATCGTCGCCGCACACTCGGGCGCCGACACCTCCTCGTCGTACGGCGACACGCTACCGTTCCCCGAGAACGCCTCGACCCTCGTGGCGCAGCAGGTGCCCGGCATCGACGCGATCCTCGTCGGCCACGCGCACCAGGAGATCGCGTCCCGGACCGTCACCAACGTGGCCACCGGCAAGCCGGTCGTGCTGTCGGAGCCGCTGAAGTGGGGTGAGCGGCTGTCGGTGTTCGACATCGACCTGTCCTTCGCCCGCGGCCAGTGGACCGTGCAGTCGGTGGGCGCGAAGGTGCTCAACTCGAACACGGTCGCCGAGGACCCGAAGATCGTCAGCCTGCTCCAGGCGGACCACCAGAAGGTCGTCGACTACGTCAACGGCGTCATCGGCACGTCGACCGAGGCCATGTCGGCCGCGACGGCGCGCTACGAGGACACGGCGGCGCTCGACTTCATCAACTACGTGGAGGCCGGGGCCGTGAAGGCCGAGCTCACGGGTGCCGACGCCGCACTGCCCGTGCTGTCCATCGCCGCGCCCTTCAACAAGGACGCCGCCATCCCGCAGGGCGACGTCTCGGTGCGCGACATCGCCGGGCTGTACATCTACGACAACACGCTCCTGGGCATCAAGCTCACGGGCGCGCAGGTGAAGGCGTACCTGGAGAAGTCGGCGGAGTACTTCAAGGCGGCGCCGACCCCCGGCACCTACGCGGCCGCCGACCTCACCAACGCGGTGACGCCGACGGCTCCCACCGGGACGCCGGACTACAACTACGACGTCATGGGTGGCCTCGACCAGCCGCTGACCTACGACATCGACCTGGCGAAGCCCGTCGGCAGCCGGATCACGGGCCTCGCCTACGGGGGCGTCCCGGTCACCGACACGCAGCAGTTCGTCGTCGCGATCAACAACTACCGGCAGTCGGGCGGTGGCAACTTCCCGGGCGTGGTCGGTGCCCCCGTCGTCTACAACCGGCAGGTGGAGATCCGGCAGCTGCTCATCGACTGGGTGACGGCCCACCAGGTGGTGGACCCGACGGTGTTCTCGTCGACCAACCCCGACTGGCAGCTGACGTCCGGCGGGATGCCGCTGACCGTCACGCCGTAGCACCGTGACGAGGGCGCCGGGGCTCCCCCGGCGCCCTCGTCGTGCTCAGGCCGCGCCCCGGCTGGACGACACTGCCGCGCGGCCGGCCTCGAGGCGAGCGATCGGCACCCGGAACGGCGAGCAGGACACGTAGTCCAGCCCGACGTCATGGAAGAAGTGGATCGACTCGGGGTCTCCCCCGTGCTCGCCGCAGACCCCGAGGTGCAGCCCGGGCTTGGTCGCCCGCCCGCCCTCGACCCCGGCCCGCACCAGCGCGCCCACCCCGTCGGCGTCCAGCGTCTCGAACGGGGAGATCGTCAGCACCCCGTTCTGCAGGTAGTCGGCGAAGAACGCCCGCTCGACGTCGTCGCGCGAGAACCCCCACGTGGTCTGCGTGAGGTCGTTGGTGCCGAACGAGAAGAAGTCGGCCTCCTCGGCGATGCGGTGCGCGGTCAGCGCCGCCCGCGGCAGCTCGATCATGCAGCCGATGGGCACATCGAGCGGGACGCCCGACGCCTCGGAGACCTCGGCCAGCACGCGCTCGGCCTCCTCGCGCACCAGCTGCAGCTCCCGGACGGACCCGACGAGCGGCACCATGATCTCGGGCCGCGGGTCGAGCCCGGCCCGGCGCAGCTGCACGGTTGCCTCGGCGATCGCCCGGACCTGCAGGGCGAACAGGCCTGGCAGCGTCAGCCCGAGGCGGACGCCGCGCAGCCCGAGCATCGGGTTCTGCTCGTGCATCCGACGGACGGCGGCGAGGACCGCCACGTCCTGGGGGTCGGGCTCCGCGGCCACGGCGACCCGCACCGCCAGCTCCGTGAGGTCCGGCAAGAACTCGTGCAGCGGCGGGTCGATGAGCCGGATGGTCGTCGGCAACCCGTCCATCGCCTCGAGCAGCCCCGCGAAGTCGTCGCGCTGCATCGGGAGCAGCGCGTCGAGCGCCGCGTGCCGGGCGTCGTCGGTGTCCGCCAGCACGAGGCGCTCGATGTACTGCCGCCGCTCGCCCAGGAACTGGTGCTCGGTGCGGCACAGCCCGACCCCTTGCGCACCCCGGTCCCGCGCGCGGCGGGCGTCGAGGGCCGTGTCGGCGTTCGTGCGCACCTGCAGCCGACGGACCGAGTCGGCGTGGCGCAGCACGCGGTCGACCGACGTCACGAGGGCGCGGGCCTCGGGGTCCCGCGCGGCGGCGAGCCCGGCGTCGAGCCCGTCGGAGACGTAGACCATCACCGGCGAGTCGACCACCGCGACCTCGCCCCGGAACACCTCGCCCGTGGCGCCGTCGATCGCGATCGTGTCCCCCGCCCGCAGCACCTGGTCGCGCACGCGGACCTCGCCGCGCGCCTCGTCCACGGCCAGCTCCTCGGCGCCGACGACCGCGCACGTGCCCATGCCGCGGGCGACCACCGCGGCGTGCGACGTCTTGCCACCGCGCGCCGTCAGGACGCCGTCGGCGACGATCATGCCCTGCAGGTCGTCCGGGTTGGTCTCGCGCCGGACCAGGATCACGTGGGCACCCGCGGCGGTCCGCTCGAGAGCCTGGGCGTTGTCCAGGACGATCTCGCCGACCGCGGCACCGGGCGAGGCCGGCATCCCGCGGGTCAGCAGCTGCTCCGCCGTGCTCTCGTCGCCCGCGTCGAACTGCGGGAAGAGCAGCTGGCTGAGCTTGTCGCCGGTGCAGCGCGTGATCGCCTCGTCCATCGTGATGAGGCTCTCGTCGACCAGCTCGGTGGCGATCCGGAACGCGGCGGCGGCCGTCCGCTTGCCCACGCGGGTCTGCAGCAGCCAGAGCTTGCCGCGCTCGATGGTGAACTCGATGTCGCACAGGTCGCGGTAGTGGGTCTCGAGCCGTCGCATCGCGTGGAGCAGCGCGTCGTACGACGCCGGGTCCAGCAGCGCCAGCTCCGCCAGGGGCAGGGTGTTGCGGATGCCTGCGACCACGTCTTCGCCCTGCGCGTTGGGCAGGTAGTCGCCGTACACGCCCGTCTCACCGGTCGACGGGTCCCGCGTGAAGCAGACGCCCGTACCCGACGTCTCGCCGAGGTTGCCGAACACCATGCTCACCACGTTGACGGCCGTGCCGAGGTCGTTCGGGATGCGCTCGCGGCGCCGGTAGAGCCGCGCACGGTCCGTGTTCCACGAGTCCAGGACGGCCTCGATGGCCAGGTCGAGCTGCTCGCGCGGGTGCTGCGGGAACTCGCGGCCGGTCCGCTCGACGACGATCTCCTTGAACGTCTGCACGAGCACGCGCAGGTCCTGTGCCGACAGGTCCACGTCGGTGGCCGCACCCACCGCCGCCTTGCGCTCGTCCAGCGCCGTCGCGAACAGCTCGCCGTCGATCCCGAGGACGGTCTTGCCGAACATCTGGATCAGCCGCCGGTAGGAGTCCCAGGCGAACCGCTCGTCGCCTGAGAACTCGGTGAGCCCCTTCACGGACGCGTCGTTGAGCCCGATGTTGAGGACCGTCTCCATCATTCCGGGCATCGAGAACTTGGCCCCGGACCGGACGGAGACCAGCAGCGGCTCGTGGAAGTCCCCCAGCCGCCGTCCGAGCGTGTCCTCGATCTCCCGGACGGCCAGCGTCACCTCGACCCGGAGCTCGGGCGGGACGTGCCCGTCCCGCATGTAGGCGCGGCACGCCTCGGTGGTGATGGTGAACCCCGGCGGGACGGGCAGGTCGAGGTTGGTCATCTCCGCGAGGTTGGCGCCCTTGCCGCCCAGCAGGTCCTTCTGGTCCTTGTCGCCGTCGCGGAACCGGGAGACGTAGCGGGCCATGGGGCACTCCTGTCGTCGGATGCGGGGATTTCCCACTTCCTTCAGCATCCGGCGGCCACAGGACCGAATTCAACGGTGCAAGGCCGTCAAGATCAGCACTTCTTGCCCTACTGTCAACGCCATGACGACGAGCTCCCCCCGACCCGTCATCGACCTGCCCGCCGACCCGCGCGGGCCGGCGACGACGGGCAGCCAGCTGCTCATGCTCGGCCGCCGCATCCGGCACGCCCGGACGGAGCGCGGGCTGACGCTCGACGAGCTCGGTCGGCAGGTGGGCAGCACGGCGAGCCAGCTGTCCCTCGTCGAGAACGGCCGACGCGAACCGCGCCTGAGCCTGCTGCAGTCCCTCGCGGGGGCGCTGGGCACGACGACCACCGACCTGCTCGACACCACACCGCCGTCGCGTCGCGCCGCCCTCGAGATCGAGCTCGACCGGTCGCAGGGCTCCGGCGCCTACGCCGCACTCGGCCTCCCGACCGTCCGCCCGGCCAAGAACCTGCCGACGGAGGCGCTCGAGGCGCTCGTGGGTCTGCACCGCGAGCTGGCCCGGCGCGAGGACGCCGCCATCGCGACCCCGCAGGAGGCGCGCCGGGCGACGACCGCGCTGCGGCTCTGGATGCGGCAGCGCAACAACCACCTCCCGGAGATCGAGGAGGCCGCCGAGGACCTGGTCCGCCGCGCCGGCTACACCACGGGCGCCCTCACGCACAGCGCGGTCGCGCAGATGGCGGAGGACCTCGGCTTCTCGCTGCTCCACGTCGACGACCTGCCGCACTCGACGCGCACGGTCACCGACCTCGCCAACGGCCGCATCTACCTGCCGCCGGCGTCGATCCCCGGCGGCCACGGCCTGCGCTCGCTCGCGCTGCAGGCGATCGCGCACCGGGTGCTCGCCCACTCCACGCCGCGCAGCTATGCCGACTTCCTGCGCCAGCGGGTGGAGATCACCTACTTCGCAGCCGCATGCCTGATGCCGCGGACGGCGGCGGTCGCGCACCTCGAGGGGGCCAAGCGGCGCAAGGAGCTGGCGGTCGAGGACTTCCGCGACGCCTTCGGGGTCACGCACGAGGCGGCGGCGCAGCGGCTCACCAACCTGCTCACCGAGCACCTCGACATCCGCCTGCACTTCCTGCGCGTGGCGGACGACGGGACGCTGTTCAAGGGCTACGAGAACGATGCCGTCCGCTTCCCCACGGACGGGACCGGCGCGATCGAGGGCCAGGTGGTGTGCCGCGAGTGGGCCGCGCGGTCGGCGTTCACCCGGCGGAACCGGGCCACGGAGTACTACCAGTACACGGACACCCCCGAGGGCACGTTCTGGTGCACAACCCAGACCGGGTCGACCTCGGCCGGGGGCTTCTCCATCACCGTGGGCGTGCCGTTCTCCGCGGCCAAGTGGTTCCGCGGCCGGGACACGTCGACCCGGCGCGAGTCCCGCTGTCCCGACCCCTCGTGCTGCCGCCAGGCGGACCCGGCTCTCGCGGCCCGGTGGGCGCAGCACGCCTGGCCGAGCGCCGCGGTGCACGCGCACGTGCTGTCCCCGCTGCCGACCGGCTCGTTCCCCGGCGTCGAGGACGCCGAGGTGTACGCGTTCCTGGACCGGCACGCCGGGGGTCACGCACCGGCCTCGACGGGTGCACAGTGACCTCATGGCGGTGATCCGGGTGTTCGTACTGGACGACCACGAGGTGGTGCGGCAGGGGCTGCTGCGCCTGATCGACGCGGAACCCGACATGGCGGTGGTCGGCGAGGCGTCCACCGCGCACGAAGCCCTCGCCCGGGTCCCGCACACCGACGCCGACGTCGCGCTCCTCGACGTGCGGCTGCCCGACGGCAGCGGCGTGGAGGTCTGCCGGGAGCTGGCCTCGTCGGCCCCGCGGGTCCGCTGTCTCATGCTCACGTCGTACGAGGACGACGAGGCGCTCCTCGCCGCGATCACCGCCGGCGCGGCCGGCTACGTGCTCAAGGAGATCCGCGGGCCCCAGCTCCTCGACTCGATCCGGCTCGTCGCCGCCGGCCGGGATCTGCTCGATCCCGCCACCACCGCTCGCGTCGTCGAACGGCTCCGCGAGTCACGACGCCACGATGCCCGGCTCGACCTGCTCACCGCCCAGGAGAGCGCCGTGCTCGACCTCATCGGTGAGGGCCTGACCAACCGCGAGATCGCCGACCGCATGTTCCTGGCGGAGAAGACCGTGAAGAACTACATCTCGAGCCTGCTCGCCAAGATCGAGGTGCGCGGACGGACGCAGGCGGCGCTGTTCATCACGGAGCAGCACCGCCAGCACCCGGAGGCGACGGACCTCAGCGAGCCCCCGCCCGGAGCTGGCCGGGGTCGATCGGACGCAGGCCCAGCAGCAGGCCGGTGAGGCCGACGCCCCACGCGCGGGCCCGGTCGAGCTCGCCGTCGCGCAGGGGTCCCTTGATCCCGGTGACCCAGAAGCTCTCCGCCTCCGCCGCCACCTGGAACCCCGCGTGGCTCAGCACCCGCCAGGCGCCGACCGCGGCCGAGCCGGGCACGTGCGGGCTGTGGATCCGGGTGTCGAACGTGGCGGCGTGGACCGGACGGTCGGGCGCCTCGAGCGCCGAGAGCCACTCGCGCACGCCGATCGTCGCGTCCGCCACCGTCGCGCCCGCCTGCACCTGCGCGTCCGCCCGCGTGGCCGGCCTGCTCATGCCGAACGCCTGCGTCGGCGCGCCGACCACCAGCAGCTCGAGCTCCGGCGACAGCCGCAGCGGTGCCGCGCCGACCTCGAGGAGCTCGACGTCCGGCATCCGGCTGAACATCCCCTCCCACACGGCCTGCGCCACCCGACCCGTGTTCCCGAACGACGACTCGTACACCACCAGTGCCCGCATCGTCCCCACCTCCTCGTGCGTCTCGTCCGTTGTGTCCGTCTCTGTGTGGCTCCAGCATTCGTCGGCACGGACGTGCTGCCCAGGGCCGAAGGGCCCTGGTGCGCCGTGGGTGCTCGCGGCGCACCTATGCTCCGTGCATGCGGTCGGACGGGAGCACAACGGAGCACGACGACCGGCTCGAGGAGCTGCTGGGCGCCCTCGTGTCCGTGTCCGAGGAGCTCGACATCGCGACCGTCCTCGAGCGGCTCGTCGCGGCCGGGTGCCGGCTGACGGGTGCCCGCTACGGAGCCCTCGGGGTGCTCGGTGAGCACGGCGGGCTGCAGCAGTTCGTGCACCAGGGCATCGACGACGAGACGGCCGGGCTGATCGGTCACCTGCCGGAGGGCAAGGGGGTCCTCGGGCACGTCGTGACCAGCCCGCACCCGCTGCGCCTGCACGACCTCGCGGACCACCCCTCGTCGGTCGGCTTCCCCGCGCACCACCCCCCGATGCACACGTTCCTCGGCGTGCCGGTGCGCGACCGCGGAGCGGTGTTCGGCAACCTCTACCTGACCGACAAGGTGGACACCGACGGCGCGGGCGTCGACTTCACGGCGCGTGACGAGCAGGTCGCGGTGGCCCTGGCCGCGACCGCCGGCGTGGCGCTCGGTCACGCGCGCGCCTACCGCCAGGCGCGGGACCACGAGCTGTGGCTCGAGACGGCGGCGGCCACCACGGCGGTGCTCACCGGTGGTCTGCCGGCGGACGAGGCCGTGCAAGCGGTGCTCACCCTCGTGCGCGAGCGCGCGCAGGCAGCGACGTCGACCCTGTACGGGCTCGCCGACGATCTGCCGCCGGCCCTCGCCGGGGACCTCACGGGCCGGTCGCCGGCCCTGCGCCGGGCCGACGGCACCGATGTCGACCAGCCCGGGCCGACCTGGGTGCTCACACTCCCCCTGCGCAGCGGCGAGCGCTGGGTGGGCGGGCTGGCGATCTTCTGGCCGGAAGCGGGATCGTCCGGACCGCAGGTGGACCTGCCCAGCCTCGTGGGATTCGGCGAGCAGCTGGCGCTCGCCCTCGACGTCTCGGACGCGCAGGCCGACCGCGCGCGGCTCGCCGTGCTGGAGGAGCGCGAGCGGATCGCCCGAGATTTGCACGACATGGTCATCCAGCGGCTGTTCGCCATCGGGCTCGACGTGCAGGGGGCCGCCCAGGACGCCGTGCGGCCCGAGGTCGCGCGACGGCTCGAGGGCGCGGTCGACGACCTCGACGAGACCATCAAGGACGTGCGCACGACCATCTTCCGGCTCGGCGCCCGGGGCGGCGCCACGGGCACGGGCCTGCGACACCGCATCGACGCCGAGGTGGTGAACGCGCGCCGGGGCCTGGGCTTCCTGCCGCGTCTGCGCACCGACGGCGTCACCGCGACGGTCCCGGACGACATCGCCGAGGATGCCGTCGCCGTCGTCCGCGAGGCCCTGGCCAACGTCGCACGGCACGCCCACGCCCATGAGGTGGTCGTCCGCATCGAGGTCGGGCTCGACCTGCTGGTCGAGGTGCAGGACGACGGCGTCGGGATGCCGACCGTCGCCGCCCGCAGCGGTCTGGCGAACCTCGAGCACCGCGCCACCCGCCGCGGCGGGGCTTTCCGGGTGGTCGCGCTGGACCAGGGCGGCACCCACCTCCAGTGGTCGGTGCCCCTGGGCTGAGCCGACCGGGCGCCGCGCTCAGCCCTGGTCGTGCACCACGAGCACCGGGCCCGTGGCCTCCCGCACGACCGCGCTGCTGATCGATCCGAGCGGCATGCCGCGGAAGCCGCCCAGGCCTCGCGACCCGACGACCAGCAGGGCGGCGCCGCGTCCGAGGCCGACGAGGGCGTCGGCGGGGTGGTCGTCCACGAGGTCCAGCCGGACGTCCAGGCCGGCGTTCTCCTCCCGGAGCGTGTCGGCCACCACCTGGGCGGCCTTGTGGGTCGGGTCGCTCTCGTCGCTGGTCGCCAGCGGCGGCACGCTGCCGGTGCCGAACGGGTCCGGGATCGTCGGACGGGCGTGCACGACGACGAGCGGCCGCCCACGCATCCACGCCTCGTGCGCCGCGACGTGCGCCGCGGCCAGCGAGGCCGACGACCCGTCGACCCCCACCACGACGGGCGCGTCCGGCTGCAGGGGGTGTCCGGCGTCGGCACGGACGACCGCGACGGCGCACCGCGCGTGGGCAGCGACGTGCGAGCCCGTGGCGCCCGTCCGGGATCGGCCGTACCGGGGGCGCGCACCGACGACGAGCAGCTGGGCGTCCGTGCTCAGCTGACGCAGGGCCGGGACGACCTTCCCCCGGAGCACCCGGACCCGGACCGTCACACCGGGGTGGAGCTCGCGGACGCGCACGCGCTGCTCCGTGAGGTACTCCTCGATCTCCGTGCCGAGGTCCCTGCCGTCGATGACGGGGTACCAGCTCCACGCCATCGCCTGCCAGGCGTCGTCCACCACCCGGGTGAGCACGACGTCGGCGCGTCGCCGCACGGCTTCCGCGACGCCCCACTCGAGGGTGTGCGCACTGTTCGGTGAGCCGTCGAGCGCCACGACCACCGGTCCGTCGGTACGCATGAGATGCCTCCTTGCCTCTCGCGCGCGGCTCGGCGTCCGCCGGTCCGCACCCCTCCAGCGTCGACCGAAGGCGGCCAGCCGTCCTGGGACCTGAGTCCCTGATCGGCCCACCTCAGGAGGGACGTTCGGCCCTGGGGAGAACGACCCAGGGCGAGCACGGTGGCGTCAACAGAGCCCGACCAACCCGGTCCCGATCGCGGACCTCGCACGGAGGAGAGAATCGCCATGGCCACCATCCATCCCGAGATCACGACATCGACGCACCCGGCCGTGCTGGTCGAAGACGACGTCGTCACATCAGCGACGGGCCGCCGCTGGCTCGCCGTCACGAGGCTCGCCACGGGCTTCATCTTCCTGTGGGCGTTCCTCGACAAGGCGTTCGGGCTGCACTACAGCACCGGCGCCGCCGTGGCGGAGGGCGACCCGAGCCTCGCCTGGATTAACGGCGGTGCGCCCAGCCAGGGCTTCATGCAGTTCGGGGCCATCGGCCCGTTCAAGGACACCTTCGCCTCGATGGCCAGCGTCGGGACCGACTGGCTCTTCATGCTCTGCATGCTCGGTGTCGGCGTCGCCGTCATGCTCGGCATCGGCCTGCGGGTCTCCGCCGTCGCGGGATCGCTCACCATGGCCCTCATGTGGGTCGCCGAGTGGCCGCTCCTGCAGGGCTCGAACAACCCGCTGGTCGACTATCACATCATCTACGCGCTCGCACTGATCCTGTGCGCCACGCTCCTCGCCGGAGACACCTGGGGCCTCGGCCGCCGGTGGGCGCGGATCCCCCTGGTGCAGCGGTTCGGCTGGCTGCGCTGACCAGCAAGGTCGCACCATCAGAGCGGCGTCTCGCCTACGAGCCGCCGCTCTGACACGATCTGCGGGTGGTGGACACTGACCCCGGATGGACCGAGAGCACGCTCGACGTGGAAGGCCACAAGGTCTTCTACAGACGGAGCCCCGACGTGCCGGGAGCCGTGCCGATCGTGCACGTGCACGGGTTCGGCATCTCGGGCACCTACCTGATGCCGACGGCTCGCCTGCTCGCCGACCGGGCCATGAACCTGGTGCCGGACCTGCCGGGCTACGGCAAGAGCGAACGATGGGGTTACACCCTCGGCATCCCCGCGCTGGCGGTCGCCCTGCTGAAGATGCTCGACGACTTCGGGCTGGAGAAGGTCGTCCTGGTCGGCAACTCGATGGGGTGCCCGGTGGGCCTCGAGGTGGCGCACGCGGCACCGGACCGGGTGGATCGGCTCGTGCTCGTCTCGCCCGCGGGCGGGGTGCACAACCAGGGGCTCGGCAAGGCGATCAGGCAGCTGGCGCGGGACGGCGCGCGCGAGAGCCCGCGGATGGCTCGGGTGGCCGTGCCGGACTACTTCAAGTTCGGGCCGATCAACACGTGGAACACGTTCGCCGAGCTCACCCGGTTCCCGTCCCTGGAGCGGCTGCTCAAGGCGACCGTGCCGACCCTCGTCGTCATCGGGAGCAAGGATCCGCTGATGGCGCCGCCGCAGCGCGTGCGGGAGATCGCCCGCCTCGCCGGCCCGCAGACCACGGTCGCCCTGATCGAGGGTGCCGCCCACGCGATCAACTTCAGCCACCCCGGCGAGCTGTCGCACGTGATCGGGTCCTGGCTCGACGGCGTGGAGATCGTCGACGACCCCGACTCCCCCGGGTTCACGAGGGTGCTGCAGCTCCCCCGGGGCTGAGCAGCCGCTCCAGCAGGAGCGCGTGCAGCGCCGGGTCCGCGAGCGGGCGGAAGTGCCCCGGCGTCGTCAGCACCACGTCCTGTGCGCCGTCGAGCGCGCTCCCGGCTGGGATGTGCGGGTCCCAGTCGCTGTACACCGAGGTGATCCGGGCGTTCACCTCCCGCTCGCCGGCCAGCGCCACGATGGTCGCGTCGCTCGGGATGAAGGCGCGCACCGACGGCGCGAGGAACCAGCGCGCGTAGGCGGAGCCCGAGAACGGCGTGTTGACGGCGATCATCGAGTCGATCCGCCCGTCGGGGTCCTCGCGCAGCATGGCGAGCTTGCCGATGAGGCCGCCCTTGCTGTGCGCCACGAGGACGACGTCTCGCAGGTCGTGGGCCACGAGGTACCGCCCGAGCACCTCCGCACCCTGCGGCACAGGACGCCGGTTGTTGCGCAGGTCCGGCAGCACGTGGACGCGCACACCGTGCTCGTGCAGGAACGTGGCGATCGGCAGCAGGAAGTGCCACGACTCGTAGACGCCGGGCAGCAGAACGACCGGCGGCCCGACCGGCCGCTCAGGGTTGCGCAGGTGCTCGGGGTCGACGCGCGAGACGATGCCCTCGGCCTGCCAGCGGACGACCGCGGCGTAGTCGCGGGCGCGCCACCAGGACTGACGCAGGAAGCGAGCGGGCAGCGGCGAAGCGTCGGGCATGCGGTCATCGTCGCGCACGATCGTTCGCCCGTGCCCGGTTTGGCCCTATGTTGGGCGGGTGCAGCAGACCCGCCCCCACGAGGCCGCGTGAACATCGTCATCGGCGCCGTCATCACGATTGGCGTCACCGCGCTCACCGTCACCGCGATGCTCCTGGTCCGGCGCCGCGCGCCCGAGGGAAGCTACTTCAGCGACGGGGACCGTGCCTCGGGGGTCTTTGGGGTGCTGGCCACCGGCTTCTCGGTGCTCCTGGGCTTCATCATCTTCCTCGCGTTCCAGTCCTATGACGAGGCGCGCTCGGGCGCCGAGACCGAGGCTGTGATCGTCGCCCAGCAGGTGCAGACGGCCCAGTACCTCCCGGCCGACGTGAGCGAGGGCCTCACCGGCCAGCTGGTCTGCTACGCCCGGGCGGTCGTGGGTGTCGAGTGGCCGAAGATGCAGTCGGGGACGCTCGGCGACGCGTTCAACCCCTGGGCCGCCGGGCTGTTCCGCACGATCCACTCCGTCGAACCGCAGACCGACGTCGAGCAGTCGGCCTACGACCGGTGGATGGACCAGACCGCCCAGCGCGAGCAGTCCCGCATCGACCGGGTCCACGGCGCCGAGGGGCTGATCCCGATTCCCCTGTGGCTCGTGCTCTTCCTCATCTCGGCCGTGATCTTCGTGTACGTGCTGTTCTTCGCCGACTCGTCCGAGGGGATCGTGACCCAGGGGCTCCTCATGGGCAGCGTCACGGTCGTCATCACGCTCCTGCTCCTGCTGCTCGCGTTCTTCGACCACCCCCACGGCAACGACGTGGGCAAGCTGCAGCCGGTGGCGATGCAGCGGACCCTGCGCCTGGTCGACGCGGAGCTGCAGGAGCTGCAGCTCGACGTCACGATCCCGTGCGACGAGGAGGGCGTGGCCGAGTGAGGCCGCGCACCGGCGCCGCCTCGAGCGGGTCGTCGGGCCACGCGTGCTTCGGGTACCGGCCGCGCAGCTCGGCGCGGACCTGCGGGTAGCCGGTCCGCCAGAACGACTCGAGGTCCGCGGTGACGGCGGCCGGACGTCCCGCCGGGGACAGCAGGTGCAGCAGGACCGGCACCCGCCCGTCCGCCAGGCGCGGGGTGGCGCGCCATCCGAACGTCTCCTGCAGCCGCACCGCCAGCACGGGCTGGTCCCCGGTGTAGTCGACACGCACGCTCGAGCCGCTGGGCACCGCGAGCCGCTCGGGGGCGAGCTCGTCGAGACGCGCGGCGTCGGGCCAGGGCAGCAACCGGCGCAACGCCTGGAGCACGTCGACGCGCGGGAGGTCGCGCGGGCCCCGCACCCCCGAGAGGTCCAGCCAGGCGTCCTGGTCCGCGAGCAGGGCCTCGTCGGACACGTCGGGCCACGGCGCGCCCAGCGCGGCGTGCAGGAAGGCGAGGCGACGGCGCAGCGCGGTGGCGGCCTCGGACCAGCGCAGCATCGACAGCCCCTCGCGCGCGAGACCGTCGTGCACCGCCGACAGGACGAGCTCGCGGGGCGGGTCGGTGAGAGGCACCGACGTCAGCTCGATCGCGCCCAGCCGGCGAACCCGCCTCGCGACGACGGCGCCCTGCGCCCAGGTGACCGTCTCCTCGTCGTGGAGCAGGGCGGGCGCCGCCTCCGTCGCCAGGTCGAGATCGATGGGCGCGGCGGACCGGATGGTCGCGTCGCGGCGGCCCGCGCCGCGGTMGGCGTCGGCCACGGCCAGCCACGGGAGGCCGACGAGGGCCGATCCCGCGGGCAGCGCGGCGCCGGTGCCGGACGTCATGAGGTAGGTGGAGCCGCCGGGGCGGAGCCGCGCGATGCGGTCGGGATGGGCGAGCGCGACGACGAGGCCGACAGCCAGGTCGTCGGTGAGGCTCTCGACGGGCCCGCCGGGTGGCGCGGACGACGCGAGCCTCGCGACCTGCGCACGCCAGGCCGACCCCTGCGGGCCGCCGCGCCGGACCGCCCGCAGGGCCGCCACGAGGTCCCCGCCGGGCGCGCGCGTGTCGTCGGAGAGCAGGGCGACGACCTCGGCCGCACGCCGGGTGCCGACGAGCCCCGCACCGTCCAGCAGCGCCCGCGCCAGTCGCGGGTCGGCGGGGACGGCGGCCACGGACCGGCCCCGCGGCGTCGGGTGGCCGTCCGCCCCGATCGCCCCGAGGTCGGCGAGGATCGCGTGCGCCGCGGCCATGGCCGCCTCCGGCGGGGCGTCGAGGAGCGCCAGCCCGGCGCCGTCCGGGCTCCCCCAGCACGCCAGCTCGAGCGCGAACGCGGTGAGGTCGGCGGTGAGGATCTCGGGTTGCGGGTGCGCCGACAGGCGGGCGTCGTCGGCCGCGGACCAGCACCGGTAGACCGCGCCCGGCCCCTCCCGGCCCGCGCGCCCGGCGCGCTGCTCCGCCGCCGCCCGGCTCACGCTCACCGTCACCAGGCCCGCGAGGCCACGACGATGGTCGGTGCGCGGCTCGCGGGAGAAGCCCGCGTCGACGACGACCCGGACCCCCGGCACCGTCAGCGACGACTCCGCGACCGCGGTCGACACGACCACCCGGCGTCGCGGACCCGGTGTGAGGGCCAGGTCCTGCTCGCGGGCCGGCAGCCGCCCGTGCAGCGGCCGCACGTCCACGTCGAGACTCCCGAGCCGTCGGGCGACACCGTCGACCTCGCCCGCGCCGGGCACGAAGACGAGGACGTCGCCCGTGCGCTCGGTCAGGGCGCGGCGCACCGTGGCGGCGACGTGGTCGAGAAACCCGGGGGTCACGCCGCGCTCGTCGGTCCGTGCCACGCGGGACGGCGGCGGGCTCGGGACGACGTCGACCGGGAAGAGCGCACCGGCGACGCTCACCACGGGCGCCCCGCCGAGCAGGGCGGCCGTGCGCTCCGCCTCGACGGTCGCGGACATCGCCACCACCGCGAGGTCGTCGCGCAGGTGTGCGCGCACGTCGACCAGCAGCGCGAGCGCGAGGTCGTCGTCGAGGTGCCGCTCGTGGACCTCGTCGAGGATCACCGCGCCGACGCCCGGCAGCTCCGGGTCGCGCTGCAGGCGCCGGACCAGCACGCCCGTCGTCACCACCTCGATGCGCGTCGCGGCGCTCACGACGTGCTCGCCGCGCACCGAGAAGCCGACCGTCGCGCCCAGAGGCTCGCCCAGCAGGTGCGCGAGCCGGCGTGCGGCCGCCCGCGCCGCGATCCGCCGCGGCTGGGTCACGACCACCCGACCGGTCACCGCCGCCGCCACGGCCGGGGGCACGAGCGTCGTCTTTCCGGTGCCGGGCGGCGCTTGCACCACCGCGACGCGGCCGGTCCGGAGCGCCGCGACCACGTCGGCGAGCCCGTGCCGCACGGGCAGGTCGGGCGGGTCGCCGAGCAGCCGGCCGATCGGGTCGTGGTCCACGGGTGGAGTCTGCCGTGAGCGACCAGGATGTCCACATGACGACGCTGCCGCTGACCCCCGACGAGCTCCTGACCACGACACGGTCCGTGCGCAAGCGCCTCGACCTGACGCGCGAGGTGCCGCTCGAGCTGGTCCGCGAGTGCATCGAGATCGCCCTGCAGGCCCCCTCGGGCTCGAACCGGCAGGGCTGGCACTGGGTCGTCGTCACCGACCCGGACCTCCGGCACGCGGTGGGCGACGTGTACCGACGAGCCGTCGACGACTACGTCGCCGCGCCGGGGTACGCGGGGCGCCTCTTCCAGGACGACCCTGAGCGCGCGGGTGTGCAGCGGCGCATCGGCGACAGCGTGGAGTACCTCGGGCAGCACATGGGCGACGCTCCGGTGCTCGTCCTCCCGTGCCTGACGGCTCCGCGGCTGTCGAGCGGGAGCCAGGCGGGGCTCTGGGGCTCACTGCTGCCCGCCGCGTGGAGCTACATGCTCGCCGCGCGAGCGCGAGGGCTCGGGACGGCATGGACCACGCTCCACCTGGCGCACGAGCGGGAGGTCGCGGACCTCCTGGGGATCCCCGCCGACGTCCGCCAGGGCGCGCTGATCCCCACGGCGTACTACACGGGCGACACGTTCCGCCCGGCGTGGCGCCAGCCGCTCGACGAGGTCTGGCACCTCGACGGGTGGTGAGTCAGGACCGGTCCCTGGCCGACTCCACGGGGAGCAGCACCGCGCCGAGCAGGAAGCACACCGCCCCCAGGAAGGTGCCGAGGTTGACCAGCGCCAGGTTGGCGAGCTCCCCCGTGGAGCGCAGGTAGCGGGCGGCGATCGCGGACACGCCGAACGCGATGGACCCGACCATGTTCAGCGCGGAGATCCGCCAGCCGACCGACCGGTCCGAGCGCGGCAGGATCCCGCGGTTGACCTCGGAGTAGGCCAGCCAGCTGGCGACGAGGAAGCAGATCGAGCCGAAGACGTCCGGCGCCCAGACCAGCCGCTTGGCCTGCTCGGTGGTCAGGTCGCTCTGGATGGCCGCGAAGGTGCTGATGTTGAAGAACACGGTGCCGACCAGCTGCACGAGCACGGCCCAGAAGTCGATCCGCCGCGGCTTCCACCCGATCAGCGACGCCAGCGGCCGCGAGCGCGTCGACTCCACCAGGACCCCGCCGGGCGCCCGCAGCACCTCGTGGAACTGCAGGTACCCGGCGCTGGTGAAGAAGATCGAGCCGACGAAGAAGGTGCCCGCGACGATCCCCGGGTCGATGTTGTCGAAGTACGCCGGCACCGACCCGAGGGCGAAGCAGACCGAGCCGATCGCGAACAGCGAGCCGATCCACCAGCTCATCGCGCTGGCCCGGCCGCCCTCCGCCCGGACGCCGGCCAGCCTCAGGCCGAGCCCCTTGCGGTGCCGTCGCGACGTCCACTCGACCTCCGTGCCGTCGGGGCGCGCGAGGACCGCGTGCGTGACGAAGCCGGCCGGCCCGCGGGTGCGCAGGACGCGCCAGCCCGCGGGCAGGTCCGGAACCGTCGAGGTCACTGCCCCAGGCCGGTGCGCGCCTTGCTCTTCGCCGCGGCGTGCGCGGGTGACGTCCACACGTCGGGCTTGGCGGCCGGCCGCTGCACCGGCTGCTCGGCCACCAGCGCGTCCCAGGCGGCGAACAGGTCGCGCAGGAGCTGCTCGATCATCATCCGGCTGAGGTCCAGCCGGACCACGACGCGCAGGAGGTGCACCTCGTCGGCGTCGGGCGGCAGGCTGTACGCGGGCACGATCCACCCGTCCTCCCGCAGGCGGGCAGAGAGGTGGTAGACGTCGAAGCCCGGGTCGCCCTTGAAGGAGAAGGTGACCACCGGCTCGGCCAGGCCAGGGTTGAGGATCGTGAACTTCCCGCTCGCCTCGAGGCTCTCGTTGAGGAACCGGGCGTTGGCCAGCATCGTCTCGACGATCGACGTGTAGCCGCTGCGCCCGAGCCGCAGGAAGTTGTACATCTGAGCCTGGATCATCGCCGAGCCGCGCGAGAAGTTGAACGTGTACGTCGGCTGCGCGCCGCCGAGGTAGTTCACGCTGAACACCAGGTCCTCGGGCAGCTTGGAGGCGTCGCGGAAGATCAGCCATCCGACGCCCGGGTAGACGAGCCCGTACTTGTGCCCGGAGACGTTGATCGACGCCACCTGCTCGAGCCGGAAGTCCCAGCGCAGGTCGGGTTCGCTGAACGGGGCGATGAACGCGCCGCTGGCCCCGTCGACGTGCAGCGGGATGTCCCAGCCCTTCTCGGCCTTGACCCGCACCAGCAGGTCGTTGATCGCCTCGATCGGGTCCGCCTCGCCGATGTGGGTGGTGCCCAGCACGGCCCCCACCGCGATCGTGTTCTCGTCGATGTGCGCCTCGACGTCGTCGGCGCCGAGCACGAACCGGTCCCGCTTCATCGGGATCTTGCGCATCTCGACGTCGAAGTAGTTGGCGAACTTGTCCCACACCACGTGGGTCTCCGCGCCGAAGACCACGTTCGGCCGGTCGGTGGGCAGTCCCGCGGCCTGCCGACGGTCGCGCCACGCCCGCTTGTGGGCGAGCAGGCCGAGCATGATCGCCTCCGACGAGCCGATCGTCGCGACGCCGACGACCTGCGTCGAGTCCGGGGCGTTGAACAGGTCGCCCAGCATGTGCACGCAGGCTTCCTCGATCAGCGACGCCGCCGGGTACTCCTCGTGGTCGATGTGGTTCTTGCGGAGGGTGTCGTGAATGAGCTTCTCGGCCTGCGGCTCCATCCAGGTGGTCACGAACGACGCGAGATTCAGCGTCTCGCGCCCGTCGAGCATGAGACCGGTGTGCAGCAGCTCGTAGGCCTCGTCGGGCTCGAGCCCGTGCTCCGGGAACGTGCCACGGTCGATGTGCTCCCGGAAGCTGGACCGCCCGTGGATCGGGCCGTAGGGGTCGGGCGTCTCGCTCACGTGTGCTCCTCCAGTTCATCCGTCCGGAGCTCCGGCTGACTGCCGTCCCCGGCGGGCACCTGCGAGATCGAACCTATCTCCGCTCGGGTCGATCTGTCCGGTTTGTCTTGCGACCCATCCGCGTCGGCCCACGCTCCGAACCTCACCGGTCAGGCCGCCCTCGCACGGGGACGACCACGAGACCCAGGAGGACCTCCGTCATGAAGGCACGCACGCGCTTCGCACTGGCCGCACCCGCACTCGGGTTGGCGACGATGATCGCCCTGGCCGGACCCGCCTCGGCCGCCGACGGATCGGCGCAGGGCACGCTCGCCCCGGTMGCGCTCAACGGGGTGCAGGGCGGCGGCACGGCGATGGCCACCGTCTCCGGCACCACGCTCACCGTCGACCTCGCCGCGTACGGCCTGCTCCCCGACAACCCGCACGCGGCGCACATCCACTTCGGCGCCGAGGCGCGGCACGAGTGCCCGGCCGCGAGCGACGACAAGAACGGCGACGTCGGCCACCTCAACACGACCGATGGCGGGCCGGCGTACGGCGACATCGTCGTGTCGCTGACCAAGACCGGCGACACCTCCCCGGCGTCCGGCCTGGCGGTCGACCGGTTCGACACCGCGCCCGGCGGCAAGCTCAACTACGAGCGCGGCTCCATCCAGATCGCCCCCGAGGTCGCCGACGCGATCGTCTCCGGCAAGTCCGTCGTCGTGATCCACGGCGTCGACTACAACAACGACGGTACGTACGACGGCGACACGAAGTCCGACCTGGACCCGTCGCTGCCCACCGAGGCCACCGACCCCGCACTGTGCGCGGTGCTGGCGTCCTCGCAGATGTCGACCATGCCCGCAGGCGGCGCGCAGACCGGCAGCGGCTCCACGGTCGGTGTCCAGGACGCCGGGCTCCTGGCGGCGGGCGGCATCGCGCTGCTGGCCGGGACCGGCTTGCTGGTCCGCCGTCGCACGGCGACCGCGACGGCGACGCGCTGATGGACGACGACGCCCGGTCGCACGGCCCGGGGCCGACGACCGGGCGTCGTCGGGCGCTCGTCGCCGGGGCGGTCCTCGTCCTCGGCGGCGGCGCGGCGCTCGCCGTGGGCCTGCACGCGCAGCAACCCGACCCGCCCGAACCCGTGGCGATCGCGGCAGCGATCCCGGCTCCGGTCCCGGCACCACCGGCGCCGAGCGAGACGACGGCGGCGCCGCTGCCTCCCGAGCAGCCGCTCCCCGTGCAGGTGAGCATCCCGTCGCTCGGGATCTCGTCCGACCTGCTCACGGTCGGCGTGCAGTCCGACGGCACCCTCGAGGTGCCGCAACCCGGCCCGGACTACGACAAGGCGGCCTGGTTCGACGGCTCGCCGCGACCAGGCGCGGTCGGGCCGGCGGTGATCGAGGGCCACGTCGACGGCGTCGACGGCCCGTCCGTCTTCCACGAGCTGGGCCGGCTCGCCGCGGGGGCGCAGGTGGTGGTGACGCGGGCCGACGGCACGACCGCGACCTTCGTCGTCGACGCCGTGCGCTCGGTCCCGAAGCACGACTTCCCCACGCTCGAGGTCTACGGCAACACGACCGGTCCGGAGCTGCGGCTCCTGACGTGCGGCGGGCGGTTCGACCGGAGCACCGGGCACTACACCGACAACACCGTGGTCTTCGCGCACCTGAGCGCCTGAGCGTCGCCCCGGTACGGTCGACGGGTGGACTGGTACGACCAGACGTTCGTGCAGACCGGACGCTCGCCGGCACTGTGGGCTCTGGTCGGGTTCCTGGTGACGTTCGCGCTCGTGCGGACGATCACCCGCCGGATCCACGCCCGGCAGGCGGCGCGGGCTGCCGCACCGGGACCCGTCCAGGACGTCTACATCGGCGGCGTGCACGTGCACCACCAGGTCTGGGACATCCTGCTCGTCCTGGTGAGCGGCCTGCTCGTCTTCCGGTTCACGCCGGCCTCGCCGTGGATCGACCTCCTGGCCGTCGGTTTCGGCGCGGGTGCGGCCCTGACGCTGGACGAGTTCGCGCTCTGGTTCCACCTCGACGACGTGTACTGGTCGACGGAGGGCCGCAAGTCGATCGACGCGATCCTGGTCGGCGCCGCGCTGGGCGGCGCGATCCTGCTCGGGGTGTCGCCCATCGGCCAGACCCCGGTCGAGGGCACGCCGTCGTGGCTCTTCACCGGCGTCGTGCTGACCCACATGGCCTGCGCGCTCGTCTGCATCCTCAAGGGCAAGCTCTCCACCGGGATCCTGGGCATCGTCGTGCCGGTGATCGCCTGGGTCGGCGCGATCCGGCTGGCCAGGCCGGGGTCGTGGTGGGCGCGCCGCCGGTACCGCGGCCGGAAGCTGGAGCGTGCCGAGCACCGGTTCGACGCCGCCTACGCCGCCCGGCACGACCGGCTGCGGGACCTGATCGGGGGAACCCCCGTCGAAGGTCCCGCGGGATCCCCCAGGGCCGACGGGTAGAATCGACCGATCCCCCGCGCGCCCGGCTCTCGTGCTCCCTGCCCGTCGGCCACTCTCTGACGACCAGCTAGGACACCCGCACGATGACTGCCCCTACGCTCACCAGCCCTGAGACCCTCGACGGCGTCGACCCCGCCGAGCTCGAGGTCTTCCTCCGCGTCGCCGAGCAGATCAGCGCGCTCCCGTCGGACCACCCCCACCTCGCGCTGGCCCGCCGGGCGACGTCCGCGCTATTCAAGGCCGCGAAGAAGCAGCGCCGAGCGGAGAAGCGGGACGCCATCAGCGCCGCCGACCGCGCCGTCATCCACGCGACCGCGACCGGCAGCCCGGGCCGCATCGACGACGAGACGCAGGGCATCCCGCTGGTGTCCAGCGTCCAGGGCGCCAGCGCCGGCACCCTGCTCAAGGCCCGGCCCTGCTACATCTGCAAGGAGCCGTACGTCGACGTCGACGCGTTCTACCACCAGCTCTGCCCGGCGTGCGCAGCGCTCAACCACGCCAAGCGCGACGCCCGGACGGACCTGACCGGCAAGCGCGCCCTGCTCACGGGCGGCCGCGCCAAGATCGGGATGTACATCGCCCTGCGCCTGCTGCGGGACGGCGCGACGACGACCATCACGACCCGGTTCCCGCGCGACGCCGCCCGTCGGTTCGCCGCGATGCCCGACAGCGCCGACTGGCTGGACCGGCTGAGCATCGTCGGCATCGACCTGCGCGACCCGGCCCAGGTGGTCGCGCTCGCCGACTCGGTCGCCGCGCAGGGACCGCTCGACATCCTCATCAACAACGCCGCGCAGACGGTCCGCCGCTCCCCCGGCGCGTACACCCACCTCGCGGACGCCGAGCTCGAGCCGCTCCCCGACCGTCCGCTGCCGCAGATCACCACCTTCGGCCGCACCAGCAGCGCGCACCCGGTCGCGCTGGCCGGCTCGGTCACGGAGCTGACGAGCATCGCGGCCGGMCCCGGCGTCGACGCGCTCGCGCTCAGCGCCGAGCACGCCTCGCTCGAGCGCCTGGTGTCGGGCACCGCGATCGACGCCGGCGGCCTCGTACCCGACACGGCCGAGACCAACAGCTGGGTGCACACGGTCGACCAGGTGGACCCGATGGAGCTGCTCGAGGTGCAGCTGTGCAACCAGACCGCGCCGTTCATCTTGGTCAGCCGCCTGCGCGGCGCCATGCGCGCGACCGAAGCCGGCCGGGCCTACGTCGTCAACGTCTCCGCGATGGAGGGCGTCTTCTCCCGCGGCTACAAGGGCCCCGGCCACCCGCACACCAACATGGCGAAGGCCGCGCTGAACATGCTCACGCGGACGAGTGCGACCGAGCTGGCGACCGACGGCATCCTCATGACGAGCGTCGACACCGGCTGGATCACCGACGAGCGGCCGCACCCGACCAAGGTGCGGCTCGCCGAGGAGGGCTTCCACGCCCCGCTCGACCTGGTCGACGGMGCCGCGCGCGTGTACGACCCGATCGTGCGCGGCGAGGCCGGCGAGGACCTGTACGGCTGCTTCCTCAAGGACTACGTGCGCTCCGCCTGGTGACGCGATTTGTCATCCTTGTCATGGATTGATCCCCGCGAGCATCATCGGTGACGGGGGTCGGCGTCGACGGCGACGCCGCTCCCCCACCAAGGGCCAGGTCGTGGTCCCGAGAGGCGCAGACGGCGCGCGTCCACCACGATGAGCGCGTGCATCGCGACCTCACCGCCCACCTGTCCCTCGACGTCACCTCGCCCGCCACCCTCGCCTTCGAGCTCGCGGTCTCGACGCAGGTCGCCGCGCGCGAGTCCCTGCGGATCACGCTCGACGGGCGACCGGTCGAGGCCACGGAGGTCCCGGACCACCACGGGACGCGGCTCCACGTGGTCCAGGCGGAGGTCGGCCGCCTGGTGCTGGACTACTCGGCGTCCGTCGACGGGCGCGCCGCGCCGGTCACCTCCGACGAGGCCGACCTGCTGCGCTACCTGCGGCCCAGCCGGTACTGCGAGTCGGACACGCTGGGGCCCACCGCGTACGCGGAGTTCGCCGGGCTGCACGGCTACGACCTGCTCGCCGCCATCAGCTCCTGGGTCGGGTCGCGCCTGACGTACGTGCCCGGATCGAGCCTGCCCACCGACGGTGCGGTGCAGACGCTCCTGGCACGCCAGGGCGTCTGCCGGGACTACGCCCACCTGGTCATCGCCCTCCTACGCGCGCTCGACGTGCCGGCCCGCCTGGTCTCCGTGTACGCGCCCGGCCTGTCCCCGATGGACTTCCACGCGGTCGCCGAGGCCAACATCGACGGCCAGTGGTACGTCGTCGACGCGACGACGCTGGCACCGCGCACGAGCCTCGTCCGGATCGCGACCGGTCGTGACGCCTCCGACACCGCGTTCCTCAACGTGCACCACGGCTACGCCGACCTCGACGAGCTCGAGGTCACCGCCGTGGTCGACGTGCTGCCCAACGACGACGTGCGGGACCTGGTCACGATCGGCTGAGAACGCCGCTGCTAGCCTCCGGGTCGTGACACAACCGCTCGACGCGACACCGGCGACGACGCACCGCCGGTCGTTCCTCGCCCGGCGGACAGGCACCGACGACTTCGGCATCGTGCTCAGCCTGCTGGTGACCGTGTACGTCCTGTACGCCCTGAGCTCCGCGCTGTGGGTCGAGATCCTCGTCCTCGTGCTCTACCTCTTCACGCTCGGGCTGGCCGTGCGGACGTCCCGGCCGATGCCGCACCAGAAGCGCTTCGTCCGCATCGTCCTCGTCGTGTCCGCCGTCATCGCGCTCGTCGCGCTCGTCGCGCTGCCCCGCGACATCGCCGAGGGCGTCCTCGACGGGGTGGTCTGCGTGATCCTCATGACGGCGCTCGTCGTGATCCTCGACCGGATCCTGCGACGGACCGCCGTCACCGTGCAGTCGCTCGCCGGCGCGCTGAGCGCGTACCTGATCATCGGCATGTTCTTCGCGAGCCTGTTCGGGTTGATGGACGCCTTCACGGCGGGGCAGTTCTTCGCCAACGGCGAGGTGGCGAACGCGCGGTCGTTCCAGTACTTCTCGTACACGACGCTGACCACCCTGGGGTACGGGGACTACACGGCCGCCCTGTTCCCCGGCCGCAGCATCGCCACGTTCGAGGCGCTCGTCGGCCAGGTGTTCCTCGCCGTCCTGGTGGCCCGCCTCGTCGCCGCGTTCCACGGCCGCTCGGAGGCGATCATCCCGCCGAAGGACGACGACGCACCCGAGCCGGTCCCGGACCAGACACCGGCCCGCGACTGACGTCAGCCCGCCGACGTGCGGGCCAC
The DNA here is from genome assembly GCF_056406355.1 of Cellulomonas sp. P1_C4. NCBI lineage: Bacteria > Bacillati > Actinomycetota > Actinomycetes > Micrococcales > Cellulomonadaceae > Cellulomonas > Cellulomonas sp. P1_C4. The sequence continues at coordinate 88,489 of NZ_JBFUAI010000013.1, read as the reverse complement.
GGGAGGGTCGACGGCGGTCGGCGCGCGCCGGTCGTCGAGGTGGCGCACGACCCAGGCCGCATCGCGACCGACTCCGGCGATCGTCTCCGACGCGAGCGCGAACTGGAAGTGCAGACCGACGAACGCGAGCCCCGGGACCGTCGTCGACATGCCCCGGTCGTGCAGGACCCGGCCGTCGTCGTCGCACGCCGGCAGGTCGAGCCACCCGAGATCGGTGCGGAAGCCCGTGCACCACACGACACACCCGACCTCGGCGACGCGCCCACCGTCGAGCAGCGGGAGGCCGTCGCGCGTCCCGACCACGCGCTGCACGCGCTCGACGCCCGCGGCCGCGAGGTCGCGCGTGCGCGTCCTGATCAGGGGCACGGTGCGGTGCTGGGCGGCCGCGCGGCGACCCATAGGCGTGCGCAGGGTCAGGACGTGGCGCTGGACCAGCAGGAGGAGCGGGAGCACGATCGCGCTCGTCGCGGTGGTCAGCGGCACGGGGATCTCATCCGGGTCGGGCCCAGCCAGGAGCACGGGCCGCGTGCGGGCCAGCTCGAGCGCGAGCTCCGCGCCGGAGTTGCCGGTACCCACCACCAGCACGGGCCCCGCGGGCACCCCGTCGGGGTTCCGGTAGGCGGACGAGTGCAGCTGGACGATCCGCGGGTCCAGCCCGTCGGCGAGCTCGGGTACCCGCGCCACGTGGCTGGACCCCGTGGTCACCACGACGTGGTCGGCCTCGATCTCGTCGTCGTCGAGGGTCACGACGAACGCCCCGTCGCTCCCGGCGCGCACGCGGGTGACCCGCGCCCCGGTGCGGACCGGGAGCGCCCACCGTTGGGCGTAGGCCTCGAGGTAGTCGGCGTACTCGTCCTTCGACGGGAACCCGAGCCGCGGGCCCGGGTACCGCGTGCCCGGCAGGCCCACCGCCCACGCGTTCGTGAACAGGTGCAGGGAGTCCCAGCGCTTGCGCCAGGCGTCTCCGACCCGATCGTTCTCGTCGAGGACGACGAACGACCGACCGCGCCGAGCGAGGTGATAGCCGACGGCCAGGCCGGCCTGACCTCCACCCACCACCACGGTGTCGAACCTCTGCGTGCCCATCTCGGTCTCCGTCCCTGCGTGCCGCTGTCGCGTCTCACGCTAGGAACGCGGCGCACAGCCCCGCATCGGGCGAACCGTGCACGTGCGCGCGCGGAGACATGGGTCGTTCGCCCCACACCCGGCCGTCAGCCGGCGCGGACCACGCCGTGGGTGTGCGCCCACCTGCCCGCGGCCGCGCGGGAGTGCACGTCGATCTTCACGAAGATGTTGCTGAGGTGGCGGGCGACCGTCTTCTCGCTGAGCACGAGCTGCTCGGCGATGGCGCGGTTGCTGAGCCCCGTCGCGACGAGGGCGAGCACCTCGACCTCGCGGCCCGTGAGCCCGCCCGCGGGCGCCACCGACGAGGGCGGCGCGGCGCCGAGGCGTTCGAACGTCGCCGCGGCGGCGTCCCGCTCGCGGCGCGCCGCGTCCTCGTCGCCGAGCGCCTCCAGCGCACGTGCGACCTGCACCTGCGTGCGGGCGCCCTCGTAGGGCGCGCCCAGCTCCAGCCAGACCGACCGCGCGCGCCGCAGGGCCGGCAGCGCCCGCCCGGGTTCACCCTCGGCGAGCAGGACCGCGCCCGTCGCGTCGGCGCTCAAGCCGTCGAGCCACGACGTCGCACGGGCGCCCGCGACCTCGGTCAGCTCGTCGGCCGCCCGGCGGGCGGACCCGACGTCGCCGGCCGCCAGGAGGATYTCGACGGCGGCCGCKAGCACCGACGCGCGGTCCGCCGGGTGCGCCGGGTCGGCCAGCACGCGCGAGATCGCCGCCGCCGCGGCCTCCGGGCGCCCTTGGGCGAGCAGCAGCAGGGACAGGCTCGGCTCGGGATCACGTCCGAGCGCCGCGGCCCGGCGGAAAGCCTCGTCGGCGAGGTCGGTCTCCCCGCGCAGGCAGCGCAGCTCGCCGATCTCCACGAACCCCGTCGCCGCCGCGCGCGGGTCGTTGCGCGTGAGCCGCTCGCACGCGTCTGTCGCCTCGGCCAGAGCCTGCGACCAGTCGCCGTGGAGCCTGGAGATGTGCGCGCGATGGACCAGGCACGCCCCCGTGAACGGCACGAGGCCCGGTTGCGAGGCCCACCACTGCTCGAGCGCGGTCGTCCACTCCTGCGCGCGGCGGACGTCGAGCGCGCGCTGGCAGACGTCGATGACCGTGCAGTAGACGACCCCGGTGGTGATGGGCGTCAGCTCGCCCGCGGTCACGGACACCATCGACTCGTCGAGCAGGGCCACCCCCTCGCGCGGGTGCCCGGACGCGATCAGCACGTTCCCGTGGCCGACGCGCGCCAGGGCGACCAGGTCCGGCTCGCGGAACCGCTCACCCACCACCGACGCGCGCGCGAACAGGTCCGCCGCCGCGTCCAACCGGCCCTCGGCCAGCGCCCGCCAGCCCTCGGGCACCATCAGGTAGCCGGCGACCACCCAGTCGCCGCCGCCGTCGGCCAGCAACCGGTGGGTGCGGGCGAACCAGCCGGAGCCGGGCGCGAGCTCGCCGCGGTTCACCAGGTGCATCCCGAGCCAGAACGCGCACAGCGCCGCGTGCTCCCCGTCGCCGGTCGCGAGGAACGCGCGGTGCGCGCGCGCGAAGAGGTCGGGCGCGGCCGCGTCGTCGCCGAGGAGCACGGCGACCTGCCCGGCCAGCACGAGGTCCTGTGGGCCCAGCGGGTGCTCGGCGTCGGCGGACCGGAAGCAGTCGCGAGCGAGCGCCCACTCGGCCGACGCGAAGGCCTCCCGGCCCCGGTCCACCTCCGTCATCGCGCGCCTCGTCGCTGCACTCCTGCGACGCTACCCGGATCCGGTCAGGCGGTGATCCCGCTGGTCGACGCGACCACGTCGGCGATCTTGCGGGCCAGCGCCTCGTAGAACATCGACAGCGGGAACTCGTCGTCCAGCACCGCGTCGGTGAACCCCTTGGGCGGGCCATCGAGCGGCAGGTCGCCCCGCGCCCACGCCGACGCCGGGTGCGGGGTGAGGGTGCCCGACACCAGCGCGTAGGCGGCCAACCAGTGGGCCGTCTTGGGTCGGTCGATGGAACGCCAGTACAGCTGCTCGATCTGCTCGGCCAGCGCGATCACGGCGTCCGGCACCTGCGGCCAGTCGATGGTCAGCCGCGAGTCCGTCCAGTGCAGGACGTGGTGCTGGTGCAACCACGCGAACAGCAGCTGGCCGCCCAGGCCGTCGTAGTTGCGCACGCGCGAGCCGGTGACCGGGAAGCGGAACAGTCGGTCGAAGAGGATGGCGTACTGCACGTACCGCGCGTGCGGGACGCCCTCGCCCTCCAGCCGCACCGCCGCCCGAAACGCCGTCAGGTCGCAGCGCAGCTCCTCGAGGGAGTAGAGGAAGTACGGCATCCGCTGCTTGATCATGAACGGGTCGAACGGCAGGTCACCGCGCATGTGCGTCCGGTCGTGCACGAGGTCCCACAGGACGAACGTCTCCTCGGCCAGGCGCTGGTCGGCCAGCAGACGCGCGGCGTCCGGGGGCAGCGTGAGGCGCGTCGTGTCGGCCGCGGCGCGCACGACCCGACGGAACCGGGCGGCCTCGCGGTCGGCGAAGATCGCGCCCCACGTGAAGGTGGGCACCTCGCGCACGGCGACCGTCTCGGGGAACAGCACCGCCGAGTTCGTGTCGTAGCCCGGCGTGAAGTCGAGGAAGGTCACCGGGACGAACAGCGCGTTGCTGAACTGCTCGGCCTCGAGCCGGGCCACCAGGTCGGGCCACCGCACCTGGAGCAGCACGGCCTCGACCCGACGGTCGGTGCTGCCGTTCTGCGTGTACATCGGGAACACGACGAGGTGCGGCAGCCCGTCGACCCGCTGTCGCTCCGGGTGGAACGCGACCAGCGAGTCGAGGAAGTCCGGCACCTCGAAGCCGCCGTCGGCCCAGCGGGTCAGGTCCTTGCCGACGGCCGTGAGGTAGTCCTCGTCGTGCGGCAGCGCGGGGGCCAGCTCGTCGAGGGAGAGCCCGATCGCGTGCACGAGCTCCCTCGCGCGGGCGTGGTGCTCGGCGTCCGGCACCGAGCCGTCGCGGACCTGCAGAGCCTGGAGCTCCGTGACGTCGCGCTTCAGGCGGATCCACGCGGGATGTTGTGCGAGGTCGGACCGGGTCGTGGCCGCGGCGTCCGTCGGGGTCGGGCGCGCGGCCCAGGTCACGGCGTTGAGCAGCACGTCGGCCGTCGGCTCCACGCCGAGCGCGAGGACGCCGCCGGACGGCCCGCGCAGCCCGGCGGCGACGAGATGCCCGGGTGCCTGGCTGCCCGTCGCCGTCCGCAGCAGCGGCCCGGCGTCCGCGTCGAGCGTCGCGCGTACCGGCAGGGCGACGTCCGTCGTCCAGGCGAGGAGGTCGTCGGCGGTGAGGTCGGCGGGCACGAGCGCGACCGTCCCGACAGCCGTCGCCGGGCGGGCGGCGATGCCGGCCGCCGCGAGCAGCTGCGCGACCGCGGGACGCTCGTCGCCCGAGGCGAGGACGACCAGCCCGGTGCCCGAGACGTCTCCGGCGGGCTCGGTGCCGGCGAGCACGAGGACCACGTCCGGATCGTCCTGCGGCCCCACGAAGGTCAGCCCGTGGCGCTCGAGATGCTCGCGGTGCGTCGCGGGGAGGTCACCGGTCGCGTGGACGGTCGGGAAGAGCCTCATGTGTCATCTCACCATTCGGACGGCAGCGTTACTGCACGGTACGGTCCGCGCGGCGCCCGGTCAACGACTCGGGAACGCAGCGGAGGGTGAGCCCGCGCGCGCAGATCCCCCGTCCCCCACACTGTTCCGATGCGAACCCTGGGCGTCGAGGAGGAGTTCCTGCTGGTCACCCCCGAGGGCCGGCCGACATCGGTCGCTGTCACGGTGCTCCGGCACGCCGCGGCGGACGGGTCGACCAGCGACGAACCCGGCGGGGACGTCGAGAAGGAGTTCAAGCAGGAGCAGATCGAGACGTCGACGCCCCCGCGCGCCGACCTCGGCGAGCTCGCCGCCGAGATCCGCGCGGGCCGCGCCCGCACCGACGCCTTGGCGCGGCTCGCGGGTGCGCGCATCGCGGCGCTGGCGTCGGCACCGCAGGTGGTCGAGTCCACCGTCCTGCCCGACAAGCGCGCGTACGCCATCCGGGCGGAGTTCGCGCAGACCGCGCGCGACCAGCTCACCTGCGGCTGCCACGTCCACGTGGGGATCGCCGACGAGGACGAGGGCGTCCGGATCCTCGACCACCTGCGCCCCTGGAACTCGGTGCTGCTCGCCCTCAGCGGCAACAGCCCGTCCTGGCAGGGCAGCAGCACCGGTTACGCGTCCTACCGCTCGCAGGTGTGGGGTCGGTGGCCGACGGCCGGTCCGACGGCACCGTTCGGCGACGCCGCCGGCTACCACGCGGTCATCGACGACCTCCTGGGCTCGGGCGCGATCCTCGACGAGGGGATGGTCTACTTCGACGCCCGCCTGTCCTCGCGGTATCCGACGGTCGAGGTGCGGGTGGCCGACGTGTGCCTCGACGCCGACGACGCCGCGCTCCAGGCCGCCCTGGTCCGGGGGCTCGCCGAGACCTCGCTCGCGCAGCCCGACGGGCCGGCACAGCCCCGCACCGAGCTGCTGCGCGCCGCGACCTGGCGCGCGGCGCGTTCCGGCATCACAGGTGAGCTGGTCAGCCCGCTGTCGGGCAAGCCGCTGCCGGCCGCCGAGGTGATCGCTCAGCTGGTCGACCACGTCCGACCCGCGCTGGCCGAGGCCGGCGACCTCGAGTGGGTCGAACGCCAGGTCGCAGCCGTGCTCCGGCGCGGCAACGGCGCCGTCCAGCAGATGGGGTGGCGCGCCCAGGGTKCCGACGACGACGACGTGGTCCGCCGGGCCGCCGAGCGCACGCTGGCCTAGAGAAGGTCGGTCAGCGACACGTCGGGGTCCGCCAGCCGGTCGTGATCGATCACGGCTCGCGACCGGATCAGCGCCTGCACGTCGTCGACGACGTCCCACACGTTCACGTTCATCCCGGCCAGCACGCGCCCGTCCCGGCGCCAGAACGCGATGAGCTCGCGGCTCTGCAGGTCGCCGCGGACGACCACCTCGTCGTACCCGTGCGCGCCCACGTACCCGACGTACTCCATGCCGAGGTCGAACTGGTCGGTGAAGAAGTAGGGCAGCTTGTCGAACGGCTCGTCGGCCCCGACGATCGTCGCCGCCGCGGTCGCGGGCTGGTTGAGGGCGTTCGCCCAGTGCTCGACCCGCACGTGGGTGCCGTAGAAGGGGTGGTGCGCGCGCGCGATGTCGCCGACGGCGAGCACATGAGCGTTCGACGAGCGCAGGTGGGCGTCGACGACGACGCCGTCCTCGACGTGCAGCCCGATCGACCTCGCGAGGTCGACGCGCGGCGCCGCACCGATCCCGACGACGACGAGGTCGGCGTCGACGAGGGTTCCGTCCGCGAGCTCCACCGCGCCCACGTGCGTACCGTCGCCCGCCGCGACGATCTCCGAGACCTCGGTGCGCGTGCGCAGGTCGACGCCGTTCTCCCGGTGCAGGTCGGCGAACATCGCGGCCAGCTCGGGGCCGAGGACGCCGAGCAGGGGCAGGGGGTCGCGCACCAGCACGCTCACGGTGCATCCGGCGGCCCTGGCCGCTGCGGCGACCTCGAGCCCGATCCAGCCGCCGCCGATCACCACGACGTGCTTGCCGGCGGCCAGCAGGGCGCGCAGCCGGTCGCTGTCGTCGAGGGTGCGCAGGTACACGACGCCGTCCAGGTGCGCGCCGGGCACGTCGAGCCGCCGCGGCTCGGAGCCGGTCGCGAGCACCAGGTGGTCCCACCGCGTGCGGGTGCCGGAGCCGTCGATGACGTCCCGCGCCGCGAGGTCGACCGAGGCGGCGGTCGTGCCGAGCCGGAGGTCCACGTCCTGCGCGGCGTACCAGTCGGCGGCGTGCACGAACGCACCGTCGCGCTCGTCGCTGCCCTGCAGGTAGCCCTTCGACAGGGGTGGCCGCTCGTACGGCCGCTCGGTCTCGGTGCCGAGCAGGACGAGCCGGCCGTCGTACCCCCGCTCGCGCAGACCCTCGACGGTCTTCGCACCGGCCAAGCCCGCTCCCACGACCACGACCTGACCGCTCACGGCTGTCCTCCATCTCGTCGGAGCACCGGAGGTCGTGTCCGCGGCCACGGTGTCGAAGGCCAGCGCACCAGGTCGCGGGCCCCGACGCAACGGCTGGGGTGTGGCGAAGTCCACGCCGACCAACTGGTCGCCCCACGCGCCAGATGGACGGCTGACTGGCACCCTGGCATGCATGCTGATGTGGCCGGGCCGCCCCTACCCCCTGGGCGCCACCTACGACGGGACCGGGACGAACTTCGCCCTGTTCTCGGAGGTGGCCGAACGAGTCGAGCTGTGCCTCTTCGACGAGGGCGGGACGGAGACCAGGGTCGACCTGCCCGAGGTGGACGCGTTCGTCTGGCACGGCTATCTGCCGGCCATCTCCCCCGGCCAGCGGTACGGCTACCGCGTGCACGGGCCCGACGACCCCACGCAGGGCGACCGCTGCAACCCGAACAAGCTGCTGCTGGACCCGTACGCCAAGGCGATCGACGGCCAGATCGACGGGCACGCGTCGCTGTACTCGTACAAGTTCGACGCCCCCGACAAGCGCAACGACGACGACTCCGCCGCCCACACCATGAAGGCCCTGGTCATCAACCCGTACTTCGACTGGGGCCACGACCGCCCGCCGCAGCACGAGTACCACGAGTCGGTCATCTACGAGGCGCACGTGCGCGGCCTGACGATGCAGCACCCGGCGGTGCCCGACGAGCTGCGGGGCACGTACCTCGGCCTCGCGCACCCGGCGGTCATCGAGCACCTGACGTCGCTCGGCGTGACCGCGGTCGAGCTCATGCCCGTCCACCAGTTCGTCAACGACCCGTCGCTGGTCGAGCGGGGCCTGTCCAACTACTGGGGCTACAACACGATCGGCTTCTTCGCGCCGCACAACGGCTACTCCGCGTTCGCCTCGTCCGGGCAGCAGGTGCAGGAGTTCAAGGCCATGGTGCGCGCGCTGCACGAGGCGGACATCGAGGTCATCCTCGACGTGGTCTACAACCACACCGCCGAGGGCAACCACATGGGCCCGACGCTGAGCTTCCGCGGAATCGACAACGCGAACTACTACCGGCTCGTCGACGACGACCAGGCGCACTACTTCGACACCACGGGCACGGGGAACTCGCTGCTCATGCGCTCGCCCCACGTGCTGCAGCTGATCATGGACTCGCTGCGCTACTGGGTCACCGAGATGCACGTCGACGGCTTCCGGTTCGACCTGGCGGCCACGCTCGCCCGGCAGTTCCACGAGGTCGACCGGCTCTCGGCGTTCTTCGACCTGGTGCACCAGGACCCGGTGGTCTCGCAGGTCAAGCTCATCGCCGAGCCGTGGGACGTCGGCGACGGCGGCTACCAGGTGGGCGGCTTCCCACCGCTGTGGTCGGAGTGGAACGGCAAGTACCGCGACACCGTGCGCGACTTCTGGCGCGGCGAGCCGTCCACCCTGGGGGAGTTCGCCAGCCGGCTCTCCGGCTCGTCGGACCTCTACGAGCACACCGGCCGACGACCCATCGCCAGCGTCAACTTCGTCACCGCGCACGACGGCTTCACGCTCAACGACCTCGTGTCGTACAACGAGAAGCACAACGCGGCCAACGGCGAGGGAAACAACGACGGCGAGAGCCACAACCGCTCCTGGAACTGCGGGGCGGAGGGGCCGACGGACGACCCCGGGATCCTCGCCCTGCGGGCGCGCCAGCGCCGGAACTTCCTCACGACGCTCCTGCTGTCGCAGGGCGTGCCCATGCTCGCGCACGGCGACGAGCTGGGTCGCAGCCAGCAGGGCAACAACAACGTCTACTGCCAGGACGGCCCGATCTCCTGGATCGACTGGGACCTCGACGAGGACAAGAACGCGCTCCTCGAGTTCACGCGGCGCATCGTGCGCCTCCGCCAGGACCACCCCGTGTTCCGGCGTCGCCGCTTCTTCGCCGGTGCGCCCGAGCACGGCGGAGAGTCGGACCTGCTCGACATCGCGTGGCTCTCGCCCAGCGGCGAGCACATGCAGGACGAGGCGTGGGGCGCCGACCAGGCGCGCGCCGTCACCGTCTTCCTCAACGGCGACGCCATCCCCGAGCCGGACCGGCGTGGCGAGGAGATCGTCGACGACAGCTTCCTCATCCTGTTCAACGGGCAGCCGGACCCGGCGACGTTCACCATGCCGGAGGTCGACTTCGGCGAGGTCTGGACCGCCGTGATCGACACCGACTCGCAGATCGAGGCGGGCAGCACGGTCGAGGCCGGGGCGGAGCTGACGCTCCGCGAGAAGTCGATCATCGTGTTCACCCGTCCGCCCATCGCCGCGTCGGCCACCTCCTCGGGCATCGGTGCGGTCGCGACGGCCTCCCGCGAGGCGGCGAAGCAGGCGAAGAAGCGTCGGGCGTCGGCGACGACGACCGAGGAGAAGCCGAAGCGACGCACGACTCGGCCGCGCCCGACCGCATGAGCGATCAGCGCCCGACGCCCACCCGCCGGCTGCCGACGGCGGGCAAGCCCGTGCCCGTCTCGACCTACCGCGTGCAGCTGGGCGCCGACCTCACACTCGACGACGTCGCGGCGCGGGTCCCGTACCTCGCGTCGCTCGGGGTGACGCACGTCTACCTGTCGCCGATCCTGCGCGCCGCGCCGGGCTCGACGCACGGCTACGACGTGGTCGACCACGACGAGATCGCCCCCTCGCTAGGCGGCCTGCCGGCTCTGCGGCGCCTGGCGACGACCGCGCACGAGGCCGGCCTCGGCCTCGTGCTCGACATCGTGCCCAACCACATGGCGGTGCCGACGCCGGTCTGGCACAACCGTGCCCTGTGGTCGGTGCTCGCCGAGGGTCCCGACTCCCCCTACGCCGACTGGTTCGACGTGGACTGGTCCGCGGGCGACGGCGCGGTGCTCATGCCCGTGCTGGGCGACCGCATCGGGGCCGTCCTCGGGCGCGACGAGCTGCAGCTGGACGAGGTGGAGATCCCCGGCGAACCGGCGCGCACGGTCCTGCGCTACTACGACCACGTGTTCCCGGTCCGCCCGGGCACGGAGTCGTTGTCGCTGGCGGAGCTGGTCGAGCGGCAGCACTACCGGCTGGCGTACTGGCGGGTGGCGGACGAGGAGCTCAACTACCGGCGGTTCTTCGACGTCGGCACGCTGCTCGCCGTCCGCGTCGAAGACCCGGCCGTGTTCGACGCCACGCACAAGCTCGTGCTCTCGCTGCTCGAGGACGGCACGATCGACGGTCTGCGGATCGACCACCCCGACGGGCTCGCGGACCCCGGCGGCTACCTCGCCCGGCTGCGCGAGACCAGCGGCGGGGCGTGGGTCGTCGTCGAGAAGATCCTCGAGGGCCTCGAGACGCTCCCGGCGGACTGGGCGACTACCGGGAGCACCGGGTACGAGGCGCTGTGGCGCATCCAGCAGGCCTTCGTCGACCCGGGCGGTGCTGCGGTGCTCGGTGCGGTCATGCACCGGCTCACAGGCGACACGTCGGACGCGTTCCCGGCGATCGCCGAGCAGGCCAAGCGCGAGATCGTCGACGGCCCGCTCTACGCCGAGGTGCACCGGCTCACGTCGCTGGCGGCCGACATCTGCCGGGACGACCTGCGTCTGCGCGACCACACGTGGCGCGCGCTCGAGGACTGCCTGATCGAGCTGCTCGTCGCGTTCGACCGCTATCGCGCCTACGTCGTGCCCGGCGAGCCCGTGCACCCCGAGTCGCTCGAGGTCCTGCACGCCGCCGCGGCGCACGCGCGCACCCGCCTGTCGCCGGAGCGCAGCGAGACGATGGATGTCGTCGTCGACCTGCTGCTCGGTCGCGAGGTGGGCAGCGCCGGTCGCACCCGCGGTGCCCGCCGCGACGAGCTGGTCGTGCGGTTCCAGCAGACCTGCGGCGCCGTCATGGCCAAGGGCGTGGAGGACACGGCGTTCTACCGCTGGACCCACCTCACGGGCCTGTGCGAGGTGGGTGGCGCCCCGGAGCAGTTCGCCCTGACGCCCACCGACCTGTCGGCGTGGGCGGCGGAGCAGCAGACCTCGGCCCCGCTCGGCATGACCACCCTCTCGACGCACGACACCAAGCGCGGCGAGGACACCCGCGCCCGCCTCGGCGTGCTCAGCGAGCTGCCGCGGGAGTGGTCCGTCCTGGTCGACGACCTGCGCGCGACGTCCGCCCCGTACCGCAGCGCGCTGCTCGACGGGCGCACCGAGTACCTCCTGTGGCAGACGCTCGCAGGCACGTGGACCGACGGCGGCCCGATCTCCGAGGACCGCCTGGTGGAGTACCTCACGAAGGCGATCCGCGAGGCCAAGAGCCGTACCACCTGGACGGCGCCGGACGAGGCCTACGAGCGCGCGGTCCTCGACGCCGCACGGCACGCGCTGGCCGACCCCGCCGTCGCCGCGCTGCTGGGCGGGTGGGAGGTCCTCACGCGGCCCGCGGTCCGCGCCGCGACCCTGGGCACCAAGCTGGTCCAGCTGACGCTGCCGGGGATCGCCGACGTCTACCAGGGCACCGAGGTGCCGAACCCGGTGCTGGTGGACCCCGACAACCGGCGGCCCGTCGCCCTGGAGCCCCTGGCCGCCCGCCTCGCGCGGCTCGACGACGGCGCCGGCCCGCGGGACCTCGCCGACGAGAAGCTGCTGGTCACCTCGCGGGCGCTGCGCCTGCGCCGCTCACTGCCGGAGGCGTTCGTCGGACCCGACAGCGGGTTCCTGCCGCTGGCCCACTCGTCGGGGCACTCGCTCACCTACGCGAGGACCGTCGCGGGCGACCCGCGAGTGGCCGTCGTCGCCACCCGCCTCGCCGCGGCCGTCGACCGGCTCGGCGGGTGGTCGCACCACACCGTGGCACTGCCCGAGGGCGACTGGCACGACGTGCTCACCGACCGGCCCGTCGTCGGCGGCGTCGTCGACGTCGGCMCGCTGCTCGACCGGCTGCCCGTGGCGCTGCTCGTGCGGGCGGAGGGCTGAGCCGGTGCTCCCCCGCGTGTGGGCGCCCTCCGCGGCGCGCGTCGACCTCGTGCTGGGTCCCGCCCGCCTCCCGATGTCGGTCGAGGACGGCTGGTGGTCCGGCGACCGCGACCTGCCCCACGGCACCGACTACGCGTTCGCCGTCGACGGCGGCGACCCTCGGCCGGACCCGCGCAGCGCGTGGCAGCCCGCCGGGGTGCACGGTCCGAGCCGCGTGTACGACACCGGCACCTTCCCGTGGACGGACGAGGGCTGGGCCGGCGTCGACGCCCGCGGGCACGTGACGTACGAGCTGCACGTCGGCACGTTCACCCACGGCGGCACGCTGACCTCCGCGATCGACCGCCTCGACGACCTGGTCTCGCTCGGCGTCGACCTGGTCGAGCTCCTGCCGGTCGCGCCGTTCAACGGCGTGCACGGCTGGGGCTACGACGGCGTCGGAACCTTCGCGGTGCACGAGCCGTACGGCGGTCCCGCGGCGCTCCAGGCGTTCGTCGACGCCGCGCACGCCCGCGGCCTGGGCGTCTGCCTCGACGTCGTGCACAACCACATGGGCCCGTCGGGCAACTACCTCGGGGTGTTCGGCCCGTACTTCACCGACGCCCACCAGACGCCGTGGGGCTCCGCGATCAACCTGGACGGCGAGGGATCCGACGAAGTCCGGCGCTGGGTCTGCGACAGCGCCCTGCGGTGGTTCCGCGACTTCCACGTGGACGCCCTGCGCCTGGACGCCGTGCACGCGCTCATCGACTTCTCGGACCGGCACCTGCTCGGGCAGCTGTCCGACGAGGTCGCGGCGATCTCCACCGAGCTCGGGCGGCCGCTGTCCCTGGTCGCCGAGTCCGACCTCAACGACGCCGTGTCGGTCACGCCGACAGCCGACGGCGGCCGGGGCATGACAGCGCAGTGGGACGACGACGTGCACCACGCCATCCACGCGCTGGTCACCGGCGAGCGGCACGGCTACTACGTCGACTTCGGCTCCCCGGAGGTACTGCGCAAGGCGCTGACCAGCGTCTTCGTGCACGACGGCGGCTTCTCGACGTTCCGCGGCCGCGACTGGGGACGCCCGGTGCCGCCCGGGACGGACGGCCACCGGTTCGTCGTCGCGGCCTCGACGCACGACCAGGTGGGCAACCGCGCGCTCGGCGACCGCCCGTCCGCCCGCCTGGACCCGGGTCGCCTCGCCGTCGAGGCCGCGCTCGTCCTGCTGTCCCCGTTCAGCCCGTTGCTCTTCATGGGCGAGGAGTGGGGCACGCGCACCCCCTGGCAGTTCTTCACGGACCACCCCGAACCCGACCTGGCCGCCGCCGTGCGCGACGGCCGGCGCCGCGAGTTCGGGGGCTTCGGCTGGAGCGAGCTCGATGGCGGCGGCGACATGGCGATACCGGACCCGCAGGACCCCGCGACGTTCCGCCGTTCGGTCCTCACCCGCGAGGAGCTCGACGACCCGGCCCACCCCGAGCACCGCCGGCTGCTCGACTGGTACCGCACGCTCATCGCCCTGCGCCGCACCGTGCCTGACCTGCGCTCCGGCGAGCTCGCCGCGACCGACCTCGTGTGGGGCGGCGCCGCCGAGCACGACCGGGCGGACGTGCCGTGGGACGGCTGGATGGTGCTGCACCGCGGGGCCGCGCGCGTCGTGATGAACCTGTCCGACGACGAGGTCGCGGTCCCCGTGCACACCGGCGTCCCGCTCGACGTCGTGGCCGCGTGGGACCCGGTCACTGTCGCGCCGACGCCCGGCGGTGCGCTCGTGCACACCCCGCCGCGGTCGGTCGTGGTGCTCGCCTGACGGGTCAGTGCACGAGTGCGGCGCCGTCCGCGGCGAGCGAGCCGAGGCGCGACAGCGCGCGGTAGTACTTCTTGCGGTAGCCGCCGGCGAGCATCTCGGGCGAGAACAGGTCCCGCTCGCCGGCACCGCCGAGCAGCACGGGGACGTCCCGGTCGTAGAGCCGGTCCACCAGCACGACCAGCCGCAGGGCGACGTCCTGGGTGGGCACGGGCTGCACACCGGTGAGCGCGACGAGCCCGACGCCGTCGAGCAGGGCGCCGTACCGGCTCGGGTGCACGGTGGCCAGGTGGGCGAGCAGGTCGCCGAAGTCGTCGAGCGTGGCGTCGGTGCGCGCGGCGGCGGCGTCGCGCACGGCCCGCTCCGACAGCCCGTCCGCGTCCGTCACCACGGACCGGTGGCGGTAGTCGTCGCCGTCGACCCGGAGCACCTCGAACCGCGCCGCGAGCGCCTGGATCTCGCGCAGGAAGTCCTCGGCGGCGAACCGGCCCTCGCCCAGCGAGCCGGGCAGCGTGTTCGACGTGGCCGCGAGCGCGACCCCGCGGTCGGCGAGCTCGCGCAGCAGGCGGGACATGAGGACGGTGTCGCCGGGGTCGTCCAGCTCGAACTCGTCGATGCAGACCAGGCGTCGGGTGGCGAGCGCCTCGACGGTCGGCAGGAAGCCGAGGGCGCCGACCAGGTTCGTGTACTCGACGAAGGTGCCGTAGGCGGCGTCGTCAACCCCGACCGCGTGCGCGAGCGAGGTGAGCAGGTGGGTCTTGCCGACGCCGAACCCGCCGTCGAGGTAGATCGCGACCGGCGTCGACCTCCCGCGCTTCAGCCACGAGCGCGACGGTCCGCGCCGGATCTGGTCGGCCGCGGCGGACAGCCGGGTGACGGCCGCCGCCTGCGACGGGTGCGCCGGGTCCGGGCGGTACGTCGCGAAGGACTCGTCGGCGAAGTGGCGGGGCGGGACGAGCTCGGCCAGCAGGCGGTCCGGCGGGACGACGGGGCGGCGCTCGGTCAGGCTGGGGGCGCCGCTCGGGGCGTCCGGAGAGGTCACGATCGAGCAGCCTACGTCGCGCTCGCGACGGGTCCGAATCACGACCGGATCGGTCCACTTATCGCGTTCTGGACGCCCGTCCCATATTTCGACCCGAACATCTCATGATCCGGACACCCTCTCCCGTGTTCCACGCTCACGTGACAACCTCGTCGGGTGATCGCCCCCCGGTTCCGCCAGTCGTGTCGGTGCATGTGCACCGTCGTCGCGGACCCGTGCGTGTGCTGCTGTCCGCGGAGCAACTGACCCCGCCCCTCGTCCCCTCGGGCGCGCGGTCTGCGTCCTAAGAACCGCTCCCCCAGCGGTGGGTGCAGGCGCACGTCCACGTTCTTCCGGAGATAACGCCCCTATGGCGCACACCAGGATCGCCCCACCCGCTGCTCGTGCCGAGGGCCAGTGGGCGTTCGGCCAGACGGAACCGCTGAACGGCAACGAGCTGTTCAAGCAGCAGGACGACGCCCTGAACGTCCGGCAGCGGATCGAGGACGTGTACTCCCGCGAGGGCTTCGCGAGCATCGCGCCGGAGGACCTGCGCGGCCGGATGCGCTGGTGGGGGCTCTACACGCAGCGCAAGCCCGGGATCGACGGCGGCAAGACGGCGACGCTCGAGCCGCACGAGCTGGACGACGAGTTCTTCATGCTCCGCGTGCGCTGCGACGGCGGCGCCCTGAGCCTGCAGCAGCTGCGCACCATCGCGGACATCTCCGTCGAGTTCGGCCGCGGCACCGCGGACGTCACGGACCGGCAGAACATCCAGCTGCACTGGATCCGCGTCGAGGACGTCCCGGAGATCTGGCGCCGGCTCGAAGCCGTCGGGCTCAGCACCCAGGAGGCCTGCGGTGACTGCCCGCGTGTCGTGCTCGGGTCCCCCGTCGCGGGCGTCGCGGCCGACGAGATCATCGACGGCACCCCGGCCGTGCGCGCGATCGTCGACAACTACATCGGCGACCCGCGCTTCTCCAACCTCCCCCGCAAGTTCAAGACCGCGATCAGCGGCTCGCCGCACCACGACGTCGCGCACGAGATCAACGACGTCGCGTTCGTCGGCGTGGTGCACCCCGAGCTCGGTCCCGGCTTCGACCTGTGGGTCGGCGGCGGCCTGTCCACCAACCCGAAGCTGGGCGTGCGCCTGGGCGCGTTCGTCACGCTCGAGCAGATCCCGGACGTGTGGGTCGGCGTCGTGAGCATCTTCCGCGACTACGGCTACCGCCGGCTGCGGACGCGAGCGCGCCTGAAGTTCCTGGTCGCCGACTGGGGACCGGAGCTGTTCCGGCAGGTGCTGGAGGGCGAGTACCTCGGCTTCGCGCTGGAGGACGGTCCCGAGCCGCCTCCGCCGCCCTCGGGCCGCCGCGACCACGTCGGCGTGCACCCGCAGAACGACGGGAACTTCTACGTCGGCATGGCGCCCACGGTCGGTCGCATCTCGGGCGAGCTGCTGCAGCAGCTGGCCGATCTCGTCGAGACCGCGGGGTCGGACAAGGTCCGGCTGACCGTCGAGCAGAAGATCGTCGTGCTCGACGTCGCGCCGGAGAAGGTGGACCCGCTGGTCGGGGGGCTCGAGGCGCTGGGGCTCCCGGTCCGGTCCGCGAGCACGTTCCGCCGCGGCACCATGGCGTGCACGGGGATCGAGTTCTGCAAGCTGGCGATCGTCGAGACCAAGGCGCGAGCGACGCACCTCATCGGCGAGCTGGAAGACCGGCTCCCCACGTTCGACCAGCCGATCACCATCAACCTCAACGGCTGCCCCAACTCGTGCGCACGCATCCAGACGGCCGACATCGGCCTCAAGGGCGCGCTGGCGAACGGCGAGGACGGCTACCAGGTGCACCTCGGCGGCGGCCTCGGGCTGACGAGCGGGCTCGGGAAGACGCTGCGCGGTCTGCGCGTCCCGGCCGAGGAGCTCCCCGACTACATCGAGCGCGTCACGCGCAAGTTCGACGAGCAGCGGGTGGACGGCGAGCTGTTCGCGCAGTGGGCCCAGCGGGCGGACGAGGAGGACCTGCGATGAGCGGAACGTCAGGCGAGCGGGCGGTGCCCTACTACTGCCCGTTCTGCGCCAGCGAGGACCTGTGGCCCGCCGGCGAGACCCACGGCCAGTGGGAGTGCCGCTCGTGCACCCGCGCGTTCGCGCTGAAGTTCGTCGGGCTGGTGGCGCGCTCATGATCACCACCGACCTGCGAGAGCTCGCCGAGCAGGCGGGCCGCGACCTCGAGGGCGCCCACCCCGCGGAGATCCTGCGCTGGGCCGCCGAGACGTTCGGCACGGACCTCGTCCTGGCGTCGTCGATGGGCGACGAGGTGCTCGTGCACATCGCCGCCGAGGCCGTCCCCGGCATCGACGTGATCTTCCTCGACACCGGCTACCACTTCGCAGAGACCCTGGGGACGCGCGACTACTACGCCGACTTCACGAACATCTCGCTGCGCACGATCCTGCCGCTGCGCACGGTCGCCGAGCAGGACGCCGAGCACGGCGAGAAGCTCCACGACCGGGACCCGAACCTGTGCTGCGCCCTGCGCAAGGTCGAGCCGCTCGAGCGCGGCCTGGAGCCGTACACCGCGTGGGTCACCGGCATGCGCCGCGAGGACGCCCCGACCCGCACGGACATCACCGTCGTCGGGTGGGACGCCAAGCGCGGCAAGGTCAAGCTCAACCCGCTGGCGGCGTGGACGCAGGCGGACGTGGACGCCTACGTCGACGAGCACCACGTGGTGCTCAACCCGCTGCGCCAGGCCGGCTACGCCTCCATCGGCTGCGCCCCGTGCACGCGGGCCGTCGCCCCCGGCGAGGACCCCCGCGCGGGTCGCTGGTCCGGTACCTCCAAGATCGAATGCGGGTTGCACACATGAGCGTGGTGACGCTGACCCAGCTGGACGCCCTCGAGTCCGAGGCCATCCACGTCATGCGGGAGGTGGCCGGCGAGTTCGAGCGTCCGGTGCTGCTGTTCAGCGGCGGCAAGGACTCGATAGTCATGCTGCACCTGGCCCGCAAGGCGTTCTGGCCCGCCCCGGTGCCGTTCGCGCTCATGCACGTCGACACGGGGCACAACTTTCCCGAGGTCATCGAGTACCGCGACCGCGTCGTCGCCGAGCACGGGCTGCGGCTCGTCGTCGCCAGCGTGCAGGACGCCATCGACGACGGCCGCGTGGTCGAGCGCGCCGACGGCTCGCGCAACCCGCTGCAGACGGTCCCGCTGCTGGACGGCATCACCGCGCACAAGTTCGACGCGGTGTTCGGCGGCGGCCGCCGCGACGAGGAGAAGGCCCGCGCCAAGGAGCGCGTCTTCTCCCTGCGCGACGAGTTCGGCCAGTGGGACCCCCGACGCCAGCGCCCCGAGCTGTGGGACCTCTACAACGGCCGCCACAAGCCCGGCGAGCACGTGCGCGTCTTCCCGCTGTCCAACTGGACCGAGCTGGACGTGTGGCGCTACATCGAGCGCGAACAGATCGAGCTGCCCTCGATCTACTACTCCCACCAGCGCGAGGTGTTCCTGCGCGACGGCATGTGGCTGGCGCCCGGCGAGTGGGGCGGCCCGCGGGCGGCCGAGACCCTCGAGGTCCGCACGGTCCGCTACCGGACCGTCGGCGACATGAGCTGCACCGGCGCCGTCGAGTCCGAGGCGTCGACCATCCCCGAGGTCATCGCGGAGGTCGGCGCCAGCCGCCTGACCGAGCGCGGCGCGACGCGTGCCGACGACCGCGCGTCCGAGGCCGCCATGGAGGACCGCAAGCGCGAGGGCTACTTCTGATGGGCGCCGCGACCAGCCAGCTCGACCCGACCGAGGAGATCCATCACGTGACCGAGCATGCGACGCGGGACCTCCTGCGCCTGGCCACGGCCGGCTCCGTCGACGACGGGAAGAGCACGCTGATCGGCCGCCTGCTCTACGACACGAAGTCGGTGCTGGCCGACCAGCTGAGCGCCGTCGAGGCCGCCACGCTCGCCCGCGGCGGCGGCGACGTCGACCTCGCGCTGCTCACCGACGGGCTGCGCGCCGAGCGCGAGCAGGGCATCACCATCGACGTGGCGTACCGCTACTTCTCGACGGCCACCCGCGCGTTCGTGCTCGCCGACACCCCGGGCCACGTGCAGTACACGCGCAACATGGTGACCGGCGCGTCGACGGCCGAGCTCGCGATCGTGCTGGTGGACGCCCGCAAGGGCGTGCTCGAGCAGACCCGCCGGCACGCCACCATCACCGCGCTGCTGCGCGTGCCGCACGTCGTGCTCGCCGTGAACAAGATGGACCTGGTCGACTTCGACGAGGCGACGTTCCGCGCGATCGCCGACCAGTTCACGGCCTACGCGCTCAGCCTCGGCATCGAGGACGTCACCGCGGTCCCGCTGTCGGCGCTCGCCGGCGACAACGTGGTGGACCGCTCCACGCGGACGCCCTGGTACGACGGTCCGACGCTGCTCGAGCACCTCGAGTCGGTGCCGGTGGGCCGCGACGCCCTGTCCGAGCCGTTCCGGTTCCCGGTGCAGGTGGTCATCCGGCCGCGCACCGCGGAACACCCCGACTACCGCGGGTACGCGGGGCGGGTCGCGTCCGGCGTCGTGTCGGTCGGCGACGAGGTCACGGTCCTGCCGTCGGGCAAGCGCAGCACGGTCGTCGGGATCGACACGTTCGACGGGCCGCTGACCGAGGCGCACGCACCCCAGTCGGTGACGCTGCGGCTGGCCGACGACGTCGACGTGGCGCGCGGGGACGTCCTCGTGCCGAGCGCGGCGGCGGTCGAGGTCGGCACGGACCTCGTCGGCACCGTCTGCTGGCTCGCGGAGAAGCGCAGCGTCCTGGGCGCCCGGCTGCTGGTCCGCGTGGGCACCCGCACCGTCCGCGCGCTCCTGCGGGAGGTCAACGCGCGGCTCGACGTCGACACCCTGACGGTCGACGCCTGGGACGGCGTCGACACGCTGCACCTGGTCGACGCCACCGACACGTCCTCCGACATCCCGCCGCGCGCGCTCACGCTCAACGCGATCGGGCGCGTGAAGATCCGGCTGGCGGAGCCGATCGTGCTCGACGAGTACGCCACCCACCGGCGCACGGGCGGCTTCCTCCTGGTCGACCCGGCCGACGGCACCACGCTCGCCGCGGGCATGATCGGCGCCACCCTGCTGGACCGGCTCACCCCGGCACCCCCGGCGCAGGACGACGACGACTGGTTCGCTGGGTCGGGGATATGAGCACCCCGCAGCACGCGCTGCTGCTCGACGTGACCGGCCGGCGCGTCGTCGTCGTGGGCGGCGGTCCGGTCGCGGCGCGGCGGGCGGCGCGGCTGGTCGAGGACGGCGCCGACGTCGTGGTGGTAGCGCCCGCGCTCTGCGAGGACCTCGCCGAGCTCGCCGCCGCGGGCCGCGTCACCTGGCGCTCCCGCGACTACCTCGCCACCGATCTCGACGGCGCCTGGCTGGTCCACACGGCGACGGGCGAGCGCGCGGTCGACGACGCCGTCGCGGCCGACGCCGAGGCCGCACGCTTGTGGTGCGTGCGTGCCGACGACGCCAGCGCGTCGACCGCCTGGACGCCGGCCGTCGCACGGACGGGCGACGTCACCGTGGCCGTCGGCGCGGGCGGCGACCCGCGCCGCGCCGCCGCGCTGCGGTCCGCCATCGCGCTCCTGCTCGACACCGGCGGCCTGCCGCTGCGCCACCACCGCCCGTCGACCGGCCGCGTGACGCTCGTCGGTGGCGGTCCGGGCGACCCGGGCCTGATCACCACCCGCGGGCGCCGCGCGCTCGCCGAGGCCGACGTCGTCGTCGTCGATCGCCTGGCCCCCCGCGCACTGCTGGCCGAGCTGGACCCCACCGTCGAGATCATCGAGGCGGGCAAGTCCCCGCACGCGCACACCCTCACGCAGACCGAGATCAACGCCGTCCTCGTCGAGCGGGCCCGGGCCGGGCACCGCGTCGTCCGGCTCAAGGGCGGCGACCCGTTCGTGCTCGGCCGCGGCGGCGAGGAGGTGCTCGCGTGCCTCGAGGCCGGGGTACAGGTCGACGTCGTGCCCGGCGTGACCAGCGCGCTCGCGGTCCCCGCGGCCGCCGGCATCCCGGTGACGCACCGCGGCCTGGCCCGGCAGCTCACCATCCTCTCGGCGCACGACACGGCCCCCGACTGGTCGACGCTCGCCCGGCTCGAGGGCACCCTCGTGCTGCTCATGGGCGTGGCCCAGCTGGCGTCGCACACGCGCGAGCTGCTCGCGCACGGCAAGGACCCGGGCACGCCGGCGGCCGTCATCGAGAACGGCACGCTGCCCGGGCAGCGGACCACGGTCGGCACGCTGGCCGACATCGCGGACCGAGCCCGCGAGCGCGGGGTCGGCAACCCGGCGGTCGTGGTCATCGGGGACGTCGCGGCACTGGCGGACGTCCTGGCCTAGGTTGGCGCTCGTGCCCGACCTCCCCGCGCTCGACGTCCTGCTCCCCCTCGACGCGAGCGCCCGCCGCCTGGAGCCGAGCGCCGACGAGGCCGAGCTGCTCGCCCTGTTCGCCGACGGTCCGGTCGTGCGCGCCAACATGGTGACCACGCTCGACGGGGCGGCGACGGGCGCGAACCACCTGAGCGGCTCCATCAACGGCCCGGCCGACTTCCGGGTGTTCCGCGTGCTGCGCGCGCTCGCGGACGTCGTGCTCGTCGGCGCCGGCACGGCCCGCGGCGAGCGCTACACGGCGCTGGAGGTCCCCGCCGAGCTGCGGGCGGCGCGGGCCGCCCTCGGCCTGCCGGAGCGGCTCGAGCTCGCGGTGGTCACGGCCTCKGGCGTGCTCCCCGCCGAGCTGCTCGACTCCGAGCGCCCGCCGATCGTGCTCACCACCGGCGTGAACCCGTCGTTGGACGCGCTCCGGGAGCGGATCGGCGCCGACCATGTCGTCGTGGCCGACGGTGGGATCCCGGGTCCCGTCGATCCCCGGGCGGTCGTCGCGGCCCTGGCCGACCGCGGGCTCGTGCGCGTCCTGGCCGAGGGCGGCCCGACCCTCCTGGCCCAGCTGCTCGACGCGGACCTGCTCGACGAGCTCTGCCTGACCTGGAGCCCGCAGCTGGTCGGCGGACCCGTGGGGCGCATCACGCACCTGCCCACCTGGTTCGTGCCGCCCCGCGCACTGGCGCCGCTGCACCTGCTCCACGCGGACGGCGTGCTGCTGGGACGGTGGCGGGTGGCTAGGCTCGGCGCGTGACCGACACGATCATCGTCCTCACGGAGGACACCCTCGCCAGCGCCGACGTCGAGAAGCTGCTCGCCCTGCACGAGGGCGAGACGTACGCGTACCGCGTCCTCGTCCCGGCGGACACGGACCGACCGCTCGTCTCCACGATCATCGACAACCTCAGCCTCGGCGAGCTCAAGGAGGCGTGGCACCGCGCGCTCGGCAAGGAGCCCTCCACGCACGAGGCCAAGTCGACCGCCGACGAGCAGCTGGCCGGCAGCATCGCCGCGTTCATGGCCGCGGGCCGCGAGGCCACCGGCTCCGTCGTCGACGACGACCCGCTGCCCGCGCTCAAGGCCGCCGTGGCCGACGGCGACGTGGTCGAGGTCGCCGTCGTGACCTACCCGCACGCCGTCGAGGACACGTTCCACCGCGACTGGGCGTCCCGGGCGCGCGAGGAGCTGCAGGTCCCCGTGCTGCACCTGTACTCGGGCACCAGCGAGATCGGCTGACCGACGCAGAAGGGCGGCACCCCGCGTCGGGTGCCGCCCTTCTGAGCGCTCAGAACCCGGTCGACGTGACCTCCGGGTAGTACCGCCGGAACTTGCGCACCTGGTTGACCAGCGCCATCCAGACGTACAGCCGGCGGCGCGGCGACAGGTCCCCGCGGTACTCCAGCGGACGCGCCACGGCCTTCGCCTTGACCAGGCGACGGATCCACGCGGCGAGCTGCGGGTCCCGCACGTACTTGAGCAGCAGCCGGTGCGGCACGACCGAGTAGAGGATCTCCTTCTCGACGACGACGGGCGGCACCGACCGACCCTCGACCGCGTCCTCGACCACGAACCGCATCGGGTTGGCCCCCGCCGCGGTCACGTAGTAGTTGTTGCGCCCGATCCGCGGGTTGACCTCGAAGAACCGGAACTGCCCGGTGCGCGGGTCCACCTTGACGTCGAAGTTGGCGAACCCGCGGTACCCGGTCGAGGTGAGGAACGTGCGCGCCTGCTCGAGCATCGCGTCGTCGCGCGTGGTGATCATGGCGGCGGGGTTGCCCAGCCCGGACGGCGTGTGCTCCTCGAGCAGCACGTGCGCCGAGCAGAGCAGGGTGATCTCGCCGTGCGTGTCGACGTACGCCGTGATCGACCGCATCTGGGTGTCGTCGCCCGGCACGAGCTCCTGGACGACGAACCGCCCGTGGAACCCAGCCTCGCGCAGCGCGCCCCACAGCCACGCCAGCTCGTCGGGCGTCGCGATCTCGAAGACCTTCTTCTTGCCCTCGAACTCGATGTCCTGGTAGTCCGCGCTGCTCGCCGCCTTCGCGATCAGCGGGTACTCCAGGTCGACCGGAGCGGCCTCCCAGGACGTGCCGCCGGAGAACTCCTGCACGATCGTGCGCGGCACGGAGATGCCGAGCTCGGTGCAGATCTCGGCGAACGTCGCCTTGTCGGAGAGCTTGTCGAGCAGGTGCTCCGACAGGAACGGGACCACGTAGTACTGCTCGAGCAGCGCCCGGTGCTGCACGACCACGCGGACCAGCCAGTCCGAGTTCGCCATGAGCAGCAGGCGCTTGTCGGGCATCCCCTGCGCGACCGCGACCAGCCGGTCCACCAGCTGGCGGGGGTCGTGGCCGTCGGCGACGATCTCGTGCCGCACGATCTTCGAGTGCGCGACCGGACCGAGCGCCGCGCCGGCGACGACCACCGACGTGACGCCGTAGGCCTCGTGGAACGACCGGGCCAGGGCGTACACGCCGATGTCGGCGCCGAGGATGACGGGCTGCAGCGCCGTCCCGCTCACGCGGTCTGCTCGGAGCGGTCGGCCGACCAACCGGTGTGGAAGGTGCCGTCCTTGTCGGTACGCCGGTAGGTGTGCGCGCCGAAGAAGTCGCGCTGCGCCTGGATCAGCGCGGCAGGGAGCCGCTCGGCCCGGACACCGTCGTAGTACGACAGCGACGACGAGAACGCCGGCGTGGGCACGCCGTGCAGCGCGGCGCCCGCGACGATCCGGCGCCAGGCCTCGACGCCGTTGCCGACCGCGCCCGTGAAGTACTCGTCGGCGAGCAGCAGCGGCAGGTGGGCGTCGCGCTCGTAGGCCTCGGTGATGCGGTTGAGGAAGCGCGCGCGGATGATGCAGCCGCCGCGCCAGATGCGGGCCATGGCCCCGCGGTCGATGTCCCAGCCGAACTCGGCGCTCGCGGCGGCGATCTGGTCGAAGCCCTGCGAGTACGCGACCACCTTGGAGGCGTACAGCGCGAGCCGGACGTCCTCGATGAAGCCGTCGCGGTCGGTCACGTCCCACGGGGTCGTGTGCGCGGGGAGCACGCCCAGCGCGGCCGACCGCTGCGGGACCGAGCCGGACAGGGCGCGCGCGAACGTCGCCTCCGCGATGCCCGTGATCGGCACGCCGAGGTCGAGCGCGTTCTGCACGGTCCAGCGACCGGTGCCCTTCTGCTCCGCCTGGTCGAGCACGATGTCGACGAACGCCGACCCCGTCTCGGCGTCGACGTGCTGCAGGACGTCCGCGGTGATCTCGATGAGGAACGACTCGAGGTCCCCGGTGTTCCACTCGGCGAAGATCTGGCCGATCTCCGCGGCCGAGGCACCCAGCCCCTGGCGCAGCAGGTCGTACGCCTCCGCGATGAGCTGCATGTCGGCGTACTCGATGCCGTTGTGCACCATCTTCACGAAGTGACCGGCGCCGTCCGGGCCGATGTACGTGCAGCACGGCACGCCGTCGACCTTGGCCGAGATCTTCTCGAGGATCGGCCCGAGCGACTCGTACGACTCCTTGGTACCGCCGGGCATGATCGACGGGCCGAGCAGAGCACCCTCCTCGCCGCCCGAGACGCCGGAGCCGACGAAGTGCAGCCCCTTCTCGCGCAGCGCGGCCTCGCGGCGGATCGTGTCCGGGAAGTGCGCGTTGCCGGCGTCGACGACGATGTCGCCCTCCTCCAGGAACGGCACGAGCTCGTCGATGACCGCGTCCGTGGGGCCGCCGGCCTTGACCATGACGACGATCTTGCGGGGCCGCGCCAGGGACGCGACGAAGTCCTCGACGGACTCGGACGGCACGAACGCGCCCTCGTCGCCGTGGTCCGCCACGAGCGACTCGGTCTTCGCGTAGGAGCGGTTGTGGATGGCCACCGTGTAGCCGTTGCGCGCGAAGTTGCGCGCGAGGTTGCGGCCCATCACCGCCAACCCCGTGACGCCGATCTGGGCGGTTCCGGTGGCGGTTCCTGAGGCGACCATGCGGGGAGTGCTCCTTCGATCGACGGCCGGTACGCGCCGCGGCCGCGACGGCGACGAGCAGGTGCGGGGCACGTGCAGGCGCAGGTCGGGTGGGGCGACGTCCGGGGGTGCTGGGTGCGCGGGTCAGCCTAGTCCGGTGCGCCGCGGACCACAGGGGTGTGCCGGACGGCGAGACGGGCAGCCCCGCGCGTCGGCGGCGGCGTGCCGGACACCCGTTCAGCGACTGCCGTGCGTACGCTCCACTGCGTGACACCCGCTGGTCCTGAGGACGTCCCGGTCGAGTTCGTCAGCGCGCTGCGCTCGCTCCGCCGGGTGACCGTCCGCCCGGAGGTCATCCTCGACGAGGTACCCGGTCCAGCGCGCATCGCACCCTTCTCGGCGGCGCTCACGGCCGAGGTCCGGACGGCCCGACGCTCGGTCGCCGCGGAGGAGCTGGCGTCCGGCCGGTTCGTCGTCCTCTTCGACCCCGCGGGCCAGGAGGCCTGGGACGGCCACTTCCGCCTGGTCACGCTCGTGCGCGCGACGCTGGAGGCCGAGGTCGGTGCGGACCCGCTGCTCGCCGAGGTGGCGTGGACCTGGTTCACGGACGCCCTCGAGGAGTCCGGGCTGGACGCCCACGCGGCCGGCGGGACCGTCACCCGCGTGCTCTCCCAGAGCTTCGGCGCCCTCGAGCGGCGTTCGGAGCAGACCGAGCTCGAGATCCGCGCGTCCTGGACCGCGGCCGACGAGGACCTCGGCCCCCACCTGCAGGCCTGGGGCACGTTGCTGTGCACCGCGGCGGGCCTCGAACCCCTGCCCGACGGCGTCGTCGCCCTCGGGCCGAGGCGCTGACCGGAGGTCCGGGGGGGCCAGGTCGCAACTTCGACCTCAAGTCGGCGCACCACGATGCCGATGACTGGCACGTGACCATCGAGCCCCTGCGACGAGACGTGGCCCCGGTACGTCGGCCCGGGCTGCGGGCCGGTGTGCCGACCTCTCGGACGGTAACGCCCCCGTCGACCCAGCAGATGTGCGTGGTCGTCACGGAGGTGGCCGACGGAGACGGCGCCCTGCTGGTCCGTAACCTGCGTCGTCGCGGCGCTCCGCGGGTCGTCGTGCTCACGCGTCGCGCCAGCCGCCCCGAGCTCAGCGTGCTCCTGCAGGGCGGGCTGCGCGGCGTCGTCGCCGGCGCCGTCGCGCAGAGCCTGCCGCGCACCGCCGTGGTCGCCGCTGCGCCCCCTCCCCTGCCCGAGCTCACCGCCCGGGAGATCAGCGTCCTGCGACTGGTGGCCGACGGGCGCACCAACCGCCTCATCGGCGAGGACCTCGGCCTGTCCGCGCTCACGGTGAAGAGCCACCTGGCCCGCATCTCCCGCAAGCTGGGCACGGGCGACCGCGCCGAGCTCGTGGCGATCTCGATCCGCGGCGGCGTCCTGGCCTGACGGGCCCGCTCCGCCCGGTACGTCGGGCGTACGGATGACACCTCGACAGAAGTACGCGCCGCCCGCGCGGCCTGCGCAGATGCGTCCGGGTCGTCGCTTACCGTGGTCCCATGCGACCTGAGGCGACCGCCGGCGCCCCCGCCGGGGGCACTGTGCCGCCGCCGACCCCCGACAGCGCCGAGGTCGATGCGGCCACCGAGGTTGATGCAGCCACCGAGGTCGTCATGCTCACCGAGCCGGCCGAGGGCATCCCGCCGGTCGTCGAAACCCCCGAGGCTCTCGCGGCCGTGGTCGCGGCGTTCGGCGCAGGCACCGGTCCGGTCGCCGTCGACGCCGAGCGGGCGTCCGGCTACCGCTACGGACAGCGCACGTACCTGGTCCAGATCCGGCGCGAGGGCGCCGGCACCGCGCTCATCGACCCCATCGCCGTCCCCGACCTGTCGTCGCTGTCCGACGCGCTGGTCGGCGTCGAGTGGGTGCTGCACGCCGCCTCGCAGGACCTGCCGGGCCTGGCGGAGCAGGGGATGCGGCCCAGCCGCGTGTTCGACACCGAGCTCGGCGCACGCCTGCTCGGGCTCGAGCGGGTCGGGCTGGCCGCGGTCGTCGCGGACGCCCTCGGCCTCGGGCTCGCGAAGGAGCACTCGGCGGTCGATTGGTCCACGCGCCCGCTGCCCACCGAGTGGCTGCGCTACGCCGCGCTCGACGTCGAGGTCCTGGTCGAGCTGCGCGAGGTGCTGGCCGAGCGGCTGGCCGTCGCGGGCAAGGCCGAGTGGGCCGCGCAGGAGTTCGAGGCCGTGCGCACCGCAGCCCCGCCCGCGCCCCGGGTCGAGCCGTGGCGCCGCGTCTCCGGCTTGCATGCCATCCGCGACGCCCGCCGGCTGGCGGTGGTCCGCGAGCTCTGGCTCACGCGCGACCAGAACGCCCGCACCCGCGACATCTCCCCCGGCCGCGTCCTGCCGGACCACGCGATCGTCGCCGCCGCGCAGGCGCTGCCGGGGTCGCTCGGCGCCCTCACGGCCCTGCCCGCGTTCGCCGGCAAGGGCACTCGCCGCCGCGCCGCCCTCTGGCAGCAGGCGATCGACCGCGGCCTGGCGACCCCGGACGACCAGCTTCCCTCGGTGCGCGGGCCCAAGAGCGACGCACCGCCGCCGCCCCGCGCCTGGGCGGAGAAGGACCCGGCCGCCGCCGCACGCCTGGTCGCCGCCCGCGAGGTGGTCGCGGACCTGTCGACCACCCACGACGTCCCCGCCGAGAACCTGCTGCAGCCCGACCTGCTGCGCCGGCTGTGCTGGACGCCGCCCGAGGTCCTCGACGCCGACGGGATCGCCGGATTCCTGCGGGCGGGCGGGGCCCGGCCGTGGCAGATCGAGCTCGTCGCGCAGCGGTTGGCCGACACGTTCGAGGCCCTCCCGCGCGACTGAGCGCCGGTGTTACTCTTCGGTAACTTACGGCTGGCACCGCCTGGGTAGACCCGGGTAGCGTCGACCGTCGCGGGCCCGCTGCTGCGAGCTCGTCGGACACCGCCGTCCCGCCCCTGGAGGCTTGATGCCCACCAATTCCTCGCGGCCCGCCGCCCTCGTCCGGCGCGTCGTCTTCGTCGACGGGGTCCGCACCCCGTTCGGCCGTGCGCGCAAGGACGGGCTGTACGCCCACACCCGCGCCGACGACCTGTCGGTCAAGACCGTCCGCGAGCTCCTGCGCCGCCACCCTGAGCTCCCGCCGGAGCGCATCGACGAGGTCGCCATCGCCGCGACCACGCAGCAGGGCGACCAGGGCCTCACGCTCGGCCGTACGGTCGGCGTCCTGGCCGGGCTCCCCCGGTCCGTCCCCGGCTACGCGATCGACCGCATGTGCGCCGGTGCCATGACCGCGGTGACCAACACCGCCGCCGCGATCGGCGTCGGGGCGCAGGACGTCGCGCTCGCCGGTGGTGTCGAGCACATGGGCCACCACCCGATGGGCTTCGACGCCGACCCGAACCCGCGGTTCCTGTCCGAGCGCCTGGTGGCCAACGACGCGCTCAACATGGGCGTCACCGCCGAGAACCTGCACGACAAGTTCCCCGCGCTGACCCGCGAGCGGGCCGACGCGTACGGCGTCGCCAGCCAGGACAAGTACGCCGCCGCGCTGGCCGCCGGCAAGATCGAGCCCGACCTGGTCCCCGTCGCGCTGCGCGACCCGGAGAACGGCTGGGGCCTGGCCACTGCCGACGAGCCGCCGCGCCCCGGCACCACCGTCGAGGCGATCCAGAAGCTGCCGACGCCGTTCCGCGCGGGCGGTCGCGTCACCGCCGGCACCGCAGCCCCGCTGACGGACGGCGCCGCGTCCTGCCTGCTCGCGGCCGAGGACACGGCCGCCGAGCTGGGCCTGCCCACCCGCATGCGGATGGTGTCGTTCGCCTACGCCGGCGTGGAGCCCGAGATCATGGGCATCGGCCCGGTGCCGGCCACGGTCAAGGCGCTCGACCGCGCGGGCCTGTCCATCGAGGACATCGGCCTGTTCGAGATCAACGAGGCGTTCGCGGTCCAGGTGCTCTCCTTCCTCGACGCCTTCGGCATCGCCGACGACGACCCGCGCGTCAACCAGTACGGCGGCGCGATCGCCGTCGGACACCCGCTGGCCTCGTCGGGCGTGCGCCTGATGACGCAGCTGGCCCGCCAGTTCGAGGAGAACCCGGACGTCCGCTACGGCCTGACCACCATGTGCGTGGGACTGGGCCAGGGCGGGACCGTCATCTGGGAGAACCCGCACCACGCCGACTACGAGGCCCTCGAGGGGAACGTCAAGTGAGCACCTCCACGGAACCGCGCCCCGAGCGCGTCAGCCACGCGATCGCCCGCGACGTCACCCTGCCCGGCGGAGCCGGCACGCTCGCGCTCGTCACCATCGACAACGGCCTGGACCACACCAAGCCGACCACGTTCGGCGCCCAGGGCATCGCGGAGCTGACCGTGACGCTCACCGCCGTCCAGGCACGCGTCGCGGCCGGCGAGATCGCGGCCGTCGCCGTCACCGGCAAGCCGTACTTCCTGGCCGCCGGCGCCGACCTCACCCAGATCGGCACCATCGCCGGCCGCGACGTCGCCCTGGGCCTCGGCCAGGGGGGCCACGCGGCCTACGAGCTGCTGCACACGATGGGCGTCCCGACGTTCGCGTTCGTCAACGGCGTCGCGCTGGGCGGCGGCCTCGAGCTGGCGCTGAACTGCGACTACCGCACGGTCGCCTCCGACGTCCGGGCGCTCGCGCTGCCCGAGACCGGGCTCGGCCTGGTCCCCGGCTGGGGCGGCGCGTACATCGTGCCGCGGCTCGTCGGGGTCGAGAAGGCGCTCGACGTCATCCTCACACGGCCGGCGGCCAACAAGCCGTTCGCCGCCCAGGAGGCCGCGCAGATCGGCCTCATGGACKTCGTGCTGGACCCCGCCGACTTCCTCGAGGAGTCGATCCGCTGGGCCGCCCGCGTGGTCACGGGCGAGGTCGTGGTCGAGCGGCGCGAGCTCGACTCCGCCGAGGTCTGGGACGGCGTCGTCGCCGCCGCGCGGCAGCGCCTCGACGCGGTCATCAACCGCTCACGACCGGCGCCGTACCGCGCTCTCGACCTGGTGGCCGACGCCCGCACGGCGTCGCGCGCCGAGGCCTTCGCGGCCGAGGACGAGGCGCTCGCCGACCTCATCATGAGCGACGAGATGCGCGCGTCGATCTACGCGTTCGGGCTGGTCTCCGGCGGCAAGAAGCCGGTGGGCGCGCCCGACCGCTCGCTCGCGCAGCCGGTCACGCGCGTCGGCATCGTCGGCGCCGGGCTCATGGCCGCGCAGATCGCGATGCTCTTCGCGCAGCGCCTGGGCGTGCCGGTCGTCATGCGGGACCTCGACCAGGAGCGCGTCGACAAGGGCCTCGCCGCGGTGCGGTCCTCCGTCGAGCGCCTCACGTCGACGGGTCGCATGAGCGAGTCCGCGGCGAGCCGCCTGATCGGGTCGATCCACGGCACCACCGACCTGGCCGAGTTCGCGTCGTGCGACCTCGTCATCGAGGCGGTCACGGAGATCCTCGACCTCAAGAAGAAGGTCTTCGCCGAGCTCGAGACGGTCATCGCCCCGACCACCATCCTGGCGACGAACACGTCCGCGCTGAGCGTGAGCGCCATGGCCGCCGACCTGCAGCACCCCGAGCGCGTGGTCGGGCTGCACTTCTTCAACCCCGTGGCCGCGATGCCGCTGGTCGAGGTCGTGCAGGCCGAGCACACGTCGCTCGAGGCGCTGGCCACCGGGTTCGCGGTCGCGGCCAAGCTGCGCAAGACGGCCGTCCTCGTGGCGGACCGCCCGGGCTTCGTCGTCAACCGGCTGCTCGTCCTGCTGCTCGGCGTGATCGTCGACGCGGTCGAGAAGGGCACGCCGGTCGAGGTCGCGGACCGCGCGCTGCGGCCCCTCGGCCTGCCGATGCCACCCTTCGAGCTGTTCGACCTGGTCGGTCCCGCCGTCGGCCTGCACGTGCTGACGTCGCTGCGCGAGGAGCTCGGCGATCGGTTCCCGCGCTCCCCCGGCCTCGAGAAGCTCGTGGCCGACGGCACCACGGTCGTGCTGCCCGCCAAGGCCAAGGGGCTGCCCAAGCCGGTCGACCCGGCCATCCAGTCGGTGTTCACCGAGGCGGCCGCAGGCACCCCGCTCGACGAGGCGGGCGTGCTCGACAGCGTGCTCACCGCCCTCACGGTCGAGGTCGGGCACATGCTGGAGGAGGGCGTCGTCGCCACCCCGCAGCAGATCGACCTCTGCATGATCCTGGGCGCGGGCTGGGGCTTCCACCTCGGTGGGCTCACGCCGTACCTCGACCGCACCGGCTACTCGGAGCGCGTGCTGGGCCGTCGGATCCTGCCCGACGGCGTGGCGAACGTCCCGAGCGCCTAGTACACGGCCAGCCCCCGGTCCCGGAACGTCGCGCGTACGCGCTCGACGAGCTCCGGGGTCGGGGGTTTCGTGTCTCCCAGCTCGTAGTGCATCCCCAGGTCGTCCCACTTGTCCCGGCCCATCTGGTGGAACGGCAGGACCTCCAGGCGGTCGACGACGGGGCCCAGGGCCACGACGTGGTCGGCCACGGCCTCGACGTTCTCCGGGGCGTCAGTCAGCCCGGGCACCAGCACGAACCGCACCCACGTGCGGGTGCCGCGCTCGCGCAGCCGGCGGCCGAAGTCGAGCGTGGGCTGCAGCGCGCGCCCGGTCACCCGGCGGTAGGTGTCCGGCAGCCCGGACTTGATGTCGAGGAGCACGAGGTCGACGTCGTCGAGCATCTCGTCGGTGCACTGCGCGCCCAGGAACCCGGACGTGTCGATCGTGGTGTGCACGCCCATCGCCTTCGCGCCCCGCAGCAGCGTCCGGACGAACGCCGGCTGCATCAAAGGCTCGCCGCCGGAGATCGTGAGCCCGCCACCGGTCGCCGCGAACACCGTCCGGTACCGCGCGACGCGCGCCAGGATCTCGTTCGCGGTGACGTCGGTCCCCCGGCGCATCTGCATGGTGTCGGGGTTGTGGCAGTACAGGCACTGCAGTGGGCACCCGGCCAGGAAGACCGTGAGCCGCGTGCCGGGCCCGTCGACGGCCGTGACGAGCTCCCAGGAGTGGACCGAGCCGAGGGCGCCCGCCCGCACGGCGGCCATCTTGGCCGAGTGGTCGAGCTCGACCGTGGACAGGCCGTCCGTGCCGGCCCGCGCCCGGGGCAGGCCCAGGCGAACGGTCGGCATCGATGCCGGCACGTCCGCCTGGACCGTCGTCATCTCGCTCACACCGAGCCGTGGAACGTCCGCGAGAGCACGTCGAGCTGCTGCTCACGCGTGAGCCGCACGAAGTTCACGGCGTACCCCGACACCCGGATGGTGAGCTGCGGGTAGTCCTCCGGGTGCTCCATGGCGTCCTCGAGCGTCTCGCGGTTCAGCACGTTGACGTTGAGGTGGTACCCCGACGACATCGTGTAGGCATCGAGCAGCCCGACCAGGTTGGTCACCTGCTCCTCGCGGGTCCGTCCGAGCCCTGCCGGGACGACGGACGAGGTCAGCGAGATCCCGTCCATCGCCTCGGCGTAGGGCAGCTTCGCCACGGAGAGCGCCGAGGCGAGCATCCCGTGGGCGTCGCGCCCGTTCATGGGGTTGGCGCCAGGAGCGAACGGCTGCCCGGCCCGGCGTCCGTCGGGGGTCGACCCGGTGGACTTGCCGTAGACGACGTTGGAGGTGATGGTCAGCACGGACTGCGTGTGCAGCGCGTCGCGGTACGTCGGTGTCGTGCGGAGCTTGGCCATGAAGGTCTGCACCAGCCACACCGCGATGTCGTCGGCACGGTCGTCGTCGTTGCCGTAGGTCGGGAAGTCGCCCTCGACCTCGTACTCGGTGACGAGCCCGTCGACGGTCCGCACCGGGCGCACCTGGGCGTGCTTGATGGCCGAGAGCGAGTCGGCGACGACGGACAGGCCGGCGATGCCGCACGCCATCGTCCGCAGGATCTCGCGGTCGTGCAGGGCCATCTCGAGGCGCTCGTACGCGTACTTGTCGTGCATGAAGTGCACGCAGTTGAGCGCGTCGACGTACGTCTCGGCCAGCCAGTCGAGCGTCCCGTCCAGCTTGGCCACGACGTCGTCGTAGTCGAGCACGTCACCCACGACGGCCGCCGCCGGCGGGGCCACCTGCTTGCCCGTCAGCTCGTCGCGACCGCCGTTGATCGCGTACAGGAGCGCCTTGGCCAGGTTGACCCGCGCGCCGAAGAACTGCATCTGCTTGCCCACCCGCATCGGCGAGACGCAGCAGGCGATCGCCGCGTCGTCACCCCAGGAATCGCGGATGAGGTCGTCCGACTCGTACTGCAGCGCGGAGGTGTCGATGGAGACCTGCGTGCAGAAGCGCTTGAACCCGTCGGGGAGGCGGTCGCTCCAGAACACGGTGAGGTTCGGCTCGGGGGCCGGACCCAGGTTGTAGAGCGTCTGGAGGTAGCGGAACGAGTTCTTGGTGACCAGCGGTCGCCCGTCCTCACCCATGCCGCCGATGGCCTCGGTGACCCACGTGGGGTCGCCGGAGAACAGCTCGTCGTACTCGGGCGTGCGCAGGAAGCGCACAATGCGGAGCTTGATGACCAGGTCGTCGATGAGCTCCTGCGCGTCCTGCTCGGTGAGGGTCCCGGCCTCGAGGTCACGCTGCAGGTAGACGTCGAGGAAGGTCGAGGTCCGGCCCAGCGACATCGCCGCGCCGTTCTGCTCCTTCACCGCGCCCAGGTAGGCGAAGTACAGCCACTGCACGGCCTCGCGCGCCGTCGCGGCGGGTCCGGAGATGTCGTAGCCGTAGGACGCGGCCATGACCTTGAGCTCCTGCAGGGCCCGGATCTGCTCGGCGTTCTCCTCACGGTCCCGGATGACGTGCTCGGACGAGCGCTCGCGGTCCAGGTCGGCGCGGTCCTCGCGCTTGGCCGCGATGAGCGCGTCGACGCCGTACAGCGCGACGCGGCGGTAGTCGCCGATGATCCGGCCACGGCCGTAGGCGTCGGGCAGGCCCGTGATGAGGTGCGCGGAACGCGCCGCGCGGACGGCGGGCGGGTAGACGTCGAACACGCCGTCGTTGTGGGTCTTGCGGTACTTGGTGAAGATCTCGCCGACGATCGGGTCGGGTGCGACGCCGTAGGTCTCCAGCGCCTTCTCGACCATCCGGTAGCCGCCGTTGGGCATGATCGCGCGCTTGAGCGGCGCGTCGGTCTGCAGGCCGACGATCAGCTCGTGGTGGCGGTCGATGTAGCCGGGCTCGTGCGAGGTGATCGTCGAGGGCGTGTGCGGGTCGATGTCGTAGACGCCGCGGGCGCGCTCCGCCGGGAACATGGCCGTCAGCCGCCCCCAGAGAGCGGTCGTGCGGTCCGTCGGGCCAGCGAGGAAGTCCGCGTCACCGGTGAACGGCGTGTAGTTGCGCTGGATGAAGTCCCGCACGTCGATCCGGTCCGCCCACGGTCCCGCGGCGAAGCCGTACCACGCGGGGTTCGCGCCTGACTCGTGGCGCTGGCTGGCGGACAGGGTGCTGGTGGACATCTCGTGCTCCTCCGACGTAGTCGATACCTCGACGCTACGGAGGTGGAGGGGACGGAGCACGGGACCTAAGGCCCCACGTGGGTCAGGGCGTGCGCCCGAGTGCGGCGATCGTGTCGCGAGCGATGTCCGCCGGGTGCAGCCGCAGCTCGGTGACCAGCTGCTCGCGGGTGGCATGGTCGAGGAACGTGCGCGGGATCCCGACGGCCTGCACGGACGTCCCGATGCCGGCCTCGCGGGCCCGCTGGGCGACGTGCGAGCCGAGGCCCCCGTCCACGATCCCGTCCTCGATGGTGACGACGTGGTCGTGGTCGCCCACGAGCTTGATGAGAGCGGCCGACACCGGCAGGGCCCACCGCGGGTCCGCGACGGTGACGCGCACGCCGTGGGCGGCGAGCAGCTCGGCCGTCTCCAGCGCGGTCGATGCCATGGCTCCGTACCCGACGACCAGCACGTGCGGCGCGTCGGCGGGCCCCTCGTGCCGGGCCAGGACGTCGACGCCGTCGAGGTGGTCGATCGCCGGCACCGGGTCGACCAGCGCACCCTTGGGGTAGCGCACGACCGTCGGGGCGTCGTCGACGTCGACCGCGGTGCGCAGCGCGTCGCGCAACGTCTCCTCGTCGCGCGGGGCCGCCAGCCGCAGCCCCGGCACCACCCCGAGCATCGCCATGTCCCACATGCCGTTGTGGCTCGCGCCGTCGGAGCCCGTGAGGCCCGCCCGGTCGAGCACGAACGTGACGCCGGCCTTGTGCAGCGCGACGTCCATGAGCACCTGGTCGAACGCGCGGTTGAGGAACGTCGCGTAGACGGCCACGACGGGGTGCAGGCCACCGAACGCCATGCCGGCGGCCGACGTCGCGGCGTGCTGCTCGGCGATCCCGACGTCGAACACGCGCTCGGGGAACTCGGCGGCGAACGGCGCGAGACCGACGGGCTGGAGCATCGCGGCCGTGATGGCGACGACGTCCGGGCGGCGACGCCCGATCCGCAGCAGCTCGTCGGCGAACACGCTGGTCCACTCGAACCGCGACGGGGCGACCGGCAGGCCGGTCTCGGGGTGGATCTTGCCGACGGCGTGGAACCGGTCCGCGACGTCCTGCTCGGCCGGGACGTAGCCGCGGCCCTTCTCGGTGATGACGTGCACGATCACGGGACCGCCGAACGCCTTCGCGTTGCGCAGCGCCCGCTCGACCGCCGGCACGTCGTGCCCGTCGACCGGGCCGAGGTACTTGATGCCGAGGTCCTCGAACATGCCCTGCGGCACCAGGACGTCCTTGAGGCCCTGCTTCATCCCGTGCAGCGCGTCGTACGTCATCCGTCCCGGCGTGCCCGACCGGCGCAGCGTGCGCTTGCCCCAGGACAGGACGTTCTCGTAGCCGCGCGTGGTGCGCAGGGTGTCGAGGTGGTGCGCCAGGCCGCCGATGGTCGGGGCGTACGAGCGGCCGTTGTCGTTGACGACGACCACCAGCCTGCGGTCCTGGCCGGCGGCGATGTTGTTGAGCGCCTCCCAGGCCATCCCACCCGTGAGGGCGCCGTCACCGATCACCGCGACCACGTGTCGGTCGGCACGCCCCTGGAGCTGGTTGGCCTTCGCGATGCCGTCGGCCCAGCTGAGCGCGGTCGACGCGTGCGAGTTCTCGACGACGTCGTGCGCGGACTCGGCGCGGCTGGGGTAGCCCGACAGCCCGCCCTTGCTGCGGAGCTGGGAGAAGTCGCGACGACCCGTGAGCAGCTTGTGCACGTAGGCCTGGTGGCCGGTGTCGAACACCATGGTGTCCAGCGGAGACTCGAACACGCGGTGCATGGCGATGGTGAGCTCGACGACGCCGAGGTTGGGCCCGAGGTGGCCGCCCGTGCGCGAGACCTGGTCGACCAGGAACGCGCGGATCTCCGCGGCGAGGTCGTCGGCCTGGCTCGGGGTGAGCCGGCGCACGTCGTCCGGGGAGCTGATGTGGTCGAGCAGACCCATGGTGGTGCCTCCTCCTCCGGGTGCGGCGACTGTGCCGCACCGTGCGGACGCCGAAAGCTGTGACCACACTGTAGGCCGACCGGGCATCCGACACCCTCTCGCGCAGGTCAGGCCGGTGTGGAGGCCCCGTGAAGACGGCCCGCGGAGCGACTACCATGGACCGGAAAGGGGTATACCCATGCGCTTCTTGCCCGGCCACGCGGCCACCTCAGACCTCACGTACGGAGACGTCTTCCTCGTCCCGTCGCGTTCCGAGGTCGCCTCCCGCTTCGACGTCGACCTCACGGCCGTCGACGGGACCGGCACCACCGTCCCCATCGTCGTCGCCAACATGACGGCCGTCGCCGGCCGTCGGATGGCGGAGACGGTCGCCCGACGCGGCGGCATCACCGTCCTGCCCCAGGACGTCCCCACCGACGTCGTCGCCGAGGTGGTCGCCTCGGTCAAGGCCCGGCACACCGTCATCGAGAGCGCCGTCGTCGTCAGCCCGCACGACACCGTGCACACGGCACTGACGCTCATCGGCAAGCGCGCCCACGGCGCCGCGGTCGTCGTCGAGGACGGCAAGCCCGTCGGCGTGGTTACCGAGGCCGACTGCGGCGGCGTCGACCGGTTCACGCAGGTGTCCGAGGTGATGAGCTCCCAGCCCACCACGGTCGACCTCGCGGTCGTCGAGCAGGCCGGCCTGCGCGGCCTCGAGGCGGCGTTCGAGCAGCTGCACGCCTCGCGCCGCAAGTTCTCGCCCGTGGTCCGCGACGGCGAGCTCGTCGGCGTGCTCACGCAGGTCGGCGCGCTGCGCTCGTCGATCTACCAGCCGGCGGTGGACGCGAACGGGCGCCTGCGCGTCGCGGCGGCCGTCGGCATCAACGGCGACGTCAAGCAGAAGGCCCTCGAGCTGCTCGAGGCCGGCGTGGACGTGCTCGTGGTCGACACCGCGCACGGTCACCAGCGCAAGATGCTCGACGCGCTCGGCGCGGTCCGCTCGCTCGACCCGCAGGTGCCGGTCGTCGCGGGCAACGTCGTCACGGCCGAGGGCACGCGCGACCTCATCGCCGCCGGCGCGGACATCGTCAAGGTCGGCGTCGGCCCCGGCGCCATGTGCACCACGCGCATGATGACCGCGGTCGGCCGGCCGCAGTTCTCCGCGGTGCTCGAGTGCGCCGCCGCGGCGCGCGAGCTGGGCAAGCACGTGTGGGCCGACGGCGGCGTGCGCCACCCCCGCGACGTCGCGCTCGCGCTGGCCGCCGGCGCGTCGCAGGTCATGGTCGGCTCCTGGTTCGCGGGCACGCACGAGTCGCCCGGCGACCTGCACGAGGACGGCAAC
Source organism: Cellulomonas sp. P1_C4 (assembly GCF_056406355.1). Lineage (NCBI taxonomy): Bacteria > Bacillati > Actinomycetota > Actinomycetes > Micrococcales > Cellulomonadaceae > Cellulomonas > Cellulomonas sp. P1_C4. The sequence continues at coordinate 50,438 of NZ_JBFUAI010000013.1, read as the reverse complement.
GGCCGCCTCTACAAGGAGTCCTTCGGCATGGCGTCCGCGCGCGCCGTCGCCGCCCGCACCCGCGGCGGCTCGGCGTTCGACCGGGCGCGCAAGGGGCTGTACGAGGAGGGCATCTCGTCCTCCCGCATGTTCCTGGACCCCCGCCGGCCGGGCGTCGAGGACCTCATCGACACCATCACCGCGGGCGTCCGCTCCGCGGCCACGTACGTCGGCGCCTCGTCGATCGACGAGCTCCACGAGCGTGCGGTCGTCGGCATCCAGTCGGCCGCGGGCTACGAGGAGGGGCGCCCGCTGCCCGACGGGTGGTGACCGGCATGCGTCCCGTTCTGGTGATCATGCACGCGCCGCACGAGGGCCCCGGGCTGATCGCGCGCGGGCTCGACGCGCCGATCAGGGTGCGCACCGTCCTCGACCTCGAGGACGCGCGCCTCCCGTCGCTCGACGAGGTCTCGGGCGTCGTCGTCATGGGCGGGCCCATGGACGCCGACGACGTGCCGGGTCACCCGGGCCTCGCGGCCGAGCGCGCACTGCTCGCGGCCGCGGTCGACGCCGACGTCCCCGTGCTGGGCGTGTGCCTCGGCATGCAGCTGCTCGCGCTCGCGCTGGGTGCCCGGCTGCACCTGCGCACCGCGACGGAGATCGGCTTCGCGCCCGTCGACATCGACGTGGAGGACCCGCTGCTCGGCGCCCTCGGCACGCGACCGACCGTACTGCACTGGCACTCCGACACCGTTGAGCTCCCCCCGGGCGCGACCCTGCTGGCCTCGACCGAGACCACCCCGGTGCAGGCCTTCCGGGCGGGCAGCGCCCTTGGCCTGCAGTTCCACCCGGAGCTCGACGCCGGGATGCTCGACCTGTGGCTCACGACGCCCGACATGGTCGGCGGCCTCTCGCAGGACGAGATCGAGGAGATCCGCTCCGCGGGTGCGCGGCATCTGCCCGGCCTGATCCCCGCGGCCGAGAAGCTGTTCGCCGGCTTCGGGGAGCTCGTGCGGACCCGCGGATGACGGAACCGACGCAGGAGGTCCGTGGGGCGCGCGCGGAGCTGGTCGACCTGTGCGCGCGCGGCCTCGACTGGCGCGTCGACCCCGTGCGCGTGCTCGAGGACCCCTCGACGGCGCGCCCGGCGGCGGTGCTCGTGCTCTTCGGGGAGCTGGACGCGCTGCCCGCCCGGACCGCCGCACCCGCCGTGGCCAGCGACCTCGACGTCCTGCTGCAGCGCCGCTCGGGCACCCTGGGTCACCACGCCGGCCAGATCGCGTTCCCGGGCGGTCGACTGGAGCCCACCGACGCCGGCCCGCGGGAGGCCGCGCTGCGCGAGGCGGTCGAGGAGGTAGGGCTGGACGCGTCCGGCGTCGAGGTCCTGGGCACCCTGCCGCCGCTCCCGGTCCCGGTGAGCAACCACCTGGTCACGCCCGTGCCCGCCTGGTGGACCCACCCGTCGGTGGTCGCCGCCGTCGATCACGCCGAGACCGTCGACGTGTTCCGGGTGCCCGTCGCCGACCTGCTCGACCCGGCGAACCGGGCCAGCGTCGAGCACTCGCGCTGGGGTCGCACGGTCCGCACCCCGGCCTTCACGGTGGACGGGACGCTGGTGTGGGGGTTCACGGGCATCGTGCTGGCCCGCATGTTCGACGCGCTCGGCTGGGCGGTGCCGTACGACGTCCGTCGCACCGTGTCGGCGCGCTGACGTGGTCCACCCCGTTCCCGAGGTCGAGGTCACCGCGGACCTCGTCCGGTCGCTCCTGGCCGAGCAGCACCCCGACCTGGCCGACCTGCCCCTGACCTGGGCGGGCACCGGCTGGGACAACGCCCTGTGGCGGGTGGGCGACCGCCTGGCCGCTCGGTTCCCCGTGCGCGAGATGGCCGCACCGCTGGTCAGCCACGAGCAGCAGTGGCTGCCGGTGCTCGGCCCGCGCCTGCCCGTCGACGTGCCCGTCCCGGTCCGCGTCGGCGTGCCGTCGGCGACCTACCCGTGGGCGTGGAGCGTCGTGCCGTGGTTCGACGCCGTCGCCGCGCACCGCACCCCCGTGCCGGGCCGGACCGCGTGGGCMACGCACCTGGCGGACGTCTTCGTCGCGCTGCACCGTCCGGCCCCCGACAACGCCCCTGTCAACCCGTTCCGCGGCGTCCCGATCGCGCCGCGCGAGCCCGCGCTGCGCGAGCGCCTCGACGCGCTCGCGCTGCCCGACGGCGACCGCATCCTCGAGCGCTGGCGCGAGCTGGCCGCGGCACCCGGCTGGGACGGGCCCGCGCTCTGGCTGCACGGCGACCCCCACCCCGCGAACCTGCTGGTCCACGACGGACGCCTGCGCGCGGTCATCGACTTCGGGGACGTGACCTCGGGCGACCCGGCGTCGGACCTCTCGACCGCGTGGCTGACGTTCGACCCCGAGGGGCGCGCGGCGTTTCGCGACCGGCTGACGTACGACGACGCGACGTGGCGGCGGGCGCAGGCGTGGGCGCTGCACCTGTCCGTCACGCTGCAGATGCACCCCGTCGATCACCCCACGCTCGCCGAGATCGGCCGTCACGGGGTCGTGCAGGGGCTCGCGGACGAGTGAACCGGCCTATCGTCGGATCGAGGGAACGGAGCCGGTCGTCATGAGCACCGCACTGATCGTCGTCGACGTGCAGAACGACTTCTGCGAGGGCGGGTCCCTCGCCGTCGCGGGTGGTGCAGGCGTCGCGGCCGGCATCACCAGGCATCTCGCCGCGCACCCCGACGCGTACGACCTCGTCGTCGCCACCCGCGACTGGCACGCCCCCTTGCCCGACACCAACGACGGCCACTTCGCCGCGGACGGCAACCCCGACTACGTGCACACCTGGCCGGTGCACTGCGTCGCCGGCACGCCGGGGGCCGAGTACCACCCCGACCTGCACATCCCGGCCGACCGCCTCGTCGAGGTGCTCAAGGGCGAGTCCCGCCAGGACTACTCCGGGTTCCAAGGCCGGTCCCTCGGCGCAGCCGCAGAACGGGCGGGCACCACGGACCTGGCCGAAACACTGCGCAGCCGCGGGGTCGACCGCGTGGACGTCGCCGGGCTGGCGACCGACTACTGCGTGCGCGCGACCGCGCTCGACGCCCGCGACGCCGGGTTCGAGGTCCGGGTGCTTGCCGACCTGGTCGCCGGCGTGGCGCCGGCCTCGTCCGTCGCCGCCCTCGACGAGCTCGCCGCGGCCGGCATCGACGTCGGACCGGGCGTCTGACCGTGGCCGACGAGCCGAACAGGACGACCGCCACGGACGCCGACGCCGCCGCGTTCCTCGCGGGGGTCGAGCACCCGGTGCGTCGCCGCGATGCCGAGCGCCTGGTCGCGCTGATGACGCGCGTGACGGGCGAACCTCCGGTGATGTGGGGACCGACGATCGTCGGCTTCGGCACCTACCACTACCGCTACCCGTCGGGCCGCGAGGGCGACATGGCAGCGGCGGGCTTCTCGCCCCGGAAGCCAGCGACGACGATCTACTTCCCGGACGGCGTCGAGGCGCACGCCGACCTGCTGGCGACCCTCGGGCCGCACACGCTCGGGAAGGGCTGCCTGTACGTCAAGGACCTCGAGGCCGTCGACCTCGCGGTCCTCGAGGAGGTCGTGCGCCGCTCGTACGCCGCGGTCACGGCGGGCGTGTTCGGCACCCGCCTCACCTGACGACCCGACTCCTACCCGAGCGTCACCGAGACGACGACGCTCTCGGCGCCTGCCACGACGCTCACGTCGGACACGGTCACCCCCGCGGGGAGCAGGGCGGCGAGGTCGATCGTGCGCTCTCCCTCGGCCGCGATCCTCGACCGGAACGGCGCGAGGAGTCCGTCCACGAGCGGGTTGCTGCCCACCAGCCTCGTGTCGCTGATCGAGAGCACCAGGGCGTCGTCGATGGATGCCGTGGCCGTCGCCGTGACGGCGGCGCGCATGACGCTCTTCTGCACCTTGGCGGACGCCCGGAGAGACAGCGCGCGTGGTCCACGGTTCTCGAGCTCGATGTCGAGGGCCGTCAGCTTGAGGCCCTTCGCCCTGAGCGCGTCGCCGAGTGCCGTGCGCGCTGCACTCTCGATGTCCTTGCGCGGTGCGGAGATCTTGACTGAGCCCACGACGGGCTCGTCGTCGGAGGCGGGCCGTATCTCGATGACGAGCTGGTCGTCCGAGGTCGTGGCCCAGGCGAAGTGCAGGTTGTTCGCGGTGATGTCGACGTCCACGGGAACATCCGCGACGAATACCGGGTGCGCGGCGAGCTCGAACGTGCGGACGACCGCCGGCTCGCGGTGCGCGACCTCGACCGACCCGAGGCGCACCGGGTGGCTTCGGTCGACCCCGACGGCGACACCCGTGGCGTCCACGACCAGGGACGCGATGTCGGCGCCGTCCAGGTGAGCCGCGATGTCGACCTGGTCCAGACCGCGGACGTCAGGCGGCCCCGCGGTCACGAGGAGCTCTCGGACGCGAGTCGCGATCTCTGCGTCGCTGGTGGGCCGCGGGGCGGGACCAAACGGGACGTGGCGCACATCGGTCATGGACCGAGGCTAGGCCGCGGACCACGGCCGTCACAAAGTCACCGGCCCGGCAGCGTCGGCATCCGCTTCTTCGTCGGGGGCAGGGCAGCCCGCTGTGCGCGTCCAATCCGCCACACGGCGGCGTCGTCGAGGTCGCGCAGCGCGGTGGCGTGCTGCGCTCGGCGGGCCGTCACAGGCCTGTCCCACCCGTGAACGCCGCGAGCCCGGACCCCACGCGGGGACCGGGCTCGCGAACGAGTGCGTCAGGCCTTGACGAGCGAGCGCAGCACGTACTGCAGGATGCCGCCGTTGCGGTAGTAGTCCGCCTCGCCGGGGGTGTCGATGCGCAGCACCGCGTCGAACGCGACGACCGTGCCGTCGGCCTTGGTCGCCGTGACGGCCAGGGTGCTCGGCGTGGTGCCCTCGTTCAGCGCGGTGACGCCCGTGATGTCGAACGTCTCGGTGCCGTCCAGGCCGAGCGAGTCGGCCGACTCCCCCTCCGGGAACTGCAGCGGGAGCACGCCCATCCCGATGAGGTTGGAGCGGTGGATCCGCTCGAAGCTCTCGGTGATGACGGCCTTCACGCCCAGCAGGCTGGTGCCCTTGGCGGCCCAGTCGCGCGACGACCCGGAGCCGTACTCCTTGCCACCGAGCACGACGAGCGGGATGCCGGCCTCCTGGTAGGCCTGCGCAGCGTCGTAGATCGACGACTGCTCGCCCGTCAGGAGGTTGGTGGTGAAACCGCCCTCGACGCCGGGGACCAGCTGGTTGCGCAGCCGGATGTTGGCGAACGTGCCGCGGATCATGACCTCGTGGTTCCCGCGGCGCGAGCCGTAGGAGTTGAAGTCGCGACGCCCGACGCCGTGCTCGGCCAGGTACAGCCCGGCGGGGCTGTCGGCCTTGATCGAGCCGGCCGGGCTGATGTGGTCGGTGGTCACCGAGTCGCCCAGCTTGGCCAGCACCCGCGCGCCGTGGAAGTCCACGACCGGCGACGGCTCGGCCTGCATGCCGTCGAAGTACGGGGGCTTGCGCACGTAGGTCGACTCGGTGTCCCACTCGAAGGTGTCACCCTCGGGCGTCGGCAGCGCGCGCCACCGGTCGTCGCCGGTGAACACGTCGGCGTAGTCCTTGGTGAACATCGCGCGGTCGATCGACGAGTCGATCGTGGTCTGCACCTCGTCCGGCGACGGCCAGATGTCCCGCAGGAAGATCGGCTGCCCGGCCTCGTCGCGGCCCAGCGGGTCCGACTCGAAGTCGAAGTCCATGGTCCCGGCCAGCGCGTACGCGATGACCAGCGGCGGGGACGCCAGGTAGTTCATCTTGATGTCGGGGTTGATGCGACCCTCGAAGTTGCGGTTGCCCGAGAGCACGGCGGCCACGGCGAGGTCGTGCTCCTGCACGGTCTCCGAGACCTTCTCGTCCAGCGGGCCCGAGTTGCCGATGCAGGTGGCGCAGCCGTAGCCGACCAGGTGGAAGCCCAGCTTCTCGAGGTACGGCCAGAGGCCTGCCTTCTCGTAGTAGTTCGTCACCACCTGCGAGCCGGGCGCCATCGACGTCTTGACCCACGGCTTGGCGGTCAGGCCCTTCTCGACGGCCTTCTTGGCGACGAGCGCCGCGGCGATCATCACCGACGGGTTCGACGTGTTGGTGCAGCTCGTGATCGACGCGATCGCGACCGCGCCGTGGAACAGGTCGAACGACCGGCCCTGCGTGTCGGTCGTCGGGTACACGCGCATGGCCGACGACGTGATCGCGGGCGAGTCGGACGCGGGGAACGACTCTCGCTCGGCCTCGTCGACCCCGTTGGTGACCTCGGGCGCATAGGTGGGCAGGTCGCGCTGGAACTGCTCCTTGGCCCGCGACAGCTCGATGCGGTCCTGCGGGCGCTTCGGGCCGGCGATCGACGGGACGACCGTGGACAGGTCGAGCTCGAGGTACTCGGAGAACACCGGCTGGACATAGCTGTCCAGGGTCGGGTCCAGCCACATGCCCTGCTCCTTGGCGTACGCCCCGACGAGCGCGAGCTGCTCCTCGGAGCGCCCGGTCAGGCGCAGGTACTCGATCGTCACGGAGTCGATCGGGAAGATCGCGGCGGTCGAGCCGAACTCGGGGCTCATGTTGCCGATGGTGGCGCGGTTGGCCAGCGGCACGGCCGCGACGCCCTCGCCGTAGAACTCGACGAACTTGCCGACGACGCCGTGCTGACGCAGCTTCTGCGTGATGGTGAGCACGATGTCGGTCGCGGTGACGCCGAGCGGGATGGTGCCCGTGAGCTTGAAGCCGACGACGCGCGGGATGAGCATCGACACGGGCTGGCCCAGCATGGCCGCCTCGGCCTCGATGCCGCCGACGCCCCAACCAAGCACGCCCAGACCGTTGACCATCGTGGTGTGGGAGTCGGTGCCGACGCACGTGTCGGGGTAGGCGCGACCGTCGCGGACCATCACGACGCGGGCCAGGTACTCGATGTTGACCTGGTGCACGATGCCGGTGCCCGGAGGGACGACCTTGAAGTCGTCGAACGCCGTCTGGCCCCAACGCAGGAACTGGTAGCGCTCGCGGTTGCGCTCGTACTCCAGCGCCACGTTGCGCTCGAACGCGTCGGCGCGGCCGGCCACGTCGATCTGCACGGAGTGGTCGATGACCAGCTCGGCCGGGGCGAGCGGGTTGATGCGGCTGGCGTCGCCACCCAGGTCGACCACGGCCTCGCGCATGGTGGCCAGGTCGACCACGCAGGGCACGCCGGTGAAGTCCTGCATGATCACGCGCGCCGGCGTGAACTGGATCTCCGTGTCGGGCTGGGCGTCCGGGTCCCACTCGGCGAGCGCGCGCACGTGGTCGGCCGTGATGTTGGCGCCGTCCTCGGTGCGCAGGAGGTTCTCCGCGAGCACCTTGAGGCTGAACGGGAGCTTCTCCACGCCCGGCACGGCCGAGAGACGGAACACCTCGTACGAGGCGTCACCGACCTCGAGTGTTCCMTTCGAACCGAAGCTGTCGACGCTGCTCACGGGGGCTCCTTCGCTGGCGAGTCTGCCGGTGGTGCTGCCGGGGATGGGTAGTCACCCGGACCGCTGGGGGTGCGACCTCTCAGCCTAGGTGGCCGCGGGTCGCGATTTATCTCGACATCAAGATACATGCTCGCGGGCCCTCGCGCACGCGCGTCCACCTCGGCGTGGCGCGTGTGCGCGGGGCCCGCGGGCGGAGCTCAGCTCTGGGCTGCCCGCTCGGCGTCGACGGCGTCCTGCGCCTTGCGCTCGGCCTCGATCGCGCGCTGGTGCGAGCGCGGGTCGTAGTCGGGCGTGCCCTGCTTGTGCAGCTCCTGGGTGACCAACCGCTTGGCCTCCGCCAGCCGGCTCACCGCGTCCTTGTCGCTCACCGTGCCGCTCCCCTCTGCCGGGCCGATCCGGGTCCGGCTACGCGTTCCACGCTAGCCCGGAGCCACCCCGCATGCACCCAGTCAACGGGTCAGGACGGCGACCGCCTCGAGGTGGTGGGTCATGGGGAACAGGTCGTACGCCTGCAGGTCCGCCAGGGCGTATCCCGCGTCGGCGAACAGGGCGATGTCCCGCGCGAGCGCCGCCGGGTCGCACGCCACGTAGACGACGCGCTCGGGCCGCAGCTCGGTGATCCCGGCGACGACCTTGCGCCCGGCGCCCGTGCGCGGCGGGTCGAGGACGACCGCGTCGGCGTGCACGACGTCGGAGTCGGCGTCGACCCGCCCGGAGAGCACCTGGGCGATGTCGCCGGCGTGCAGCTCGACGTTCGAGCGGGAGTGCAGGTTGCGCCGCGCGTCCTTGACGGCACGGGCGTCCCCCTCGACCGAGACGACCTCGCCGGTCTCGCCCACGGCGTCGGACAGGGGTGCGGTGAACAGGCCCGCGCCCGAGTAGAGGTCGAGCACTGCCGCGCCCTCGACGTCCCCGAGCCCCGCCAGCACCGCGCCGACCAGCAGCTCCGGGGCCTCCCGGTGCACCTGCCAGAACCCGGCGCCGGCCACGCGGAAGTCGTAGCCGACCTCGCCGCGCTGCACGTGCTCCTTGACGGCCGTGCGGGCGTTGGTGCGGCCGTCCATGCGTCCGCGGCCCAGGTCGAACGGGGCGCCGTCGACGAGGACGAGCGGCGCGTCGCCGCTGGAAGGCGCGATCGCCTCGACACGGGCGCCACCGGTCCAGCGCCGACCGAAGAGGTCGAGCGCCGCGATCGCCTCGTTGGCCAGCGGCATGGAGTCGAGCAGGTGGATGTCGTGCGACCGGAAGCCGTGCATGCCCGCGCGACCCTCGGCGTCGGTCACCAGGTCGATCCGGGTGCGCCAGCCGAGGCCGCCGCGCTCGTCGTCGCCCGGTGCCGCCTGCACGGGCACGTCGAGGTCGAGCTTGGCCAGCCGGCGCAGCTGCTCGGCCAGCACCGCGGCCTTCCACGCGCGCTGCGCGGGCAGCGCGACGTGCGCGAGCTCTCCCCCGCCGACGCCGCCGGGACCCGCCGCCGCCCACGCCGACTCCACCCGGTCCGGGGACGCCTCGAGGATCTCCACCGCGTCGGCCCGCCAGAACTTGGCGGTCTCGCCGGCGTCGGTGAGCCGTGCCCGGACCCGTTCGCCGGGCAGCGTGTGCCGGACGAAGATCACGCGCCCGTCGTGCCGAGCCACGCAGTGCCCGCCGTGGGCCACCGGCCCGATCTCGAGCTCGACGAGGTCGAGCGAGCGGTCGTCTGCAGTCTCAGTAGCCACGCGGAACGGTACCCCGGACGGGATCCTCGAGCCCTGTCTGCCCCTCGGAGGACGCCAGCTGCCACGGCACGGAGGCCACGACGACGCCCGGCGTGAACAGCAGGCGGCCCTTGAGCCGCAGCGCGCTCTGGTTGTGCAGCAGCTGCTCCCACCAGTGCCCGACCACGTACTCGGGGATGTAGACGACCACGAGGTCGCGCGGGCTGTCGCGTCGGATCGAGCGGACGTACGTGAGCACCGGCCGGGTGATCTCGCGGAACGGCGAGTCGAGCACGCGCAGCGGCACCGGGATGCTCAGCGCCTCCCACTGCTCGCGCAGCGCGACGACGTCCTCCGGGTCCACCCCCACCGTGACCGCCTCGAGCACCTGCGGCCGCGACGCGCGGGCGTACGCCAGCGCCCGCATCGTCGGCCGGTGCAGGTGCGAGACCAGCACGATCGCGTGCACGCGGCTGGGCAGCGCGCGGGCGGACTCCGCGTCGGCGCCCAGAGCCAGCTCCTCCCGCACCCGGGCGTAGTGCCGGTGGATCGACTGCATGAGCACGAACACGACGATCATGGCCAGGATCGCGATGTAGGCGCCGTGCGTGAACTTGGTGATGAGGACGACGATGAGGACGGTMGCGGTCATCACCAGGCCGACCGAGTTGATGATGCGCGACCGCTTCATCTGCGCGCGCGTCGCGGGGTCCGGCTCGGTGCGCAGGTGCCGGGTCCAGTGCCGGACCATGCCGAGCTGGCTCACGGTGAACGACACGAACACGCCGACGATGTACAGCTGGATCAGGCGGGTGACCTCGGCGTCGAACGCGATGATGAGCACGATCGCGACCAGCGCGAGGGTGACGATGCCGTTGGAGTACGCCAGCCGGTCGCCGCGGGTGTGCAGCTGCCGGGGCAGGTACCCGTCACGCGCCAGGATCGAGCCCAGCACCGGGAAGCCGTTGAACGCCGTGTTGGCCGCGAGCACCAGGATCAGGCCCGTGACGATGGCGACGAACACGGCCATCCACGGCGCGCTGTGGAACACGGTGGACGAGAGCTGGCTGATCACGGGGTGCTGGACGTAGGACTCGCCGACGGGCACACCGTTCTCCAGCAGCTGGGTCTGCGGGTCGTCGGCGAACATCACGCCCGTCGCGCGCGCCAGCAGCAGGATCGCCATGATCATCGTGATCGACAGCCCACCGAGCAGCGCCAGCGTGGTGGCGGCGTTCTTGGACTTGGGCTTCTTGAACGCGGGCACGCCGTTGCTGATCGCCTCGACACCGGTCAGGGCGGCACAGCCCGACGCGAACGCGCGCAGGATGAGGAAGAAGCCGGCGATGCCCGTGAGCCCCTGGTCGAAGGCCGCGGACGGCTCCAGCTCGAACTTCGCGCTCTCCGCCATCCCCAGGTTGCCCGTGACCATCTGGATCGCGCCGACCACGGCGACGGCGCCGATCGCGAACATGAAGAGGTAGACCGGGACCGCGAAGAGGCTCCCCGACTCCTTCACCCCGCGCAGGTTGGCCACCGTCAGCAGGACCACCAGCCCCACCGCGAACGCCGCCTCGTGCCCTCGTAGGGGCGGGAAGGCCGTGGCGGCGTACTGGGCACCCGACGAGATCGACACGGCCACCGTGAGCACGTAGTCGACCAGCAGCGCGCTGGCCACGGTGACGCCGGCGTTGGGGCCGAGGTTGGTCGTCGCGACCTCGTAGTCGCCGCCGCCGGAGGGGTACGCGTGCACGTTCTGCCGGTACGACGCGACCACGACCACCATGACGAAGACGACCGCGAGACCGACCCACGGCGAGACGACGAGGGCGGCCGCACCCGCGAGGGAGAGCGTCAGCAGGATCTCGTCGGGCGCGTAGGCCACCGAGGAGAGTGCGTCCGACGCGAACACCGGCAGCGCGATGCGCTTCGGCAGGAGAGTGTGGCCGAGCAGGTCGCTGCGGACGGGACGTCCGAGCAACAGGCGTTTGGCGGCATCCGAGAGGTCCGACACGATGCGCAATGCTAGGCCCGCCGGGGGCCCATCACACGACAGGCACCGGCGAGCCCCGTCACGGTATAGCGTGCCGCACTGTGCACTTCGTGATCATGGGATGCGGCCGGGTGGGGGCGACCCTCGCCAAGAGCCTCGAGGACAACGGACACTCCGTCTCGGTCATCGACCAGAACCCCGACGCGTTCCGGCGCCTGGTCGACTTCGGCGGCAACAAGGTCACGGGCCTCGGCTTCGACCGCGACACGCTCACGCAGGCCGGCATCGAGGACGCGTTCGCGTTCGCCGCGGTCTCCGACGGCGACAACTCGAACATCCTGGCCGCCCGGGTGGTGCGCGAGACGTTCGGCATCGAGAACGTCGTCGCGCGCATCTACGACCCCCACCGCGCCGAGATCTACCAGCGGCTCGGCATCCCCACGGTGGCGACGGTGACCTGGACCGCCCACCAGGTCCTGCGCCGGCTGCTGCCCATGGGCACCTCCGACGAGTACCGCGACGCGTCCGGCCAGATCCAGCTCTCGCAGATCGACGTGCACGACGGCTGGGTGGGCAAGCCGCTGCGTGCGCTCGAAGAGGCCAGCGGCGCCCGCGTCGCGTACGTCACCCGTTACGGCGACGGCATCCTGCCGACGTCCACCACCGTCCTGCAGGAGAACGACACCGTGCACGTGCTCATGCGGGCGGATGCGTCCGCCCAGGTCGAACGCATCCTCACGACGCCGCCGGTGGTGGAGGCGTGAGGGTCGTCATCGCGGGCGCCGGCTCGGTCGGCCGCTCGATCGCGCGCGAGCTGCTCGGGCACGGCCACGAGGTCACGCTCATCGACCGGCAGCCGTCCGCCATGCGGGTCTCGCAGGTCGCCGACGCCGACTGGCTGCTCGCCGACGCGTGCGAGCTCCCCACGCTGCGCCAGGTCAAGGCCGACGAGGCCGACGTGGTCGTCGCCGCGACGGGCGACGACAAGGCGAACCTCGTCATCTCGCTGCTGGCCAAGACCGAGTTCGGCGTCCCCCGCACGGTCGCCCGCGTGAACAACCCGAAGAACGAGTGGATGTTCGACGAGGCCTGGGGCGTGGACGTCGCCGTGTCGACGCCGCGGATCATGACGGCGATGGTCGAGGAGGCCGTGACCGTCGGCGACCTCGTGCGGATCTTCACGTTCCACCAGTCCCGCGCGGACATCCTCGAGCTCACGCTGCCCGAGGACTCGCCCCTGGCGGGCGTCCGCGTCGGTCAGATCGAGTGGCCGGCCGACACGGTGCTCGCGTGCATCGTGCGCGACGCGCGACCGATCGCGCCCAGCCCCGACGACACGCTCGAGGGCCGGGACGAGCTGCTGTTCGTCACGGCTCGGGAAGCGGACGAGGCCGAGCTGGAAGCGCTGCTGACCCACGGACCAGCGACCAGCTGAGCCACAGGGTCAGAGCCGTGAGCGGCAGACCCATGGCGAGCTTCGCGGTGCCCAGCCACGCGACCTCGTCGGCGAGGTAGAGCGGCACCTGCACGACCAGCCGCAGCGCGAACATCGCCACCCACGGCCAGGTCGCCAGCGCATACCGACGACGCAGCGCGGGATCGGCGCGCCACGCGACGGCTGCGCCCCACGAGCCGTTGCTCGACAGCGGACCCTCGGGTCGGAAGAGCCCCATCACGAGGCCGACGAGCGGCCAGCCGACGAGGATCGAGGCCAGCGTGCCGACGAGGTAGATCACGTTGATCCAGAGCCCGTAGGCGAAGTAGTTCGAGGCGTCCCCGGACCGCCAGGCCCAGATGACCCCGATGCCCACGCCCAGCAKCCCCGAGAACGCCTGGGTCACGGGCGTGCGCTGCACCAGCCGGACGATCACGGCGACCACCGCCGCGGCCGCGGCGGCGATCAGCGCCGGTGCCAGGCTCTGGCCGGACGCGATGAACACGACCACGAACAGCAGGCCGGGCGCGACGGACTCGACGACCCCCCGGACGCCGCCGACCGCGTCGGCGGCGGAGAACTGCTCGGCCGTGAGCGCGCGCATCCCGCGCAGGCCGCCCTCCTCGGGCGGGACGACGTCGTCGATGGCGTCGAGGGGCCCGGCGTCGGATCCCTGGTCCGGCTCACTCACCGGGACGCGGCCGCAGCTCGTAGCGCGGGTTGAACACGGTGCGCCGACCGTCGATCAGGCACACGAGGCCCTCGATCTTCAGGCGCCGACCCGGGGTGACGCCGGCGATCTCGCGGCGACCGAGCCAGACCAGGTCCAGCGAACCGCTGCCGTCGTAGAGCTCCGCCTCGAGCGCGGGGACGCCTTCGCGCGGGCGCAGCGTGACGGACCGGATGACGCCGGAGACGCTCGCGCGCGAACGGTCCGTCAGCTGGTCGACGGGCGTGCAGCCGACCGACCGGTGGGCGTCGGCGCGCTCCTCGTCGGCCTCGATCTCGGCCTGGGACGCGACGGCCTTCTTCAGCCGTTCCTTGAGGCTCATCGGGTCTCCGTGATCTCGGGCCCACGGGTCAGGGGGTCGAAGTCGGGGGTGGCCGGCGCCTCCTCGACGGGCTCGGCCTCCTCGAGGTTGGGCGTGCCCGGCCCGGGCAGCCGCAGCGTGAGCAGGTCCCGGGGCGGGCGCGCGTCGGTGCCGCGCACCACGACGATGCCGGCGAAGAGCTGCTCGAGAGCGGTCGCGGCTGCCGGGTCCACCGCGGCGCGCCCCGTCATCACGCCGCGCACGAACCACCGCGGCCCGTCAGCGCCGATGAACCGGGCGGGCCGGTGACCGGTGCGCCCCTCGGGCGTCCGGACGGGCAGGCGGGCCAGCAGCTCGCGGCCGAACGGGCCGGGCAGGTCGTCGGCCGACCCACCCTGCTGCGTGACCGACTCCGCGATCTCCGCCCGGATCTCGTCCCAGATGCCCTCGGTGCGCGGCGCGGCGAAGGCCTGCACCTGCAGCGAGGACCCGTCGAGCAGGATCGACGCCGCGGACACGACCTCCGTCGCCTTGTCGATCTCCATCCGGAGCTCCATGCCCTGCACGCCCGGCAGCAGGATCGCGCCGAGGTCCACGCGCGGCACGTCGTCGTCGACCTGCGAGGCGTCCCACGGACCACCGGTCCGCTCGACCACCACCGGGGCCTCGACCTCGGGCTCGTCTGTGCTCACCCCGTCGACGGCCGCGTCGCTCGCGGTCTCGTTCTCCACCGCGTCATCGGTGGCGGGATCCTTCCCACCACGCCGGAACAGCGCCACGTGCTCACTCCTCTTCGACGCGCTCGCGCGCATCAGTTGCCTACCAGTCGACAGTAGTCCCGACCTACGCGGTCGGTGCAGCCTTCCACCCGCCGCTGGAGCCGAAGCCGCCCTCGCCGCGGTGCGACCCGGGCAGGTGCTCGACCTCCACGAAGCGCACCCGCTCGACGCGCTGCACCACCAGCTGCGCGATCCGGTCGCCCCGGTGAAGCTCCAGCGCGTGCTCGACGTCGGTGTTCAGCAGCGTCACCGCGATCTCGCCGCGGTAGCCGGCGTCGACGGTGCCCGGCGCGTTGACGATGGTGAGCCCGTGCCGCATGGCCAGGCCGGACCGCGGGTGCACGAACGCAGCGAACCCGTCCGGCAGGGCGATGGCCACCCCTGTGGGGACCGTCACACGCCCCTGCGGCGGGATGACGACGTCGATCCTGGAGACCAGGTCGGCGCCGGCGTCGCCGGGGTGCGCGTACGCGGGCGCGGGAAGGTCGGGGTCGAGGCGCAGCAGGAGCACCTCGGTGCTGGGGTCGGCCGTCACGGGGCCAGACCCTACCCGCCGGATGGGATGCTGGGTGCATGCCCGACGCTCCCCACCGCTCCCGGCTGCCCACCCCCGCCGACGGGCACGCCCCCGCCACCCCGTACGCCGAGCGGCTCTGGCTCGGCCCGCTCGGCTGGGTGCTGCTGGTGGTCTTCGCGGTGATGATGTCGATCGCGTTCGTCCCCGTCGACGTCCGCCTCGCCGCGGTCGTCGGTCTGGCTGTCGTCGTCGCCGGCGCGGCGGTCCTGGTGGTGGCCGCGCCCCGGATCGACGTGCGGGACGGCACGTTCCGCGCGGGCGGCGCCCACATCCCGACGGCCCTGCTCGGGGCCGTCGTGGCGCTGGACGCCGCGGAGACCAAGGCCGAGCTCGGGCCGCGCCTCGACGCGCGGGCCCACCTGGTGCTGCGCGGCTGGATCCACACCGCGGTCCGGGTCGAGCTGCGCGACCCGCAGGACCCGACCCCGTACTGGGTGGTCTCGACCCGTCACCCGGCCGAGCTCGCCGCCGCCCTCAGGGCCTGAGCGCCGCGGGCACCGACGCCGGAGGGCCGGTCACCCCGGGTTGCGGGGTGACCGGCCCTCAGGTCGGTCGTGGTGCAGGGAACGCGCTCAGGCGGCGCACTCCGAGCACACGGGGCGGCCGTCGCGCTCGTAGGCGAGCTGGCTGCGGTGGTGCACCAGGAAACAGCTCGAGCAAGTGAACTCGTCCGCCTGCCGAGGCAGCACGCGCACGGAGAGCTCCTCGCCGGAGAGGTCCGCGCCCGGGAGCTCGAACCCTTCGGCGGCCTCGGTCTCGTCCTCGTCCACCACGCCCGAGTTCTTGTCGGAGCGCCGAGCCTGGAGCTCCTGGAGCGAGTCCTCGCTCAGGTCCTCCTCGGTCTTGCGCGGGGCGTCGTAGTCGGTAGCCATGTGTGGCGTCACACTCCGTGGTCTGGATGGAATCTCGTACGCGGATCAATGCACTCGACGTGCTTTTTGTTCCCGGCGCGGTGGATTCTGCACCACTTTCGATCCCTGAGCGAACCGGACGCGCGACCATTTTCGTCACACCACCCGTGAGAGCGTTTTCAGTCGTCGGAATCGGCCCCGAGGCCCTCCAGCAGGGCGATCAGCTCCGTCACCCGTTCGGCCGAACCGGCCACCGTCATCGCCTCCTGCGCCGGCTGCCCCCGCAGGCCTGTGACCTGCGCACCCGCCTCCTGGGCGACGAGCGCGCCGGCGGCCATGTCCCACGGCTGCAGGCCGCGCTCGTAGTAGAGGTCGAGGCCCCCTGCGGCGAGCGTGCACAGGTCCAGCGCGGCCGATCCGACGCGACGAATATCACGTACCCGCGGCAACAGTTCTGCCACGATCCGCGCCTGCGACGTACGCCGGGACGCGGTGTATCCGAAGCCCGTGCCCACCAGCGAGTCGATCAACGTTCGCGCCGCGTTCACCTGCAGCAGCCGCCCGTCGAGCCGCGCGCCCAGCCCGCGTCCGGCGGTGTACGTCCGGCCGTCCTCCGGGGCGAACACGCACCCGGCCAGCGCGGTCCAGGTCGCGGGCTGGGGAGGACCGACGACCGCGGCGACCGACACCGCGTAGGCCGGCAGCCCGTAGAGGTAGTTGACGGTGCCGTCGATCGGGTCGACCACCCACGTGATCCCCGACGTGCCCGCCTTGAACCCCTCCTCCTCCCCCAGGATCCCGTCGTCGGGCCGCAGCTCGGCCAGCCGCCGCCGCAGCAGCGCCTCCGAGGCGAGGTCCATCGCCGTCACCACGTCCTGCGCGCTGGACTTCGTCGCCGCGACGGACACGTGCCGGCGCCGGCCGTCGAGGATCAGCGCACCGGCTTCGCGAGCCAGCGTCTCGGCGATGTCGACAAGCGAGCCGACCTGGTCGGGAGCAACGGAGTTCACGGCGCCCATCCTGTCAGCGGACGGTGCCGCGCCACGGGCCGGGTGCCTTGAGCTGGTAGCGAAGGGCGAGGACGCGGAGGGCGAATATCGCGACCACGACCGTGACGCTCGTCGCGGTGCTCAGCGCGTCCTGCCACCAGAGGACGGCCGTCGCCGTCGAGCCGAGCAGCGCGGGTATCGCGTACAGCTGCCGGTGGTGCAGCACCACCGGGACCTCGCCCGAGAGCAGGTCGCGCAGCACTCCCCCGCCCACCCCGCTCATCACGCCGACGACGACGGCCGCGGTGAGCGTCGTCCCGTACTCCAGCCCCTTGGTGGTGCCCACGACGCTGAACAGCGCCAGCGCACCGGCGTCCAGCACGACGATGAACCGTCGCGCGCGCTCGAGGCGCGGGTGGAAGAAGTAGATGAGGGTCGCGCCCGCCACCGCCGTGACGATGAACCGCCAGTTCGAGATGCCGACCGGCGGGACCGCGCCGATGAGCACGTCGCGCAGGATGCCGCCGCCCAGGCCGGCGGCCCAGCCGAGCACGAGGATGCCGAACACGTCGAACTGCTTGCGCACGGCGGCCAGGGCGCCGGACATCGCGCCGACGAAGACGCCGATGAGCTCGAGCACGGGTTCGAGGGGGATGTCCGTGTCCACGCGGGCGATCATGGCAGCGCCTCGCGGGCACCCGGCGCACCTTCGCGGTGCGCCGTTCCGCGGCGCACCGACCCGGGTGCGCGCCCTTACGGCCGATCGGTGGCAGGCTCGTGCCGAGTTACCGGGAGGTCGCATGGGTGAGCTGGAGCTGGTGGGTCTGCACGAGGACGGGGAGCATCTCGTCCTGGTGGCCCCGGACGGGGCGCGTTTCCGCCTGCGCATCGACGAACCGCTGCGCGCGGCCGTGCGCCGGGACCGCCCGCAGCTCGAGCAGCTGCGCGCGGAGAGCGCGGGGACGCTGAGCCCCCGCGAGATCCAGGCCCGCATCCGCGCGGGCGCGACGACGCAGGAGGTCGCGGACGACGCGGGCCTCCCCGTCGAGCGCGTCCGCCGGTACGAGGGCCCGGTGCTGGCGGAGCGCGAGCACATCGCCGAGCAGGCCCGAGGCACGCGCGTCGGCCGCGACGTCGGTGCGCCGACCCTGGGCGACCTGGTCACCGACCGGCTCGCCGCCCGGGGCGTCGATCACGCCTCGCTCGCGTGGGACGCCGCCCGCGACGCCTCCGGTCCGTGGGTCGTGCTCGCGCGGTTCGCGGTCGACGACGTCGAGCGCGAGGCCCGCTGGACGTTCGACCCGGCGAAGCGCACCGTGGTCGCCGACGAGGACGAGGCGCGCTGGCTGTCGGAGACCGAGATCGCGGACGAGCCGGTGTCCCGGCGGCACCTCGCAGCCGTCCGCGACGTCGTGTTCGACTTCCAGGGTGGCGACGGGCCGACGCTGCGCGCCGACGACGCCGCTATGGAGGTCGTCGAGCCGACGCCGGACCCGCACGAGCAGACCGCATCCCTGCTCGACGACCTACGCAGCCGCCGCGGTGTGCGGCAGGCGGTCGAGCTGGGCGACGATGACGACGACACCGAGGCGTTCGAGGGCTTCGGTCCGCAGCACGCCTTCGACTTCGGTCGGCTGGACACGTCGGCTCCCGGGGCCCACCCCGCCGACGCGCAGGACGAGGCCGTCGTCTATCCCCCGCCGGCGGCCGTCCCCGAGCCCGTCACGACGCCGGCGGCCTCCGCGGCCGAGCACGACGACGACGAGCGCCCTCGAGCGCGGCGCGGCCGGGCGAAGGTGCCCAGCTGGGACGAGATCGTGTTCGGGGCCAAGCCCGAGTAGGTCGTCGGACCTAGAGACTCAGCTCGTCGACCGACGTCGTCAGGGTCTGCGCGGTCACCGAGGACGCGCGGGCGGCCGCCGCCGTCATCCGGCGCATGTGGTGCCGACGGCACAGCACCTCGTACGCGACCTCGTCGGCACCGGGCTGGACGTCGCCGACCACCACCTGGGCACCCTCGACCACCATCGCACCGCCGATCGTGCGGGCGTTGTGGGTGGCACGGGCGCCGCACCAGCACAGCGCACGGACCTGCAGGACCTCGACGCGGTCGGCCAGCTCGACCAGCCGGGCGGCGCCCGGGAAGAGCCGGGCGCGGAAGTCCGTGGAGATGCCGAAGACGAAGACGTCGACGCCGAGCTCGTCGACCACCCGGGCCAGCTGCTCCACCTGGTCGGCGGTGTAGAACTGCGCCTCGTCGCCGATGAGGTAGTCGACGGGACGGCCGTGCGTGCGGCGCGAGATGACGTCGGACCAGAAGTCGGTGGAGTCGTCCACCTCGTGGGCGCGCTGCGTGAGCCCGAGCCGGGAGGAGATGGTCGCCGAGCCGGCCCGGTCGTGCCGCGTGAACAGCACCCCGTCTCGCCCGCGCGCCGCGTGGTTGTGGTGCATCTGCAGCGCGAGCGTCGACTTGCCGCTGTCCATGGTGCCCGAGAAGAAGACCAGTTCGGCCATCAGGCGACCACCACGCACGGCACGAGCATCTCGTGGCGCGTCAGGGAGCCGTGGACGCCGACCAGGTCGAGGGACGCGGGGCTCTGGGTGCGCGAGTCGACCACGGTCGCCCGCCCGGTCATCGCGACCACCACGTCGCCGATCACGGGCAGCACGTGCTCCGAGATCTCGCCGAACCACGAGTCCGCCGCCGCCTCGTCGCGGGTCGCGACGACCGCGGACCCGCCGAGCACGCCTCGCCACCGGTCCGCGACCGCGGTCGCCTCGACGCCGGCGGCCAGGTGCAGGTGCAGGGCCCGCGGCTCCCCGGCGACGAGGTCGACGCCGTTGCCGAGTGCCGGGTCGGTCGCCACGTCCCAGCGCGCGGCGCGGTCCACGTCGACCATGCCGTGGTCGGCGGTGATCACCAGGACGGTGTCGCGGGGCAGCATCCGTGCGAGCCGGCCCAGCTCGGAGTCGAGCTCGGCCAGGGCGTCGCCCCACTGCCAGGAGCCCCAGCCGTGGTGGTGCCCGGCCTTGTCGACCTCACCCCAGTACAGGTACGCGACGCCCGGCTTGCGGAGCGCGTCGACCGTGGCGTCCACCCGGGCGGCGAGCGACTCGGCCGCCCGGTACGTCGGACCGCGCAGGGCGGCCTCGGTCAGCCCGGACCCGGAGAACCGGGCCGGCCCGATGCTGGTGACGGTCGTCCCGGCGGCGACCAGCTGCTCGAACACGGTCGTCTCCCGCTGCCACTGCCGGGCCGGCGGCAGCCCGGTCCAGCTGACCAGGTTGCCCAGCTCGCCCGTCGCGGGATCGCGGACGGTGTAGCCCAGCATCCCCGTGCGCCCGGGCGGCATGCCGACCCCGAACGTTCCCATCGCGGTGGCGGTCGTCGACGGGAACGTGCTGGTCAGCGGCGTGGAGCCGCCGAGCCGACGGCGCAGGAACGGCGCGTGCCCCGCGCGCTCGGCGAGGTTGGTGTGGCCGAGCCCGTCGACCAGCACGACGCAGACCCGCGAGGCCGAGGGCAGACCGAGCAGCTCCTGCGCCAGCCCGGCCTCGGCGACAGCGTCGACACCGACCGCGCCGGCGATCGCGGGCAGGACCCGACCGAGGCACGGGTACTCCGAGCTCGGCGCGACGAGGTCCGCGGCCTCGAACACGGCGCGCGCCCGCGCGGACGCGGTGGTCAGGGCGGTCGGCACCTCGAGGTCGGTCATCGGACCCGCGCGCTCGCCGCCGACAGCTGCCGCGCGAAGGCCGTGGCGGCGCGGACCGAGTCGACGCCCTCGGCCGCCGAGCTGACCCGCACGACCACGTCGTCGGGCGCCAGGGTCCCGGTCAGACCGTGGTCGGCGTCGCAGCTCGGGTCGCCGCACGTGGCCGGCTCGAGGTCGACCCGGGACACCGCGCCCCAGCCGATGACGAGCGTCAGCTCCTGCGCCGGCTGGCCGGGCACGTGCTTCTCGGGCAGCGGCACCACGTGGGTGAGCGCGACCGAGGTCAGCTCCGCCAGCGGTACCGCCTCGGTGGTCGCCGACGCGGACGCCGACGGGTGCTCGGAGTCCGCCGGGTGGTCGTCGACGTGGGCGACGACCAGACGCGTGGGGGTCAGCACCAGCACGGTGACGTGGCGGCGAACCTCGGCGGCGTCGAACGTCGTCTCGGGGTGGACCAGGTGAGCCACGACCTCCTCGTCGGCTAGGGCTACGTCGAGCACGTCGACGACGAGCTCCGGGTAGTAGCCGGCACGGTGGAGGTCATGGTGCAGGGCGGGAGCAGCAGCGGGCACCCGCCTATCCTCCCACCCCGAGGGTCGTGTCCTGCGAGCGTGCACAGGCTCACACCCTCGACAGGCGTCGGGTCGCGTCGGCACGGTCCGCGCGGGAGACCGCCACGCGCGCGCCCAGCACCACCGCGCCGTGCTCGGAGACCACGACCGGGTTGAGCTCGAGCGAGCGCAGCTCGGGCAGGTCGTCGGCAAGCACCGCCACGCGCGCGACGAGGTCCTCGAGGGCAGCGACGTCGAGCGCAGGCAGCCCGCGGTACCCGAACAGCCGCGGCGCCGCCCGCGCCGAGCGGATCAGCTCGGCCACGTCGACGTCGGTCAGCGGGGGGACGCCGTAGGCGACGTCGCCGAGCAGGTCCGAGGCGTCGCCGGCGAGCCCGAAGCTGATGATCGGGCCGAAGAGCGGGTCCTCCACGGACCGCACGACGCACGCCGAGCCGTGCGGCGCCATCGCCTGCACCTMGAGCGGCTCGTCGCCGTCCGCCGGCTCCTGGCCGGCCGCCAGCTCGAGCACCTGGGCCACGTCCGCGCGCAGCTCCGCCTCGTCGGCGACGTCGAGGCGCACCCCACCCAGGTCCGCGCGGTGCCGCAGGGCAGACACCGTGGTCTTGAGGGCGACCGGCCAGCCGATCCGCTCCGCGGCCGCGACGGCGTCGTCGGCGTCGCGCACGCGCGTCGAGGGCAGGACCGCCACGCCGACGGTCGCGAGCAGCTCCGCGGTCCGCGTGCTGTCGAGAGCCAGGGCGGTCTCCCCCGACGCTTCCGCGGCGAGCCAGCCGGCGACGAGGCGGCGCGCGGCCCGCGTCTCGGCACCGACCGGGTGCAGCGGGCGCCCGCGGTCACCGGCTCGCCACCGGGCGTAGCGCGCGGCGTGCCCGAGGGCGAGCGCCGCGTCCTCCGGCGTGCTGTAGGCGGGCACCGTCCACGACCGGCCAGCCGGGTCGTCGGCCGACAGTTCCGGGGTGATCCCGTGCAGGTCGTAGATGCAGGCCACCGTGGTCCGTCCCGACCGGGCGGCGGCCTCAGCCACGGCCCGCTGCAGCGCGACGTCCGGACCCCCGACGGTCGGGATGCGCACGACGACGACCACGTCGCTGTCCGGGTCTGCGTAGAGCTCGTCGACGGCGGCGTGGACCCGCTCGGGCGTCGCGTCCTCCGGCAGGAGCTGGACGTGCCCGCTGACGACGAGGCCCGCGGCCGCCGATGCCTCGGCGACCAGCGCCGCGACCGAGGCGGAGCTGGCCAGGATGGCGGTGCGTCGACCGGCGGGCAGTGGCTGGTGCGCGAGCACCTGCGCGACGTCGAGCAGCTGGTGCGTGTTCTCGACGCGGATCACTCCCGACTGGCGCAGCATCTCGGCGAGCGTGCGGGGCGGGGCGTGCGTCGGCCGGACCGCGTGGCCGGGCGGCACCACCTGGCCCGACCGTCCGGCGGTCACCACGATCACCGGCTTGATGAGCGACAGGCGCCGCGCGACGCGCGAGAACTTGCGCGGGTTGCCCAGCGACTCCAGGTAGAGCCCGACCACGTCCGTGCCGTCGTCGTCGGCCCAGAACTGCATGAGGTCGTTCCCCGACACGTCCGCCCGGTGCCCGGCGGAGACGAACTGCGAGAGCCCGAGCCCCCGGCGACGCACCGCCCCCAGCACGGCCACCGCGAGCGGGGCCGACTGGCAGAAGAGGCCCACGCGTCCCGGCGCAGGGGGCGTGCGCGCCAGCGAGGCGTTGAGCTGCAGCCCGCCCGGTCTCGTCGCGACGATCCCGTAGGAGCTCGGTCCCACGACGCGCATGCCGGCGCCGTGCGCCGCCCGCAGCAGCGCGCGCTGCCGGTCCAGCCCGTCGGGACCCTGCTCGGCGAACCCGGCGCTGAGCAGCACGATCCCCCGCACGCCGAGCCGGGACAGCTCGCGCACCACGTCGGTCGCCTCCCCCGCCGGCACCGCGACGACCGCGAGCTCGACCGGCGCAGGCACGTCCGCCAGCCGCAGGTCCCCTGCCGCGCCGGGCACCCCGACCGCGTGCACGACGACGGACGGGTCGCCCGCCAGCAGGTTCGCCAGCACGCTCGCGGCCAGCAGCCCGGCCAACGTCCCCCCGGGGTCCGCACCCGGTCCGACGACCACCACCGAGCTCGCGTCCAGGAGATCCCGCATCGAGCGCGCCTCGGCCCGGTGCTCGCGGTCGGCCATCACGGCGAGCGACCGGTCCGTCGGGTCGATGTCGAACCCCACCGCGACGATGCCGTCCTCGGTGACCTGCCGCACCGCGTACCCCGCGTCGCGGAACACCGAGATCATCCGGCCGTTCTGCGGCAGCACCTCGGCGACGAACCGCCGTACCCCCCGCTCGCGCGCGGCCGCGGCGAGGTGCTCGAGCAGCACCGATCCGAGCCCGCGGCCCTGGTGCGCGTCGGCGACGTTGAACGCCACCTCGGCCTCGTCGTCGCCGATCCGGTCGTAGCGCGCGACGCCGATGATCTGCTCGACGGCGTCCTCGTCCGCGCCGGTGGGCGGGCCGCTCGACACCGCGACCAGGGCGACGCGGTCCACGTGGTCGACGGTGACCAGCCGCTCGAGGTCGCGCTCCGGCAGTCGTTCGAGCGAGGCGAAGAACCGCAGGTACGTCGACCGCTCGGACTGACCGACGTGGAACGCCTGGAGCGCCGCGGCGTCCTGCGGCCGGATCGGTCGCACGTGCGTCGTCGAGCCGTCGTGCAGCACGACGTCGGCCTCCCACGAGGCCGGGTACGCAGGCACCGGTCGCGGGAGGTCGTCAGCCGTGACGTCCACCATGTCAGTCACGGTAGTGCGGCATGCCGCGCGCCGCGGCCCGGTCGGGCTCCCGCACGGTCCACAATGGTCGCCGCACCGCAGACCGGCCCCCGAGGAGCAGCACCCATGGCGCGTCGCCCCGCGACCCCCGACCTCCCGCCCGAGGATCTCGTCGAGCGCATCGTCGACATCGACGTCGCCGCCGAGATGGAGGGCTCGTTCCTCGAGTACGCCTACTCGGTCATCTACTCGCGCGCGCTGCCCGACGCCCGCGACGGCCTCAAGCCCGTGCAGCGCCGCATCCTCTTCCAGATGTCGGACATGGGTCTGCGCCCGGACCGCCCGTACGTGAAGTCGGCGCGCGTCGTCGGCGAGGTCATGGGCAAGCTCCACCCGCACGGCGACGCGGCGATCTACGACGCGATGGTCCGCCTGGCGCAGCCGTTCTCGCTGCGCCTTCCGCTGGTCGACGGCCACGGCAACTTCGGTTCGCTCGACGACGGACCCGCCGCGCCCCGGTACACCGAGGCCCGCATGGCGCCCGCGGCGATGGCCATGACGACGGGGCTCGACGAGGACGTCGTCGACTTCGTGCCCAACTACGACAACAAGCTGACCCAGCCCGAGGTCCTGCCCGCCGCGATCCCGAACCTGCTGGTCAACGGCGCGGCCGGCATCGCCGTGGGCATGGCGACCAACATGGCGCCGCACAACCTGGTCGAGGTGGTCGCGGCCGCCCGGCACCTGGTCATGCACCCGGACGCCACGCTCGAGGACCTGCTGCGGTTCGTGCCCGGACCGGACCTGCCGTCCGGCGGCAAGATCGTCGGTCTCGACGGCGTCCGCGACGCCTACCGCACCGGCCGGGGCGCCTTCCGCACCCGGGCGACCGCGCGGATCGAGAACGTCACGCCCAAGCGCAAGGGCATCGTCATCACGGAGCTGCCGTACACGGTCGGCCCGGAGAAGGTCATCGAGAAGATCAAGGAGGGCGTCCAGAACAAGAAGCTCTCCGGCATCTCCGACGCCGTCGACCTCACCGACCGCCAGCACGGGCTGCGCCTGGTCATTGAGATCAAGACCGGCTTCCACCCTGAGGCCGTGCTCGAGCAGCTCTACCGCTACACGCCGCTCGAGGACTCGTTCTCCATCAACAACGTCGCGCTCGTCGACGGCCAGCCCCGAACCCTCGGCCTGCGCGAGCTGCTGGTCGTGTGGGTCGAGCACCGCCTGGTCGTCGTCCGGCGGCGCTCCGAGTACCGGCTGGCCAAGCGGCTCGAGCGCCTGCACCTGGTCGAGGGACTGCTCGTCGCGATCGTCGACATCGACGAGGTCATCCAGGTCATCCGCACGTCCGACGACGCGGACACGGCCCGCGCGCGCCTGCGCAGCGTGTTCGACCTCTCCGAGCCGCAGGCCGAGTACATCCTCGAGCTGCGCCTGCGACGCCTGACCAAGTTCTCCCGGATCGAGCTGGAGAAGGAGCAGCAGCAGCTCGCCGAGGAGATCGCCGAGCTGCGCGAGATCCTGGCCGACGACGCACGGCTGCGGGCGCTCGTCTCGGACGAGATGGCCGAGGTGGCCGCGACCTACGGCACGCCGCGCCGCACGATCCTGCTCGAGTCGGCCGGCGGCACGTCGATCACCGGCGCTCCCGCCGCTCGCGGCGCCGCCGCTCCGCTCGAGATCGCCGACACCCCCTGCTGGGTGCTCATGTCCGGCACGGGCCTGCTGGCCCGGACGGCGTCGGAAGAGCTGCCGCCCCGCGTCGAGGGCGCCCGTCGCGCCAAGCACGACGTCGTCTCGGCGGCGGTGGCCGCGACCGCGCGCGCCGAGATCGGTGTGGTGACGTCGCAGGGACGCGTCGTGCGTGTCTCGGTGCTGGACCTGCCGGGCCTGCCCCCGACCGACGGCGCGCCGTCGCTGTCCGGCGGTGTGCCCCTCGGCGAGGTGGTGACGCTGCTGCCCCGTGAGCGCGTCCTCGGGCTCACGTCGCTCGCCGCGGACGCCCCGACGCTGGCTCTGGCCACCGTGCAGGGCACCGTCAAGCGGGTCTCGTCGGGCGACGTGCCCGGCAACCGCGACGCGTGGGAGGCCATCTCGCTCAAGGACGGCGACGAGGTGGTCGGCGTCGCCGCGGTCACCGACACCGACGAGCTGGTGCTGGTCGCCTCCGACGCCTCCCTCCTGCACTTCCCGGCCTCCGCCGTGCGGCCGCAGGGCCGGGCCGCGGGTGGCATGGCGGGCATCAAGCTCGCCGCCGGCCAACGCGTGGTGGCTTTCGGGGCCGTCCGAGCCGAGCAGGCTGCGGACGCGGTGGTCGTGACCGTCGCCGGAGCCTCCGGGGCCCTGCCCGGTACCCAGGCCGGCTCGGCCAAGGTCACGCCGTTCGAGGTCTACCCGGGCAAGGGCCGCGCGACGGGTGGGGTCCGGGCGCACCGGTTCCTGCGCAACGAGGACGCGCTCATCCTTGCGTGGGTGGGCGCGGCGCCGGCCTGGGCCACCGGCTCGGCCGGTCAGCCCGTCGAGCTGCCGCCCCTCGACCCTCGTCGGGACATGTCCGGCACCGCGCTGGCGGCACCGGTGCACGCGATCGGCTGAGTCAGCCGCGTCAGACCAGGGCGACCACGTTGTCCGGCACCGGCGGCCGCTGGACGTAGGTGCGGACCGGCCGCGGTGCCGGCGCGCGGCGCTCGGCGGCGTTCCGGACGATCACCGCGGACGCCAGGAGCCCCTGCCCGACGACGTACGTCAGCATGACCCAGAAGCCCTGCTCCGCGAGGTCCCACGACGGCACGAACGCGTCGAGGGCGATGAGGCTGTCGCTGAGCAGGAAGATCGCCCCGCCGACCGTCGCGAGGCGGCCGAGACCCGTGGCGAGCACGGCCATCGCCGCGAGCACGCCGCCGTAGATCGCGACGGGCACCAGCAGGCTGTCGGCGCCGGGCGCGCAGGCCGCGACCAGCCCGACGAGCACCGCCGCGTACGGCAGCAGCAGGAGCGGGCGGCGGTAGACCACGGAGCGCCGGACGTGCGGGGCGAACGCCACGACGTAGGCCACCTGCGCGAGCAGGAAGAAGCCAACCATCACGAGGAACGCGGCGTCGTCGCCGACTAGGGACGGCACCAGGTCCCCGAGCCACGAGAACCCCAGCGCGACCAGCACCCACGTCACCAGGTGACCCCGGGGCCAGCGGGTCGCGGAGGCCACCACGGCGGCGAGCGTGGGCATGAGCAGCCACTGGGCGACCCGGGCGACGTCCTGCGCCCCCGTCCACTCGGCGGAGAGCTGCACGAGCACCAGCACGACGAAGACCGCGACCCACGTGCGCGCGGCCATGGACAACGAGCGTCCCACGGCGACCTCCTCGAGGCCGGACGTCCTCGTCCGGCGACACCTTCGGCCGGACGTCGTCGTCCCGCCGCGCCGATGCTAACCCGCGCGGGCGCCCCGGCGAGACGGTTCGACGGGCGCGCTCAGAGCTCGATCGAGAACATCGTCGAGCTGTGGAAGACGGCGTACCCCAGGCCCTCGTACAGCCGGTGCGCGCCGGACTGGTTCGCGGTGTCGACGCCCAGCTCGGCCATGTCCATGCCGTCCGCCCGG
This sequence comes from Cellulomonas sp. P1_C4, assembly GCF_056406355.1. Lineage (NCBI taxonomy): Bacteria > Bacillati > Actinomycetota > Actinomycetes > Micrococcales > Cellulomonadaceae > Cellulomonas > Cellulomonas sp. P1_C4. Next base: position 22,924 of record NZ_JBFUAI010000013.1, on the reverse strand, counting down.
TACGCCGCCATCACCGTGGCCAGCAGCGCCGGTGCGAGCCGCCTGCCCCGCCACGCGCGCCGCACGCCGAGCAGGTCCGTGTAGCCGGCCTTGTAGCCGATCACCGGCCAGTCCTGCTCGTACCGACCCGACACCAGGTACCCGGCGACCTCGCCCGTGGCGTCGTCGATCGCGACGAAGCTCCACGCTGGGGCGAACATGCTGCGCCCCTGCGCCCAGTCCTGGGCCGTGCGCGGCTCGCTCCCCCAGTGGTCGGCGAACGCCTCGTTGTGCGCGAGCCGCACAGGGTCGTCCAGCTCCGCGCTCCACGGCACGATGCTCAGCCCGTCGGGCACCTCGATCGCGGGGAGCTCGACGTCCAGCGGGCGCCGCATCTCGGCGTAGTACCGCGCGGGCGTGAACCCGCCCGCCCTCAGGAGCCGGACGGTCGCCTCGGCCGCGTCGTCGGTGAACACCGCGAGGCGTCCCGGGAGGTCCTTGCCCGACGCGGCGAGCAGCTGGCGACCGCGCGCCTCCTCCCAGGCGAGCACCTGGCGCCCGATCCCCCGCCCGCGCCACTGCGGGTCGACGGCGCCGTCGAGGAAGGCGCGGACGACCCGCGCGTCGCCCGGCGGCTGGTTCACGCGCGCGAAGGCCCGGATGACGTCGTCGGCATCGACGCCCGCGAGCGTGTCGCGCGCAGGGTCCTTCCAGTCGCCGTCGAACTCCTCGTCGATCTCCTCGGCGGAGGTTCGGTACGGCGTGTCGTCGGCCTCCTCGACCGCCGTGACGAGCCTGGTCAGGGCCGGCACGTCGTCCCGCGTGAGGGGACGCCACGCGATGCCGGGCGTGTCGGTCGGCAAGGGAGCGTCGGCGGGCGCTGCGGCGCGCACGGCGATGGGCGCGAGATCGGTGGCGGTCACGACGACCAGCCTCCCCGCCGCCGCCCCGTCACGGCAACCGAAAAGGTGGTACTCCCGTCCACCGGAACGGGCACGATGGCTCGCGTGTCGACGACCTCTGCCCGGCTCGTGCTCATCTGCGGGCTGCCTGCTACGGGCAAGTCCACGCTCGCCCGACGGCTGGCCGCCCAGCTGCCCGCGATCAGGCTCGACAAGGACACCTGGGTGACCCGGCTCGGCGACGTGTGGGACGACGACCTGCGCGCGCGTGTCGAGCGGCTGTTGTGGGACCTCACGCAGGACCTGCTCGGACAGGGGCAGAGCGTCATCCTCGAGTGGGGACACTGGGCCCGGGCCGAGAGGGACGAGAAGCGACACGGGGCGCGCGCCCTCGGAGCCGAGGTGGAGCTGCACTACCTCTCCGCACCGATCGACGAGCTCGTCCGGCGAGCCGAGCGGCGCACCGCGACCGGCGAGTGGACCGCCGCACCGATCACGCGGGAGCACTTCGCGACGTGGGCGACGACCTTCCAACCGCCCGACGAGGAAGAGCTGCGCCTGTTCGACGACCCCGCCCCCTGAGCGGAGCGCTCACGCGTCGATGCGGCTGCGGTCCAGTCCCTCGGCGCCGGCCACGATGAAGTCCTTGCGCGGGGCGACGTCCGAGCCCATGAGCAGCTCGAAGATCTCCTCGGCCCGCTGCGCACCCTCGACCGTCACCCGGCGCAGCGTGCGCTGCCGCGGGTCCATGGTCGTCTCCGCCAGCTGGTCCGCGTCCATCTCGCCCAGACCCTTGTACCGCTGGATGTCGTCCTTGTAGCGCTTGCCCGCCCGGTCGAGCTTCTTCAGCGTCGCCGCCAGCTCGGCCTCGGAGTACGTGTAGACGTACTCGTTCTTGCGACCGCCACCGCCGATGACCTCGATGCGGTGCAGCGGCGGCACGGCGGCGTAGACCCGCCCCGCCTCCACCAGCGGGCGCATGTACCGGAACAGCAGCGTCAGCAGCAGGGTGCGGATATGCGCGCCGTCCACGTCGGCGTCCGTCATCAGCACGATCTTCCCGTAGCGCGCGGCCTCCAGGTCGAACGAGCGACCCGACCCGGCACCGACCACCTGGATGATCGCGGCGCACTCGGCGTTCTTCAGCATGTCCGTGATGGACGCCTTCTGGACGTTGAGGATCTTGCCGCGGATGGGCAGCAGCGCCTGGAAGTCCGAGCTGCGGGCGAGCTTGGCCGTGCCGAGCGCGCTGTCGCCCTCGACGATGAACAGCTCGCTGCGCTCCACGTCGTCGCTGCGGCAGTCGGCCAGCTTGGCGGGCAGCGAGGACGTCTCGAGCGCGTTCTTGCGCCGCGAGATCTCCTTCTGCTTGCGGGCGGACAGTCGGGCGCGCATCTCTCCGACGACCTTGTCCAGCAGCAGCGACGAGTGCGCCTTGTGGTCACGCTTGGGCGACACGAAGATCGCGCCGAGCTCGGTGTCGAGGACCCTGGCGACGATGGCGCGGACCGGTCCGGTACCGAGCACCTCCTTCGTCTGGCCCTCGAACTGCGGCTCGGCCAGCCGGACGGTGACCACCGCCGTCATCCCGGCGAGCACGTCCTCCTTCTCGATCCGCTCCGAGGTGTCGCGCGCCGAGATCTTGAGCCTCCGGGCGTTCGCGTCGACCGCCTTGCGCATCGTGCGCAGCAGACCCGCCTCGAACCCGGCCAGGTGCGTGCCGCCCTTGGGCGTCGAGATGATGTTGACGAAGCTGCGCACCTCGGTCTCGTAGCCGGTGCCCCACCGCATCGCGATGTCGACCTCGCAGGTCCGGGACACCTCCTGCGCGGTCATGTGCCCGCGGTCGTCGAGCACCGGCACGGTCTCGGTGAAGGTGCCGGACCCGGTGAGGTGCCAGGTGTCCGTCACGGCGGTGTCCGGCGCCAGGTGGTCGACGAAGTCGACGACGCCCCCGCTGTGCAGGAACGTCTCCTCGTGGGGCCCGTCGGCGCCCGGGGTGCCCGCGATGCCGCGCTCGTCGCGGACCACCAGGGTCAGGCCGGGGACCAGGAAGCTCGTCTGCCGCGCGCGCGTGACCAGCTCGTCGTAGCCGAACACGGCCGTCTTGGGGAAGATCTGCGGGTCCGCCCAGTAGCGGACGCGCGTGCCGGTGCGGGCGCGGGCAACCTTGGCGCCGACGGCCAGCTCCGAGCCGGACACGAAGGGCTCGAACGGGCTGTCCGGGCCGATGCCGCCGCGGTCGTCGAACGTCCCCGGCTCACCGCGCCGGAACGTCATGGTGTGCGTGCGGCCGTTGCGGTCGACCTCGACGTCGAGACGGGCGGACAGGGCGTTCACGACGGAAGCACCGACACCGTGCAGGCCGCCCGAGGCACCGTACGAGCCGCCACCGAACTTCCCGCCCGCGTGCAGCTTGGTGTAGACGACCTCGACACCGGTCAGGCCGGTCTTGGGCTCGACGTCGACCGGCACACCGCGTCCGTTGTCACGCACCTCGACCGAACCGTCGGCGTGCAGCACGATCTCGATGCGGTCGCCGTGGCCACCGAGGGCCTCGTCGACGGAGTTGTCGATGATCTCCCACAGGCAGTGCATCAGGCCGCGGCTGTCGGTCGTGCCGATGTACATGCCCGGGCGCTTGCGCACCGCCTCGAGCCCTTCCAGCACGGACAGGTGCCGGGCGGTGTAGCCGGACTGCGAGGAGGTCGTCGTCACGGCCCTGATGGTAGTCGTCGGGCCTGACAGCCCCGCGGCACCATGCCGCCGGCAACGGCCGTGTTGCGGGCCGGTTACAGTCCGCTACGCGGTGAGCGAACCACCCTCTCCGGGTGCGATGGATCCGCGGCCGGGATGGTTCTATGTATTCGTGACCGGGACCATGACGCATCCACTGACCGCGGCCGACCGCTGCGACCGCTGCGGCGCACAGGCCTATGTCCGAGTTGTCCTCCCGGTGGGAGAGCTCCTCTTCTGCGCGCACCACGCGCGCGAGCACGCCCCGAAGTTCGCCGAGCTGGCGACCCACGTCCAGGACGAGACCGACCGCCTGCTGGCCGAGCACGGAGCGGGTGCGGGCGCCGCGAGCTGACGCCACGGCACCACCCACGACAGCGACGAGGCCCGGACCTGATGGTCCGGGCCTCGTCCGTCGTCACCCCTCAGGCCAGCACGTCCCTCCAGGCAAGCACCCGGTAGGACCGCACCACGCCGTTGACGACGAACGGGTCCGTCGCGGCGAACTGCTCCGCGGCCTCGCGGCTGACCAGCACGCCCATCGACCCGTTCGCCTCGGGCTGCTCGAACATGCCGATCGCCGTCAGCAGACCCCGCGCGGCGAAGTCGAGGTAGTGCGCCGTGTGCGCCTCCATGTGCACGGGAGCCAGCGCGAGCACGTCCGGTGCGGACTCGTAGAGCACGACGTACTTGACCTCGGTCACGACGATCCCGCGTCGACGTGCGCGACCAGCCGGTCGAAGATCATGCCCCAGCCACGCACGTAGGAGCCGCCGCGGTACCCCTCCGGCAGCGCGCACGCGCCGCCGAGCTGCTCCTCGGTCATCCGCTCCCAGCCCCGGTGCTCGACCGAGACACGCGTGAGCCCGACGCCGAGGGCCCGGAAGCGCAGCTCGACCTCGGTCGGTTCCGGGGTCAGCAGCCACGACATGGTGAAGCCGTGCGGCGGGTCCCACGCGACGAGCCGGCCCCATTCGCGCGTGGTCCCGTCGTCCCAGGTCTCGACGACGCTCCCCCCGAGGCGCTGCTCCATCGTCACGTCCCGGACCCGGTCGCCGCCGGAGGAGAACGGCTCGACCGGCCACCAGACCCCGATCTCGCGGACGAAGACGTCGAAGGTCCTGGTCACGTCCGCGCGCACGGTCGTCGCCTGGTGCACCGGCGGGGCGGCCAGGGCGAGCTCAGGCCGTCGCACGGTCGTCCCTCTCGGCGCCGTCGGGGTCGAGGACCCCCACCTCGACCTCGACGAGCCGCCGCGCCACGTCGAGCGATGCCGCCCACGTCTCGTCGAGGTAGGACCGCAGCCCGGCCAGCCCCTCCGGCCGCGACCGGTAGAAGTTGCGTGTGCCCGCGCTCCGGCGGGTGACCAGTCCCGCGTCCTCGAGCACCTTGAGGTGCTGGCTCACGGCGGAGCGGGTCACGTCGAAGGCCTCCGCGAGCCGGCCCACGGGGAGCTCGTCGTGGGCCAGCAGCGTGAGCATCTCGCGGCGCCGCGGCTCGGCGAGCGCGCGCAGGACCGTGTCCGTCTGACTCACGCCCACAGTCCTACCGCATGTCCCTCCGGGTCGGCGAGGACCGCGATGCTCCCGTTGTCCGCGGGGAGCGCGGTCGGCGGCGTCAGGGTCGATCCGCCCAGCTCCTCCGCCCTGGCCAAGGTCGCACCAAGGTCGGCGACCCGGACGTACATCAGGATCCCCGGCGGCAGTCCGTCCGGGTCCGCAGCACCGATTCCGCCGCCGACCGCCTCGGCGGGCGCGCCCGTGTCGAGGAGCGTGTACCCGCCGAGCTCGGGCGGCGCCTCCCCCGTCCAGCCGAACAGCTGTGTGTAGAACGTGCGCGCACGGTCGGGATCCTTGCTCGTGATCTCGAACCACATGACGGGACTGCCCATGATCCACCTCCGGTCTGCCGGACTGACTCGTCTATCGTCAGCCACCACTAACCGTTAGTCAATACTTGCGGAGCAGGTTTACGGGACCGCCCGGGTACGACGAAGGCCCGGACCGTCCGGTCCGGGCCTTCGTGGTGGCTGTCAGTCCAGGTAGTCGCGCAGGACCTGCGAGCGCGACGGGTGGCGCAGCTTCGACATGGTCTTCGACTCGATCTGGCGGATCCGCTCGCGCGTGACCCCGTAGACCTTGCCGATCTCGTCGAGGGTCTTGGGCTGCCCGTCCGTCAGGCCGAACCGCATCGACACCACGCCGGCCTCGCGCTCCGAGAGCGTGTCGAGCACCTGGTGCAGCTGCTCCTGCAGGAGCGTGAAGCTCACGGCGTCCGCGGGGACGACGGCCTCGGAGTCCTCGATGAGGTCTCCGAACTCGCTGTCGCCGTCCTCACCGAGCGGCGTGTGCAGCGAGATGGGCTCGCGACCGTACTTCTGGACCTCGACGACCTTCTCGGGGGTCATGTCGAGCTCCTTGGCGAGCTCCTCGGGCGTAGGCTCGCGGCCCAGGTCCTGGAGCATCTGCCGCTGGACGCGGGCGAGCTTGTTGATGACCTCGACCATGTGCACCGGGATGCGGATGGTGCGGGCCTGGTCGGCCATGGCGCGCGTGATGGCCTGACGGATCCACCACGTCGCGTACGTCGAGAACTTGTAGCCCTTGGTGTAGTCGAACTTCTCGACGGCGCGGATCAGACCGAGGTTGCCCTCCTGGATCAGGTCCAGGAACAGCATGCCGCGGCCCGTGTAGCGCTTGGCCAGGGAGACGACGAGGCGCAGGTTGGCCTCGAGCAGGTGGTTCTTGGCCCGACGGCCGTCGTTCGCGATCCACTCGAGCTCGCGCTTGATCTTGGGCTCCATCGTGATGCCCGCGTTCAACCGCTCCTCGGCGAACAGGCCGGCCTCGATCCGCTTGGCGAGGTCCACCTCCTGCTCGGCGTTCAGCAGCGCGACCTTGCCGATCTGCTTGAGGTAGTCCTTGACGGGGTCCGCGGTGGCGCCGGCCGTGACGACCTGCTGGGCGGGAGCGTCGTCGTCGTCCGCGTCGGAGTAGACGAAGCCGCTGTCCTCGGACTCCTCCTCCTTGGCCGCCGGCTTCTTCTCGTCGCCGTCCTCGGAGTCGTCGTCATCGGCGTCCGCTGCGGTGTCCTCGACGACCTCGACGGCCTCGACGACGACCTCCTCGATCGCCTCGATGTCGATCTCCTCGCCCTCGACGACCTCGTCCTCGACGGGCTCGGCGCCGGCGACCTTGGCCTCCGGCTTCTTGGCGGCGGCCGTCTTCGCGGCGGCCGTCTTCGCCGCGGCGGGCTTGGCGGCGGCGGCCGTCTTGGGTGCGGTCGTCTTGGCGGCGCGCGAGGTGGTGGTCTTCGCGGGTGCCTCGTCGGTGCTCGCGACGGTCTTGGCCGACGAGCGGGTGACGGCGGCGGCGACGGCACGAGCGGGCGCGGCGGGGGCTGCCGGCTCACGCACGCCGATGCCGGCGGTCGCGAGCCCACGGACCACGGCGCGCAGACGCTTGGCGTCCTGCACGTCTGCCTGCTCGCACGCGGTGCGCAGCTCCTCGGCGCCCACGGTGCCGTGGGTGCGCCCACGCAGGACGAGGTCCTGGAGTGCAGGGTGCTCGAACTCACGCGGAAGAGCGGGATGCGGGGTCTGGGACGACACGAACGACCTTTCGGCAGCGCGACACCCGGAACGGGGCCGGGAGGTAGATAGACATTGTAACGACCCCGCGGACCGCTCGGCGCGATCATGGGCACGACGACAGGCCCGTCAGGGACGGCTCTCAGGGGGTCTTCGTGCTCAACGAACGGGAACCACCAGAGATTCCCGCGCACTCGAACGGCCGCGCGGCACGACCGCAGCGACCGTCAGGCAGACGTGATGGGGGCCGTCAGCCGGGACCGGGCTTGACCGTGAGCACCGGGCACGGGGCGTCGAAGAGCACGCGCTGCGCGTTGGCGCCGAGGATCAACTTGCCCACCGGGCTCCGCCGGCGCAGGCCCAGGACGACCAGCTGCGCGCCGACCTCCTCCGCCGTCGCGATGAGGTCGTCCGCGACGTCTCCACCGCTCAGGAGCCGGACCTCGTGGTCCACCCCCGCCGACGCGAGGTTCGCACGCACCCGGTCGAGCTCCTCCTCTACCGCACGTCGCTGCTCGTCCGGCTCGTCAGGTCGCGCGCTCACGACGACCACCACCCGGACGTCACGCTGCCGTGCCTCCTGGACCGCCGCCTCGAGGGCCGCCCGACCTTCCGGAGTGGCCAGATAGCCGACCACGATGCCCATCGGTCCTCCCCTCGTCCCGCGGCAACACCGCCGTGACCGTGACGCTACCGGAGGGCGGGGGCCGCGACGAGCGCACCGGCGAGGATCTCGTCGCAGGTCAGTCGACGTGGCGGACCCAACCGGGCGGGATCGCGGCCCGCAGCGCGTCGTCGAGCAGCCCGGCCAGGCGGTACTCGGGCTCGGCGTCGAGCGATCCGTCGACCAGCAGGCGAGCACGCGCGCCGTCGCCGCGCCACCACGCGAGCAGCGCCAGCAGGGTCAGCGCCGGCGCCTGGCCTCCGGTGCGCCCGCGAGCGACCACCGCCTCGAGGACCGCCTCGTGGAGGGCGGTGGCTCGCTCCGGGGGAACCACGCCGCGGCGCGGGTCGATGATCAGGGACATGGCGCCACCGAGCGCGGCATCGAGCTCGGTCGACGGACCCTGCTCCCGGACGCACCGCTCGGCAAGGTCCCCCGTCCCGGGGACGAGGGTCACCAGGACGCCGTCGCGCACCCGGGTGTCCGCGAGACCAGCCTCCAGGCGACCCCACGGGGCGCCACCCGATCCGGGCCCGTCAGCCGACACGAGGGCCACGGCAGACCGCCAGGCGACGAGCGACTCCTGCCGCCAGTGCGTCACCTCGTCCGGCCCGGCGACGAGCGCGTCCGCCCAGCGACGCTCCCAGCGGCGGCGCACCCGGGCGACCGAGCGGCGAACCTCCCCGTGCACGGGACGGATCCGGGCGATGTCCTCCCTGGAGTCGGCGACCACCGAGCCCGCGAGCACGAGCGTGGCCCCGACCTGCGTCCCGTCGAGGTCACGCAGGGGCCGTCCACCCGGCGGGCAGCAGTCGTCCGTGCAGTCGAGGGCGAGATAGCCCTCCGGTGTCACGACCCAGACGAGGACCTCGCCGAACGCCGCCGCGGCGGCCTCGCGGAAGTGGCGGACGGCGCGCTGGGCCGGTCCGTCCTCGCCGCGCGGGTCGCGGTCGGTGTACAGCACGACGATGACGTGCCGCGCGGCGTCCCGGTCGAGGAGGGAGACGAGCCCGCGAGCCAGCGTCGGACCGTCGGTGCCGTCCGCGAGGTGGGGCAGGTCGACCCGGACGACCAGCCCCACCGCGCCCCGTGGTGGTCGAAGGCTCACCGCGACGGCGCTGTCCCGAGGCCGGAACCCGAGCCGGTGCGGCACGAGCGCGAGGATCTCCTGAGGTTCGCTCACCCGGAGCGTCGTGGTCTGCATGGCGTCAGCCCACCCGACCGCGGTGCGGCCCGGGACGCGCACCGTCGGTTCTGTGCACCGGACGGCCCGTCGCGGGGCATGTGGGCGGCTCGAGGCGCCGCGCCCGACGGCTACCCTGACCCGATGCCTCGCCCAGCGCCCCTCCGCGCGCGCGCCCGATCCGGCCTCGCCGCCGTCCTCGTCGTGCTCGCGGTCGGTGCGTCGGCCGCGGCGTGCACGACCAGCGGGCCGGGCCGGGAGACGCCCTCGGGCAGCGCAGCCGCCCTCGCCACCCCCGCCCCGACGCCGACCGAGACGCTGCTGCCCGAGGACGACAGCACGCTCTCGGCCGTCGGCGAGCTGGCCCCCGGCTTCCCCGCCGCGCTGGTCCCCGTGCCCGACGGCGCGGTCGTGCTCGTGTCCTCGGCCGAACCGGTCGAGGGCACGGACCTCACGGAGATCAGCCTCAACCTGCGGACGGGGCAGGACGCCGCCGGCCTGCTCGCGGCCGTCCGGGCGCCGCTGGTCGCCGCCGGGTTCACCGAGGGCACGCCGCCCGCACCGGAGCCCGGCCTCGCCGCGCAGTCGACCTTCTCGCGCGGCGACGGCTCGGAGCTGCTCGTCGTCGGCATCCTCGACCGGGACGACGAGCGCACCATGACGCTCGGTGGGCGGGTGCGAGCAGCGGCGCCGTAGGCTGCCCGCGTGAGCGCCGCGACCCCCACCCTCGTCGACGTCGAGGGCGTCCGACCCCGCATCGACGCGCTGCTGACCAGGCACGTCGCCCAGCTGCGCACCGTGCTCGCCGCGGCGAGCGACGACGCGGACGTCCTCGCCGACGCCGTGGCGCAGATCCTCACGGGCGGCAAGCGCCTGCGCGCGGCCTTCTGCTACTGGTCGTGGCGGGCACACGGCGGCGTGCCGGGGACGCCGGAGGCCGAGGCCGTGCTGCGTGTCGGGGCGGCGCTGGAGCTCTTCCAGGCCGCGGCGCTGTTCCACGACGACGTGATGGACGACTCCGACACGCGGCGCGGATTTCCCGCTGCGCACCGTGCGTTCGCCGGCCTGCACACCCGCCACGGGCTGACCGGGGACGCCGACCGGTTCGGCATGTCCGCCGCCATCCTGCTCGGCGACCTCACGCTCATCGCCAGCGAGCAGGAGTTCGCGGGCGCCCTCGCGCTGCAGCCGCTCGCGCGCGCCGAGCGCGCTCGCGTGGTGTTCGACCTCATGCGGACCGAGGTCACCGTGGGCCAGTACCTCGACGTGCTGGCCCAGGCCCTGCCGTGGGGCGACGACCCGGAGCGTGACGAGACGCGCGCGCGCGAGGTCATCCGCGCCAAGGCCGCGCGCTACAGCGTCGAGCACCCGATCGTCCTCGGCGCGGCGCTGGCCGACGCGGGCGAGGCCGAGCTCGAGGCCTGCCGGTCGCTCGGCCTTCCGCTGGGCGAGGCGTTCCAGCTGCGCGACGACCTGCTCGGGGTGTTTGGTGACCCGGCGACCACGGGCAAGCCGGCCGGGGACGACCTGCGCGAGGGGAAGCGGACCGTGCTCACCGCGCGGGCGGTCGCGGGGGCCCGGGCGCGCTCCGACGACACCACCGTCAAGCTGCTGCGCGACCGGCTCGGCGACCGCTCGCTCACGGAGTCCGACGTCGCCGTCCTCGCCGACGCGATCCGAGACACGGGCGCGCCCGACGAGGTCGAGGCGCTCATCGACGACCTCGCCGGCCGCGCGTTCGCGCTCATGGACGACGCGCCGTGGCCCGAACCGGCGCGGGCGCAGCTGATCGGTCTGGCGCACGCCGCGGTCGACCGCCACGCCTGAGCCAGCGGACGCGTCGACCGTCTCTCAGAGCTCGGCGGCGGCCAGTCGGCGGATCTCGGTCTTGCGGCCGGCGCGCAGGGCGTCGATCGGTGTCCCGGGCAGGGACTCGTCCGGGGTGAAGAGCCACTCGATGGCGGCCTCGTCGGAGAACCCGGCGTCCGACAGCACCGTCAGCGTGCCCTGCAGGGACGCGAGGACGGTCCACGGCTGGTCGGCGACGGGATGGGTCGGCTGAGCAGGGTTGGCCAGGTGGCCCGGCACCAGGAACGCCTCCGGGATCGAGAACACGCGCGGGTCGCCCCGACGGGTGCCGACGAGCCGACGCTCCTGCACGATCCGGCGGACCTTCGACGTGTCGAGGCCCAGTCGTTCGGCGACATCAGGGACCGTGAGCCACTCATCGACGAGTCGGTCGAGGGCATCTGAGGAATCGTTCACCCGACAAGAGTACGCAATCGGGAATTACACCGGCGCAATTCCCCCGCACGCTTTCCACACCAGAGGTATTCGGATACGTTCGCATTCTGTCACACCAGTCACACAGGCCCCATCCGTTCACTTTCGCACCATGAGGTCACCATGCCGCAGCACGCCACCGCCCGCACCGACGGGCTGCGCCGCGTCGCCACCGGGACCGGCGCGACCCTGGCGCTCGCCGCCGTCGCCGTGACCACGAGCGGGGGTGCCGCGCACGCCGACGACAGCTACACCGTCCGTTCCGGCGACACGGTCAGCCACATCGCCCTCCGGAGCGGGACCACCGTCGCCGCGATCACGCGCGCCAACGCCCTGGGCAACGCCGCGCGCATCCGGATCGGCCAGGTGCTCACCATCCCTTCGGCGTCGTCCGCGGCACCGGCCGCGCCCGCTCCCGCGGCGGCTCCCGCGGCGGGCTCGTACACCGTCGTGTCGGGCGACACCGTCGGCCGCATCGCCGCGAGGCTCGGCACGTCCGTGCCGGCGATCGTCGCCGCCAACGGTCTCGACTCGCGCGCCCTGATCCGCATCGGCCAGACCCTGACGATCCCCGGGGGCTCGGCACCGGCCGCCGCACCGGCACCCGCCGCGGCCGCGGCGGCACCCGCGCAGTCCACCAGCTCGATCGCCTACACGGTCCGCTCGGGCGACACCGTCATCGGGATCGCCGCCGCGAAGGGCACCACCGTCGCCGCGATCGTCGCCGCGAACGGTCTGGACTCCCGCGCAATGATCCGGATCGGTCAGACGCTCGCGATCCCGGTCCCCGTCGCCGCCCCCGCGGCCGTCGGCAACACGTTCGAGGGCCGCACGTACTCCGAGGCCGTGGTGGCCGCCGCCAACGCCAACCTGGCGACGCTGCGCGCCTCGGGCGTGCCGTCGAAGGCGACCATGCAGTCCAAGATCGCCGCGACGGCACGGGCGATGGGCGTCGACCCGGCGCTCGCGCAGGCGATCGCGTTCCAGGAGTCGGGTTTCAACCACGCCGTCGTCTCCCCCGCGAACGCCATCGGCACCATGCAGGTCATCCCGAGCTCGGGCTCGTGGGCCTCGGACCTCGTCGGGCGCCGGCTCAACCTGGTCGACCCCGACGACAACGTGACGGCGGGCGTCGCCATCCTGCGCGCGCTCGTGTCCAACGCCCCGGACCTGCCGACCGCGATCGCCGGCTACTACCAGGGCGCGACGTCGGTGCAGAGGAACGGCATGTTCGCGGACACCCGGCGATATGTCGCCAACGTCCAGACCCACATGACGCGCTTCCACTGAGGTCGCGCCTGCGGGACGCGCGGCGCCGCCGACCGTAGACTCCCTGGCGTGGGAGCCACCGTCACCGATCCGCTCGTCGGCCGCCTGGTCGACAGCCGGTACGAGGTCGTGTCCCGCATCGCCCGCGGTGGCATGGCGACCGTGTACCTGGCGGTCGACCGCCGCCTCGACCGGGACGTCGCGCTGAAGGTCATGCACGCCCACCTGGCGGAGGGCACGTCCGGCTCGGACTTCGTCGCCCGCTTCCGGCGCGAGGCCCGCACCGCAGCCCGGCTCACCCACCCCGGGCTCGTCGGCGTCTACGACCAGGGCGTCGACGGCGAGACCAGCTACCTGACGATGGAGTACATCGACGGGGCGAACCTGCGGCGGCACATCGGCGAGCGGGGCGCGCTGACCGTCGGAGAGGCGCTGCGGATCGGCGAGAGCGTGCTCGACGCGCTCGCCGCGGCCCACCGGGTCGGCCTGGTGCACCGGGACATCAAGCCCGAGAACGTCCTGCTGGCCACCGACGGCCGGGTCAAGCTGGCCGACTTCGGGCTGGCGCGCGCGGTCACGGAGGTCACCTCGACCACCACCGGCACCGTGCTCGGCACCGTCGCCTACCTCGCGCCCGAGCTCGTCGTGCGGGGCGTCAGCGACGCCCGCACGGACGTCTACGCGTGCGGCATCCTGCTCTTCGAGATGCTCACGGGCCGCCAGCCCTTCACCGGCGAGACCCCCATCCAGGTCGCGTTCCAGCACGTCAACAACGACGTCCCCGCGCCGTCGGAGCTCGCCGACTGGATCCCGATCGAGATCGACGACGCCGTGCGCGCGCTCGCGTCGCGCGACCCGGACGACCGCCCCGTCGACGCCGCCGCCGCGCTCGCCCTCCTGCGCCGCACGCGCGCCGCGCTGGACGAGGACACGCTCGCCCGTCACGCGGACGTCGCACCGTCCATCGTCCTGCCCGCGGCCACCGACCCGGCCGAGACGGACCTGGATGCCGAGCTGACCGAGTCGGTGGAGAACCTCGAGGCGGACGACCTCGCGGAACCGGCGACCGACCCTGACCAGGACGAGACCACGCTCCTCGAGACCGGCGACGCCCGCGGTTCCACCGTCGCACTGCCGATCGGCCTCGGTGTCAGCGCCGCGGAGCTGCGGGGTGGTCCACCGCAGGCTCCGCCGCGCCGTCACCGCGCGCGCTGGATCATCCTGCTCGCGCTGCTCGCCGCACTGATCGGCGGCGCCGCGTGGTGGTACCTCCAGATGGGCCCGGGCGCCTTCACGACCGTCCCGACGATCATCGGTCAGGACGAGGCGCACGCGACGGAGCTCCTTGACAAGGCGGGCCTCGGCGCGTCACCGGTCTCCGAGTTCGACGGCACCGCACCGATCGGCGAGGTGTTCAAGGCCGACCCTGGTCAGGGCGACCGCATCCGCAAGGACGGCACGGTCACGTTCACGATCTCCAAGGGCCCGGACTACGTCCAGGTCCCGGCCGGCGTGGTCGGCGAGATGCAGGCCGCGGCCGAGGCCACCCTGACGGCTGCCGACCTCGAGACGGACTACACCGACCCGGCCTTCAGCGACAGCGTCGAGAACGGCAAGGTCATCAGCGCGACCCTCCCGGACGGCTCCCCCGCCGAGCCCGGCGCGCAGACCTTGCGCCACGCCGTCATCAAGCTCACGATCTCCAGCGGTCGGGCTCCCGTGACGATCACGTCCGTCGTCGGCGCGACCCTCGAGGACGCGACAGCGCAGCTCGCGCCGGACGCCCTCACGCTCGAGCCCACGGAGGCGTTCAACGACACCGTGGCCAAGGGCCTGATCATCGTCCAGGACCCCGCTGCCAACGCCGAGGGGCACCGCGGTGACGTCATCAAGGTCGTCGTCAGCAAGGGCCCCGAGCTGGTCACCGTGCCCGACGTCGTGGGCAAGAACGGCGCCGGCGCGAAGGAGGCGATCGAGGGCGCGGGGCTGATCTACAAGGCGCAGAAGTACCTGGGCGGCATCCTCGACCGGGTCCGCTTCCAGGACACCGCGGCGGGTTCGCAGGCCCCGAAGGGCTCCACGGTCGTCGTCACCATCTGGTGATGACGACGCCCCGGACCGCACGGGGCGGGCCGGGGCGTGGTCGGCGACGTCAGGACGCGCGGAGCAGCTCCACCACCTGGAACGCCATCTCCAGCGACTGCTGGTGGTTCAGCCGCGGGTCCACGAGCGTCTCGTAGCGCCGCGCCAAGCCTTCGTCGTCGATCTCCTCGGTGCCGCCGAGCACCTCGGTGACGTCGTCGCCGGTGAGCTCGATGTGCAGGCCACCGGGGACGGTGCCCAGCCCACGGTGCACCTCGAAGAAGCCGGCCACCTCGTCCATGACGTCGGAGAACCGTCGCGTCTTGTAACCGGACGCCGACGTGATCCCGTTGCCGTGCATGGGGTCGCAGACCCAGGTCACGGGACGCCCGTCGGCGGTCACCTTCTCGACGAGCGCGGGCAGGAGGTCGCGGACCTTGCCCGCGCCCATGCGCGTGATGAAGGTGATGCGCCCCGCCTCGCCCTGCGGGTTCAGCTTGTCGATGAGCGCGAGCGCGTCGTCGCCCGTCGTCGTCGGCCCGAGCTTGATGCCGAGCGGGTTCTGCACACGCGAGAAGTAGTCCACGTGCGCGCCGTCGAGCTGCCGGGTGCGCTCCCCGATCCAGACGAAGTGCCCGGAACAGTCGTACGGCAGGCCGGTCCGCGAGTCGATGCGGGTCAGCGGCCGCTCGTAGTCGAGCAGCAGGCCCTCGTGGCTGGCGAAGAAGTCGACCGACCGCAGCGCGTCGAAGTCCGCCCCACAGGCCGCCATGAAGCGGATGGCGCGGTCGATCTCGGCCGCGATCTCCTCGTAGCGCGAGTACGCGGGGTTCGCCATGAAGCCGCGGTTCCACTCGTGCACGCGCAGCAGCGAGGCGAAGCCGCCGGTGGTGAACGCGCGGATGAGGTTCAGCGTCGACGCGGACGTGTGGTACGCCTCGAGCAGGCGCTGCGGGTCCGGCGTGCGGGCCTCGGGCGTGAACTCGTAGCCGTTGATGATGTCCCCGCGGAACGCCGGCAGGGTGACCCCGTCGCGCGTCTCGCTGTCGGACGACCGCGGCTTGGCGTACTGCCCGGCCATCCGGCCCATCTTGATGACGGGCAGGCTGGCGCCGTAGGTCAGCACGACCGCCATCTGCAGGATCGTCTTGATCTTGTTGCGGATGTTGTCGGCCGTCGCCTCGCCGAAGGTCTCGGCGCAGTCGCCGCCCTGGAGCAGGAACGCCTCGCCCCGGCCGGCAGCCGCGAGCTGGGCGCGCAGGTGGTCCGCCTCGCCGGCGAACACCAACGGCGGCAGCGTTGACAGGCGCGTCGTGACGGCCTCGAGAGCGGTCGCGTCGGGCCAGCGCGGCTGCTGCACCGCCGACATCGAGCGCCAGGCGTCCAGCCCCGCGACGACCTGCGGGTCCGGCTCGACGCTCATGAGTGGCTCGCCGGGACGAGGGGCTGGCCGATGTCCTCGAGAAGCGCACCGAACCACGGCTGCGAGACGTCGAACGCCTTGCCGCCCGCGATGCGCGGGAACTCGATGGCGCGCAGCACGTCGTCCTGCTCCTCGTCGTGCCCGATGACGCCGGACTCGCCGCGCAGCGCGCACTCGACGGCCAGGTCGGTCATCGACTTGATGAGCCGCAGGTCCTCGGCGTTCGCGGCCGCGGCGCGCGAGTAGTAGCCGGACTTCTGCACCATGACCTTCTCGGCACCCAGCTTCTCGGCGAACTGCTTGGCGAACCACTGGCCCGGGTTGATCGTGTCGAGCCGCACGTGGCCGAACGCGTCGCGCAGCACCTCGGTGCCGGACGACTCGAGCTGCTCGACGATCTCGTGCATGCCGGCGCCCTCGGACAGGAAGATGTTGACGTTGCCCTGCGCGTCCATGACCTGCTTCAGGCGCGCGGCCTCGGCGTCGATGTCCAGCGCGAGCTCGGGCAGGAACACGGCGTGGATGTCCCAGCGCTCGCGCGTGAGGCCGATGCCGGGCACCCACTCCTGCGTGTCCAGCCACGTGCGGTAGTCCGCCGCGGCGGCGGCGGTGAGCCACCCGCAGTGCCGGCCCATGACCTCGTGCACGATGAGCATGCGGGGGCCCGAGCGATGCTCGCCGATGATGTTCGCGGCGAAGCCGGCGGCCTCCTCGGCGGCGGTCCAGGCGCCCAGCGACTGCTTGATGGGCACCACGTCGTTGTCGATGGTCTTGGGCAGCCCGACGACCGTCAGCTCGTAGCCGTTCTCGTGCAGGTAGGCCGCGAGGTCGGCCGCCGTGGTGTTCGTGTCGTCGCCACCGATGGTGTGCAGCACGTCCACGCCGTCCGCCTTGAGCCGCTCGGCCGCGACCTGCAGCGGGTCCTCGCCCTCCTTCACCAGGCCGCGCTTCACGCAGTCGGCCGCGTTGGTGAGCTTGACGCGCGAGTTGCCGATGGGCGAGCCGCCGAACTTGTGCAGGAGGCYGGCCTTCGCGCGCGTCTCGTCGTCGATGACGATCTTGTCGCCGCGGAGCAGCCCGTAGTAGCCGTGCTCGTACGCGATGATCTCGATGTCGGGAGCGATCTCCGTGTACCGCTCGATGAGCCCGCCGACGGCGGACGACAGGCACGGGGCGAAGCCACCTGCGGTCAGGAGGGCGACGCGACGAACCGACATGAGAAACACCTCTCGTTGACACCCTCGGCACGCACGTTGCGACGGCGCGCCCCCAAGTCGGCGCTCAGGCCGACCGCGTCATCCTACTGACGTCTCGGACTCGCCCTCGGGCGGGACCGGAACCTGGACGTCCGGCACGGGACGCCCGCCCGGGGCCGCGGGCAGGTGGTCGACCGCGTCGCCGGCGACGGCCGGGTGGCCGGTGGCGATGCGCGCCTTCTGGGTCGCCGCGTAGACGTCGACGTACTCCTGCCCGGACAGGCTCATCACCGCGTACATGATCTCGTCGGTGACGGACCGCAAGATGAACCGGTCGTTCTCCATGCCCTGGTACCGGCTGAAATCCAGCGGCTCGCCGATGAGGACGCCGATGCGCATGACCTTCGGGATCCGCCGGCCGGGGGGCTGCGCCTCGTCGGTGCCCACCATCGCGACCGGGATCACGGGGGCGCCGGACTCGAGCGCGAGGCGCGCGATCCCCGTCTTGCCGCGGTAGAGGCGACCGTCGGGGCTGCGGGTGCCCTCGGGATAGATGCCGAACAGGTCGCCGTCCGCCAACCGGCGCAGGCCGGTGCGCAGCGCCGCCTCGCTCGCCTTGCCGCCGCCACGGTCCACGGGGATGGTCCCGACGCCGCGCATGAAGCCCGCGGTGAGCCGTCCCTTGACGCCCGAGCCCGTGAAGTACTCCTGCTTGCCGATGAACACGAGCTCACGGTCGAGGACCAGGGGCAGGAAGAACGAGTCGATCACGGCGAGGTGGTTGCTCGCCAAGATCGCCGCACCCTCCTCGGGCACGTTCTCCGCGCCGCGCACCCACGGCCGGTAGACCAGGTGCAGCAGCGGACCGACGAAGATCCGCTTCATCAACCAGTAGAACAACGGTTCACCTCTCGACCCGACACACGGACTGTCCGTCCACCCGAGCCCCTGTGCTCGTACCCGACGACCCCCTGCGGCAGGCGGGGCCGAGCACGTGCCACCCCGACTGCTCGGTCCGACTCTAGAGTGCTCTTATGGCACCTCGCCCCGACGACCCCGACGACGGCGTCCCGCCGGCGGGCGCGGACGTCCCGCCGCCGACGCCCGACGAGGTGCCCGATCACGCGGCGCCCACGGACGACGAGGCCTGGGCGGCGATCGTCGCCCAGCTCAGCGAGCTCGACGGGTACGACGGGACGGACGACCCGCCGGCGCCCACGGAGCCGGAACCGACGGCTCCGAGCAGCGGGCTGACGTTCCCCGTCGCCCCGTGGGTGGCGGAGCGTCGGGTCGTGCGCCCGGCCCAGGAACCCACGCCCCCGGCGCCGGAGCCCAGCGGCCGAGACTGGGACGGCACGTCGCAGTACGACGACGCCGAGGCCGCGGTCGACGCCGAGGCGCACTTCGTGCCACCCGATCCCGGACCTGTCCTCGGCGGTGACCCGCTGCTGACCATGGCGTGGTTCGCCGCGGCGGGCATGCCGATCTTCCTGCTCGTGGTGCTCGTCGCCTGGCGGGACGCCCCGGCCGCGCTCGTGCAGGCCGCGGCCGTGGTGTTCGTCATCGGGATCGCGGTGCTCGTGTGGCGGATGCCGCATCGTCGGGACCCCGACGACCACGACACCGGCGCCGTCGTCTGACCGACCCGGTCGGACGTGACCGGCACGCGGTCAGAGACGCGCGAGGTCGGCCGCACCGACCATGCCCGCGTCGTTGCCCATCGACGCGACGACGATCGTCGCCTCGGGTCGGTGCCCGCGACCGGAGAGCTGCTCCGCGAAGCCGTTTCGCGCCGGTGCGAGCAGGAGGTCGCCGGCGTCCGCGACGCCGCCGCCGATGACGATGAGCGCCGGGTCCAGCAGGGCGGTCGCCGACGCGGCGCCCTCCCCCAGCCAACGGCCCAGCTCGGTGAGGAGCTCGACGGCGAGCGGGTCGCCCTCCTGGGCGGCCTGGGTGACCTGCGGGCCCGTGAGCTTGTCGACGTCGCCGCCCGCGAGCTGGAGCAGGCGGGCCGCGCGCTCGGGCTGGATGATCACCGTCGCCTGGGCGTCGCGCACCAGCGCGCTGCCCGAGGCGTACTGCTCCCAGCAGCCCTCGTGGCCGCAGCCGCAGTAGTGGCCGCCGGGGACCACGCGCATGTGCCCGACCTCGGCCGCGACGCCCCAGGCGCCGCGCACGAGCTCGCCGTTGGAGACGATCGCGCCGCCGAGACCCGTGCCGACGGTGAGCATGAGCATGTCGTCGACGTCGCGCGCCGCACCGAACCGGAACTCGGCCCAGCCGGCCGCGTTGGCGTCGTTCTCCACGACGATCTTCACGTCGTCCTCGCCGAGGATCGCCTGGACCTTCTGGCGCAGCGGGTAGTCGCGCCACGCGATGTTGGGCGCGAAGAGCACGGAGGAGCGGTCGGCGGAGACGAACCCGGCCGCGGCGACGCCCATGGCGCCGACCTCGTAGGAGCCGCTCAGCTCCTGGTAGACCTCGGCGATGGCCTTGTCGATGCCGGCGACGTCGTCGGGAGCTGTGTCACGACGCGTCTTCGCGAGGATCGTGCCGTCCTCGTCGACGACACCTGCCGCGATCTTCGTCCCGCCGATGTCCACACCGATGGCGTGCATGTTCGTGTGTGCTCCTACGCGCTCGTACCGTGCTCGCTACCGTCCGGTGCGGGCTCCCACGCTATCCGGCTGCGCGTGCCCGTGACGTCACGTGCCGACGTCGCCGCACCCGGTCCGCCGCAGAGCGTACCCATTCGGGTGCTGCCTGCGCGGCACCTCGCGTCCCGTATCCTCGGGGCACACTTCGCCCCTCTGTCACTGGAGCCAGCATGGACGAGTTCCATACGCCGTTGCGTCTCGAGGTCGACCCCTCGAACAACCTCAACGACCTGCTCGCCGAGCGTGTCACGGGGACCCCCGACCGCGTGGTCGTCGAGCACAAGACCCAGCAGGACGGCCCCTGGATCCCGCTGACCGCGCGCGAGTTCGACGCCGAGATCGTCGCCGTCGCCAAGGGCCTGGTCGCCCGCGGCATCCAGCCGGGCGATCGCGTCGGCATCATGTCCCGCACCCGCTACGAGTGGTCGCTGCTGGACTGGGCGGTCTGGGCCGCCGGCGCGGTGCCGGTCCCGCTGTACGAGACGTCCTCGGCCGAGCAGGTCCTGTGGATCCTCACCGACGCCGACGTCTCGGTGCTCGTGGTCGAGACGGCCACGCACGCGGCGGTCGTCGACGAGGTGCGTGCGGACGCACCGCACCTGCGCGAGGTCCTGATCCTGGACGACGGGGCCGTCGACGCGATCGTGGCCGGCGGGTCCGCGACGCCCGACGCCGAGATCACGCGGCGCCGCGGGCTCGCGGTGCTCTCGGACGTCGCCACCATCATCTACACGTCGGGGACCACCGGCCGGCCGAAGGGCGTCGAGCTCACGCACGGCAACTTCTACGAGCTCACCGTGAACGCGGTCGCCGACCTCAACGAGGTGGTCAGCGAGCCCGGCGCGCGGACGCTCCTGTTCATGCCGCTCGCGCACGTGTTCGCCCGGTTCATCGAGGTGCTCTGCGTCCCGGCCGGCGCCGTGCTGGGCCACAGCCCCAGCACCGCCACCCTGCTCGAGGACCTCGCGTCGTTCCGCCCGACGTTCATCCTCGCCGTCCCCCGCGTCTTCGAGAAGGTCTACAACTCGGCCGAGCAGAAGGCCGCGGCGTCGGGCAAGGGATCGATCTTCCAGCGGGCCGCCAAGACGTCGATCGTCTACTCGCGGGCGCTGGACAACCCGCGCGGCCCCAGCCCGTGGCTGCGCCTGCAGCACAAGGTGGCGGACGTCCTCGTGCTGCACCGCCTGCGCAACGCGCTCGGCGGCCAGGCGCGCTGGGCCATCTCGGGCGGTGCGCCCCTCGGTGAGCGCCTGGGTCACTTCTACCGCGGCCTGGGCCTCAACGTGCTGGAGGGCTACGGCCTGACCGAGACGACGGCGCCGGCCACGGTCAACCGCCCGGGTCGCGGCACCAAGATCGGCAGCGTCGGGCTCCCCCTGCCCGGCAGCGCGGTCCGTATCGCCGAGGACGGCGAGGTCGAGGTCAAGGGCATCCAGGTGTTCCGCGGCTACCACAACAACGACACCGCCACGGCGGAGTCGATGCACGACGGCTGGTTCCGCACCGGCGACCTCGGCTCGCTCGACGACGAGGGCTACCTGCGGATCACCGGGCGCAAGAAGGAGATCATCGTCACCGCCGGCGGCAAGAACGTCGCGCCCGCCGTGCTGGAAGACCGTCTCCGTGCGCACCCGCTGATCAGCCAGGTGGTCGTGGTCGGCGACCAGCGCCCGTTCATCGGCGCGCTCGTGACGCTCGACCCTGAGGGCGTTCCGGGGTGGCTGGCGGCGCATGGCAAGCCCGAGATGACCCTCGCCGAGGCTGCCAAGGACGCGGACGTCCTCGCGTCGCTGGACAAGGCGGTCGAGAAAGCCAACAAGGCGGTGTCGCGGGCCGAGTCCATCCGCAAGTACCGGATCCTCGACACCGACCTGACGATCGCCAACGGCTACCTCACGCCGAAGCTCAGCATCCGCCGCAACGAGGTGCTCAAGGCGTTCGCGGGCGAGGTCGACGCCCTCTACGACGGCCCGGCGCGCGACTGACGGCTCACACCGCGCGCACCAGGCGCAGGGGCGGGACGAGACCCGACGCCGCGAGCACGCCGATGGCGTGCTGCTCCGCGGCGTCGAGCTCGACCGCCCCTGCCGTCGTCTCCCCCGTCGTCACGGCGACCGGGGCCGGGGAGCGCACGGGGATGGTCAGGAACGTCACGACGCAGTCCGCGCACGCGGTCGCACGCTGGATGCAGGTGTCGCAGTCGATGATCATGTCGCGGACGCTAGCGGGGCCCACTGACAGGGCGGCCTGACGGCCTCAGAGGTGCTGCAGCCGCGCGACGAGCGTGCTCGACGGCACCACCCAGGCGCCGTCGGCCTCGACGTCGCGCACGACCTCCTGGTCGCTGGTCACCACGACCACCACGCGGCCGGGTGGCTCGGCGTGCACGAGCCGCCGGATCAGGTCGTCGGCGATCTCCCCCACCGCGAACAGCACCCGCACCCCGCGCGCGTACCCACCGGGAGGACCCTGCTGGCCCTCCTTGCCGTCGAAGCAGCACGTGATCTCGGCGCCCGTGCGGGCGGCGACGCCGGCCAGGCCGTCGACCAGCCGCCGTCGCTGCTCGGCCAGCGAGAGCTCGCCGAAGCCGGTCTTGGAGACGTTGTAGCCGTCGACGAGGAGGTGCGCCCACGGCTGGCGGAGCAGCTCGTCCAGCAGGGCCGGGTCGTCGACCGACCGCCCGCGCGAGCCGCGCCGGACCGCGTCCGGGGTCGCCGTCGGCCCCACCAGGTCCGCGGGCAGGTCCGCTACCGGGGGCAGGGCGAGCTCCGACCGCAGCCCGCTCGCGGCGTCGACGATCGTGTCCAACAGCAGCCGGACGCGCACGTCGGCCAGCTTGCGGGCGGCGCGGAGCTCGGCGCGTGCCGCCGTGCGCTCGGCCTGGGACGCGCGCCGCTCCTCGAGCGCCCGCCGCAGGTCGTCGTCGGCCCGGGCCCGCGCCAGCTCGGCCGCGTCGTGCAC